>CAZNCM010000105.1:0-6390 GCA_964571155.1 uncultured Lyngbya sp. | reverse complement strand
CTCACTCCAGAGCGGTCTATCAGGATGACTGGCTTTGGTCTACCCCAGATGTGAAGTTCTGCACGAACAAACCGAACATCAGCTATTGGAAAACTGCGAGGGAGTTTTCTAGACTCACCATAAATTTTTTTAGTGGGCGGAATTGTCGGGTAAGCTTCTGAAGCATTGGCATTTTCTTTAAAATTCATTTTCGCTGCGTTAAACGTTTTATTTTGAATGGCTAAAACTTTGGTGTAAAGGTTTTGTGCGTCAACTTTATCTCTAAACGGCCCCCAAGTTTTTAACCCCGCTTCATTGTCTGTGTAAGAACAGATCACTTTACCTTTTCGCCAAATGTAACCGTTGTTTGCTGCGAATTCGGCTTTAATTTTATTGGCGATAGTTATTGCTTTTGTTTCGTTAATCGTTTCATATGTTTCGCCAATTACTCTAATTCTTATACTTCCATCCACGGGTGAGAAATTGTCATCAACATCTTTTAAATCTTCCATGAAGTAGAGAAGTATTTGCGGCACAAATCGATGGGTTTCTTGATACGCTATGGTTGGCATTCCATAGACTTCTATTTCAGCTTTAACTGTTTTCATCTCATTCATCAATAACATCATCAATTGAGTAGGGGTTCCGAGTAGGCGCTTAGAATCATTCTCTCTGGTTCTATCCGGCCAGAATTCAATAACCATAAACCCTTTTCTGGCTGATTCTTTTTTGTCTAATAGATTTTTTTTCTTTGGACGGTACTTGATATCTTTTCCCCAGGGTTTCCACTGATTCTTAGGGGGTCGATTCCGAGGTGGAATAGCATTCAGGAATTCATACTCAAAATAGGTGAACCACTCCTCAAAGTCCAAGGTAAAACCCAATCGTTGACCTAGAATGTCGTGATTAGCTTTAATCATTGATGATTGCTGCATTATTGACCACTCTGGGCCTGCAAGATAGTAGCGTTTATCTCCGTCTAAACTCTTATTAGGAGTATATTCAAATACTTTAAAGTTCGGGTGTTCCTCTGGGGATAATTCCGGGTGTGCAGCTCCTAAGTAAGTAACTTTTCTATCCTCCTCAATCTTCTGTAAAATCTGCTGTTCCCAAGTTTTTTTGGTTGCCATTTTCAATGTCCTCGGTGATTAATAATTCGGCTTCTATGTAGACTCGTTGATATTGACTGTTACCCCGATTGCTGTAGCTGTTGGAGGTTTCCAATAAGTTGATAACGTTGGTACGGTCTAGAAAGTTAAAGAAGGCTATCCAGTTGTTAATCTCCTGTTGAGTTGCCGTTAATCGGATTTTAGCAGTCATTGCAGTGATTCCTAGATGTGGGTAGGTTGTTAGGTATGGGATTCAGTTTAAGTAGTTCATCGTGACTCTGAGCATCTCCCCAGTAGTAGTTATTTTCGGTGAGGATGATCCAGTATTGAATATTTAATTGACCGCATATATCAGTGCTGATAACGTAGGAGTCAATCACTGCAAGATGAACTTGATTACACCACTCAAATAAAACCTCTTGGCCGATAGAAAAGACTGGGTAGCTTAAAGCGTCTGCGATGTGATTTTCTACCCAGTCCATGAATTGTTGTTGCTTAGAAGATAACGGGGTCATTGGAGTCATTATTTGCTTCTTCTGTTTCCCGTTTTTGAAGTTTTTCTTGATATTTTTTCAGCTTTTCAAACTTCTGAACAAGCTCTGAGAGGTTACTGATTGTCGTCTCGTGAGAATCAAAGTTATTGAACTCTACAATTAGTCTTTCGGCTTCACTCAGACGCGGTTCTAGTCGGCGGAGTTGGTGCATCAATTCATCCAGTTGTTCTCGCTTATTTTGGTAAGATTCTTGAGCTTCCTCAAGGTTTTTGAGAACTTCTTGGTTGTTTTTGTATGTGGAAAGGTTTTTAAGTAGCCAGGGGTTAGCACCGGATAATTCAACTACTTCTTTTTGTAGGTTGGCGAGGGCTTCTGTGTAATCTTCTCCATCCTCTAACTCGGCTTTTAAGGTCAATTTAAAGGATTCGTAATTACCTAGATTAACTGTTACTCCAAATTCAATCTCTTTGTATTTCATGGATTAAGAAGGGGTGTACAACCACCCCCTTTAAGTTGTTTAGTTGTTGTCGTGTTCGTCTATCAGTTTGGGTTCAATCACCTCTGATAGAACTGGTTTGGTGTCCGGTACGGGTTCCCGTTCAACAGTAGGTTCCGGTTGTCGGTTGCCTTTGTTGAAGAACTGCTCAATTTGAGTGAGTAAATCATATTGAATCTCCTCTGTTTGAGAAGTCTCCTGAGCGGTGATAAAATCGGTCAAGATGTTTATTTCTGAATCTACCCGTTGCCGTTCACTGATGGCGATGGGTTTGTTTTTGTGATTGGTGTCGTAGGCGAGGACTGCACAACCGAGGGCGGTTGATGATGCCATTGTCTTCCAGAAAATGTCCAGTTTTGGGGACAATGAGAGGATGGACAAAAGGCTTGTGCAGCCTAGCCAGAATGAGACTCGTCTATCAACCCGTTCAGGGATGGAAATTAGAGCCATGAGACGCTTACTCCTGTAATCACTGCTAACACTACAAAAGCGGTTTTGACTTGGTGAAAACGTGACTTGTTAGACTCAGCGTAATAGACCAGTAACCCCCCAATAATTGAGGATTTTACTAACAAGAATGCGACTAACAGCCATTGCCACCAAAGTAAATTAGGTTGAATTAGTCGAGCCACCAACAAGGCAACATTAAATGATGCCAAACTGAGCGCGATTAGGTCAGCATATCGGGTACTAAGCATAGAGCGTTTCCTTCAACTGATTGACTTTTTCTCGCCGCAGTTGGAACCGTTCATCAATGCGTCCAATTAGAGCGTCACCTTTGACCTGAGAAAGTGATAGCCGTTGATTCTGTTCGTGCAGTCCTGGCTTAAGTTTCCCGTTGAGATATTCTCCAGTTTTAATCTCACCGTCTCGTGCGTCTAGAATCTTCCCCAATCGCTGACGTTTGTGACTTTCCTCACTTTTAAAAATGCGCTTGGTAGACTCCATTGAGTCGGTATCAGCCGCAAACTTACCCCGTTGTAAGGTGACTTGTTCCTTGAGTTCTTTAGCCTGTAATTTAGCCGCTTCAACTTCTTCTGGGGTGATGCGTTCAATGCCTGAGAAATCACCCTTATAATGTGCAGCCCAGTTGTACTGGTTATTAGAGATTGGGGGTGCTGTATTGGCACTCTGCAGAATGCTTTCAGCTTCACTCATGGATTGTGAACCGATGGAATTACCCTTCTTTCTTGATAGTCCAAACATCTTAATCAATCTCCTTAACAATAGCTGAAACTTTTGCAAATGAAACAGCTAGATTCTCATCCCAGATTTCCGTCTTAGAGTAGATTTGAGCCACTTTGTTAATATGCTGAGACGCTAGCTGATTGACTGGAATTGATGCCGCTTTTGCCCATACCCAAAGTGTAAGCATAAAGGCGTTGCCCAACAGAAAATTAAGCACTCTTGTTTCCTCCAAACGAACGCTTGAGAATCTCCTCAGAAGTTGCGGTGAAACCTTCAGCCAGAGGGGTGAACATCCGGTGTGCGAGTTCGGCACCAAACTGTTTGTTTTGGACTCCGACTTCATCGGCCATGATCAACAGTTGAGATTTCAAGTTAGTGATGGTTTCTGAAGCACTGGGAACGGGAGAAAGTTCGGCTTCATAGGGTTCAACTGGGACTAGAGAAACGGGTTGATCGTTTTCCTGACAGACTGACCGTTGCCATTCTTCATAAGACATAGTGCCTTCCTTGCCACAGCAACTCAAATAGTCCAATAAGTAGCCGTAACCATCTTCGGTCAACATTTCCTCTCCCGTGTCTTCATCCTTGATGTACACGTCTGTCCATGTGATCGTTTCCTGGATGCGGGACAAGGGGGACTTGCCATCACGTCGGGACAAGTGACCCTCACTCAATCCCGTTAGCTGAGAAATTTCTGAGATACTGTACATACCTGTACATCCTTAATTTTCAAGGTACTGATAGTTTGCGTGTACGTTGTACATCCTTTGATGTACTCGTGTACAAATGCTAGATCATAGTTACAGGTATTGTCAACCTATTAATAAATTATTCATCAGTGATGCCTCAATTATCGGTAACTGTTACGGATGAAGTATATGCAATTGTAAAGGCTGTACTTTTGGCTACAGGCAAGACCCAGAGTTCAGCCTGTGGTGAATGGATTTATAAAGGGGCATTAGCGGAAATGCTTGAGCTTCAAAGAGCCGGGATAATCAAACCATCTCAATGCTCCCTAGAAGATGACCCAGAGGAATAATTGCGATCGCCTCTGCTAAAGTCAAAGAGTTGTTAGTCGATTCGGCTAGACTCAAGAATCAATAGCATAGACTGTTTTGAGTGTTCGACCGCCCTGTTGGATTGGGGCGGTTTTACTTTTGAGGGTTAACCAGAGCTATCAGCCAACCGTTCAATTGACTTGATCAACCTCCCTGCTGAGTTGGACGTGTAACCCCTCTCCCGTTTGAGTTTGGGGAGTGTTTCAGTTAACCAGTTCTCTAACTGTTGACACCTGTCATTACGATTGTCATTACTGCTGTCATTACATTGTACATACGTGTCATTACTGCTGTCATTACATCTGTCATTACTTGTATGTACATCTGTATTGACACCTTCCCTGAGAGTCTCAATCTCTGCTCTCAGGGATTCAGCTTTTTTTCAAGCCGCGCCTCTATTTCAGCCATCCGTACCTCAATCATCTCCTGTAATGACGCTTGTATTGACGTGTCATTACATCTGTCATTACATCTGTCATTACTTGTATGTACATTTGTATGTACACCCCCATTGACTGCACTCTCCATGAACCCGGTCAACTGCTCAGTTAGATTCGTTTCATTGGTATCACAGAACATCTGAAACGCCTCTAGCAACTCGGTTTCACACCGAAAAGATACCATCTTCTTAGCCATGTCATTACACTGTCATTACTTATGTACATACACAGTCTATACTGTAATGACGTGTATTGACAACTGTATTGACAGACAAATTTTTCACCTGGCACTCTCTCTTGAGGGTTTGGCTGGTGTTGCTCCCTCGAACCATTAGGCGAGTTCTCCGGGATTTGCTCTGGCATCATATTCATAGGATTTCATAAAGATGTATAGACCTTTGAAACACTAATCAAAACCATGCTCAAGGATTTAAGTTATGCAGCCTTTGGATTGCTGGTGATGGCTCAGAAAAAGTTTGGCGATCGCCCGTTCGTTCTCAAAGATGTTCTCAATCGGGGTGAGTCAGTTAATTCAACTAAGAAGCTGTTGAGAGAATTGGTAAATGAGGGGTTTCTCTCGTCCGGTCAACTTAGACAATCAGCAACAGGATATTTCTCTGTTCCTCACTACCGACTCATCCAGAAGTTACCGATCGCTTTCATTGAGAATGAGCCAGAGCAATCCGTTAATCAACCCGTGCCAGTAGAGTTAAATCAGTAGAGCAAAGTTAAGTACTGGCTGTTAAGCGCCCTTCTGTTAGTAGAGGGGTGTTTTTACTGTGAGATAGGGCTGTCTTATCTGAAAGTATTGATATACCTCAGTTCTAGGCTTACTAGACAACCCCCTGTCTAGGGCTGTCTTAGGGGTTGTCTTCTCTAAAAGTATTGATATACATTACTCCTAGAACTTATAAGACTACTAGACATCCTAAATAAGACTTTTAAGTGGATTTCTATTGTTTTTCACTCCTGTTACTGTGACACCCCCAATCAAAAATGGAGCTTCCAAGTGGTTAAGTTGCATTGTCTGAAAGTGCCTCTAATAAAAGCTGGCGGTCGGATTTGAACCCACAACCTTCCGATTACAAGTCGGATGCACTACCATTGTGCTACGCCAGCAAGTTTTGTCAATTTCTTGACCTTTAATACTATAGCACAATAAATGAAACTTGTGTAAACTAATTACTCTAATTCAAGTTTCGCTTACAGCTTCTGAAGATAACTCAGGAGATCAGCCATTTCTTGAGGAGTAGGCTGAAATTGAGGCATAGGAGGGGTTTGACCGCTAGTCACCTGATGAATAATGCCGACGGATGATTTCCGTTGAGAAACGTCTAACAGACTTGGCCCGACTTGATGACTGACGTTTTGAAAATGACAGCCTGCACAGTTCATTTCAAAGATGGCATGACCTTTAACGGGATCTCCATTGAGTGATAAGACTTGCTCGATATAGGGGTCTGAAGCCTGAAGCAAGTTCAGTCCAAACACCCACAGCAATATCAGCAGCATGATCCCGACGGCGAAGAGGGAAACCCGTCTGAGTAGGACATCGATTTCAATGCTAGCAAGCTGGTTATTCAAAGCGTCCTGATCTATTTGACAAATATCTACAAAAAACTTTAC
>CAZNCM010000104.1:4394-16645 GCA_964571155.1 uncultured Lyngbya sp. | reverse complement strand
AGGTATTTAGTGAATCTGGATCTTGCAAAATAGCCGACTCCCGAACTCCCATTTCTACCGCAATTTCTTTCATATCGGCTGACTCTGGAGGTTCTTGTCCGTTCCATTGAATGCGACCTCCACTTAAAATTAACCAAGGGGCTTTCTCCTGTTTGTATAATAATGCCCCATACAAAATGCGATCGCCGGCTTCAGCCACATCGACCCAAGGACGAGGCGGAGTTGGGGCTTTAGTTCCTCCACCCAAGACCACAATTGCCGTTGCTTTTGGCAGTTCACCGTTCGGGATATTTTGCCATTCTAGCGATCGCACTAAACTTTGAGAAACCCCACTATTACTACTGGTCAGAAGAATCAATAATCCTAAAGCGATCGCACCTGCGGCCCAACGAGGCTGTTTCCAGAGTAAGATCAAAGCGGCAATCATCAGCAAAGAAGTCAATCCTAAAGGATAAATAAATAAAGGCAGAAGTTTCGATAAAAATAAAAACATTGTATTTGCCTCGAAGTTCCGAGTAAAAGGAATAATAAACTTAAAGTAAATTTTATCTTTAACAAAAATTACAGTATTTTAGAACCCGAATAACAGGCTGATGTTGATTCAACTCAATAATAGGTTTGTTAGAACTTAATCACCCTAAATTTGACAAAGCCTTCACTAAATCGACATAATAAAAGTTATGCTTGTCTACGGAGTCATCAATGGATAATCTCGAATCGGATTCTTTACCAACTGAGGTAATTTTAACTCATCCTCGACGGTCTTTGGGAAGTATTTGCTTTGATTGGACACCTCAACCGGGTCATTATCTTGATCTTCAAGGTCAAACTTATGCCGTCTTAGAACGTCGTCACCGCTATCAGTTAAAATCCGGTCGTTATCGACTGTATCAAATCTCACTTTATGTACAATCGGCTGAACGTCCCCAAGAAAGAAGCCTCGTGGATGGACGTTGGGTACTCGGTGATGCAACTTGTCGTTTTAATGCCCATTCAGAATTAGTTCGTTGTGCGGTTAATCCTGACGGGCCTTGTAGTCAATGCCGTTCTTTTGAACCGAATAATACTCAGCAATCTGATTGAAAAAACCAACTGAGGAAGTCTCTGAGAAGCTAACTCAAAACATTCAGATCCGCTTGATAATCTTCGGCAGAAATAACTCGCCATTGGGTATTTCCCTGCAATTCTAAAACCTGGTGATGATACTTTAATAAACTCAATCGATGTCCTACACTCACGTAGGTTGTTTTAGTCTCTTGTAGCTTTTGATAGAGGCGTTCTTCGTTCTTGAGATCTAATGCACTGGTGGCTTCATCTAGAATCGCATAACTGGGTTGACTGAGTAATAAACGTGCAAATGCTAAACGCTGTTGTTCTCCTAAAGACAGAACATTTGCCCAATCCAATTCAACATCAAATCCACTCACTTGTTCGGGGATATAACCCAAATTGACCAGTTCTAAAACTTCATATAATTTCTGGTCATATACCCCTTGTTCAGTATAAGGATATAATAATTGTTCGCGCAGCGTTCCTAAAATCATATAGGGTTTTTGCGGTAAAAACAGCATTTTCTGTAAATCTGGACGCACTAACTGTCCGGTTCCTGAACGCCATAATCCCGCAATTGCCCGTAATAATGAACTTTTTCCGGCACCACTATTTCCCATAATTAATAATCCTTGACCCTGTTCCAAGGTTAAAGATAAATCAGTGACTAGGGTTTTTTGATAGTTGGGAGTATTGAGGGTAATATGTTCGAGGGCTAAAGGAGAATCTATTGTTAAATCAATTCGGGGTTCTCCAGGACTAGGAGTTGTATGATCGGGTTCTAAAGCTTCTGAAAACGTAGCCAAACGGTTAATACCTGCGGCAAACGCACTCAGCGCTTCAATCTGACTAACAACGACTGAAAATGCTGATAAAACTTGACTAAAAGCAAAGTTTGCTTGGGTAATATCTCCAAATCGAATCTCACCCGAAAAATAAAGCGGTGCCATAATCAACGACGGTAAGATAATCACAATATAGCGATAACCCGTTGTAAAGTAATCGACATTTCGTTGCCAGCCGATTAAAAGATTAAAGTTATGAAATGCCCTCATAAATCGTTCTTTGATTTGAATACTTTCTTGTTCTTCTCCTTGATAAAATGCAATAGATTCGGCATTGTCACGAACATGAATTAATCCGTAGCGAAAATCAGCTTCTCGTCGGAGTTGATTAAAGTTGAGTGGAATTAACCGTCGTCCGATTAAAACGGTAATTACCGTACCAAAAACTGCGTAAAAGAGTAAAAATACAGAAAGCTTTTTAGAAATAGTCCAGAGAATTCCACTAAATGAAATGATATCAATGATCGAGTTGAGCAGAATGAGTAAAAAGACTAAACTTGTGCGGGTAAAGGATTTTATATCTTCGGAAATTCGTTGATCGGGGTTGTCTATTTGTCGCTGAGATTCAATTTGATAATAAGCGCGATTCTCAAAGTAGTTATTAAGAAATTTATCGGTTAACCATCTTCTCCAAAAGTTGGCTAAACGATCGCGAGTGTAGCCGTAGAGGGCAACAATTGGAATCCCAACAATAAAAACACCTGCATACACAAATAAAAATCGCCAAAATTCTGATTCATTTTTCTCGGAAAGAGCGGTTGTAAAGAAGTTAGAAACATAACTAATAATTACATTTAAGCCACTAACTGACACAGATAAAAACAAAAGAATTGCTAAAAAAGCCCAAGGTTGCCAGCGAGATTGTAAGTTTTCTTTATAATTAAATGCAGCGATTAAAGGTAGAATTAGCATTAAGCCAAACACCACAATCCACGGAGACTCTATTAAACCTGTTACCGTTTCTAGTAACCCAGGGGCAATGCTATTAAAAAACTCAGGAAAGAGATACTGACTTCCTAAAGTGACTCCAGCAACCAGTACAAAAACAACAGCAAAGAGGAAAACAAGTAGCAATAATAATAACCCGAGAAACACTTTGCTGCTTCCAGGTTCCAGGGGATAGAAAAAGGGTTGGGCGATCCCTAAAAATCGTTTCCACAACTGATTGTCAAATCGGTTCATTTGCTGTGCGTGTTGAAGTCTCTACAGAGTTTTGACTATGCAAGTTTCTAGTCTGATAGTAGGTGATGACAAATCCACTTGTCAAATATGTTACACAGGCTCGGGAGAAGATGAGGGGGAAAGCACCGCAAGGGTAATCAACTTCATTAGTCCATACAACACACTCAAAACTACAAATGTTACAGACATCACGAGTAAAGGACGGTGATTGAGGAGGTTATCAACCATACTCTGCATTAAAACATCTGGATTTGTAATGATATCCCAACTATTGAATCGGTAAAAGCGTCCGAGATAAATTCCAATAGCACAAAGAGCGTGTATTGTCAATTCTGCTATCCAACGATTCTGTTTCCAGCCAAGACGATCCAAGTAGCGATCCAGGTAAATCAGAGAAAGCACATAGGCTTCAAACCCAATAAACATAAATACCAGATATTGCGGAATCAAAGCTAACGAGATGATCCACACTGAATACCCTTGACGAATTTGATCAATTAGATGAATCACATCTGTGAGAACATAAGGAGCATTAGGCAAAAATAAGATAAACACTAAAAACCCTAACCACCATCGCAGTGATAAACGGTGAAACTGATGATGTTGTCGGCGTTGCCAGATATCTACTCCCATCAAAGCGAGCGTGATCACCAGGGCGATCAACAGATAGCGAGTATCTAGGGTTTGGATCAAACGGTGAAATTGTCGCCCAACTCGATAGGCATTGGGGAGAAAACTTAAGCCCAAAAGTAACCCAATACACCAAGTTAAAATCCGTGAGCGCATTTTAGACGGTTTAGAGACTACAGACGGACAAAACAACCAGACGCTTAAAGCCAGAGGTATTAACGCTAGAAATAGATTCCACGACATCCAACCGATATTCGCGACAGTTGCTTGCCAAGCTGAGGTCATCCAATTCATTAGTATATCTATCATTTGATGAGTTGAGTAGAAAGAAAGACGGCAAATTGCTGCAAAACTAAGAATCAAATGCGATTATAGGGTGATTCTGTGGGCATCTATCTGAGGGCAACAGATATCCAAGTTCCAATGTAGCTTAGGATTTCACGACTGACATCCGAACCCAATCTGTAGCATCAACATTGCTCACTCTAGAAATCCGCAGTTCAATTCAACGGAGATCTTCAATCAATTCAAGACTGTTTCCGGCGAGTAAATTTTCTCACCCCACACCGATCTAGAAATCAAAATAAGTCTTCAAGTTTGACAGCGTGTCGTTTGACAGATTTATCAAATTTATGAGAATAGAAGAATACTATCTAATATGATTGATGCTGTTCATATATTTCAACAGGAGAACTCCATTGAACAAGTTATTCGCTTTCCTGACCGTAGCTGTCCTACTCTTGGGCTTTGCAATTCAACCTCCCGCTTTAGCAGACGGAAATCCAGCCAGTGGTGGCCAAGTCTTTGCAGCCAATTGTAATGCCTGTCACATGGGAGGGAAGAATGTTATTATGTCCAATAAAACTCTCAGCAAAGCCGACTTAGCAAAATATTTGAAAGGATTTAGTGATGATGCTCAAGCGGCGATCGCTTACCAAGTCATCAACGGTAAAAACGCGATGCCTGCTTTTAAAGGACGTTTAAGCCCTCAGCAAATTGATGATGTATCTGCTTATGTTCTTTCCAAAGCTGAAAAAGGCTGGTAATTTCTTCTCAATTTGATCGCGATTGTGATCGGTGTGACGGTTCTAACTATCTAGTTTTGTCACAATCAAGTGAATCCTTGACTGGGGGCGGAACTCTTAAGCCAAAACGTAAAGGGTGAAACAGACTCCGATTAGCTTAAGCGTTGCGCCTCTCGTTGTCGTTATTTCTAATAACCGATTATGAACAGACTGTACCGTATTTTGTGCAGCCTTGGCTTTGCTGTGATTATCTGGCTAGGGTATTCTCCTGCTATTCATGCTCACACTACTCCACATTCAGCATCAAAAGCAGCAGAAAATTACCTCACTCAAGCGATTGAACACATTCAACATCAACACTATTCTCAAGCCTTACAAACACTCAACCAAGCACTCAAACTTGATAATACCTTAGCAGAGGCTTACGGCGATCGCTGTTTTGTATCGATTCAGCTTGGCAATTACCCAGAAGCCATCAAAGACTGTCTGTATAGCACCCAACTTGAACCTCACCGTATTAATATTTATCTACACTTGGGAATAGCCTACTACAGAAGTGGTGATTTAACCGATGCGATCGCCGCTTATGATCATCTGATTGAACATCAAGCCGATGCCGTGTTAGGCTAC
This sequence comes from uncultured Lyngbya sp., assembly GCA_964571155.1. Lineage (GTDB taxonomy): Bacteria > Cyanobacteriota > Cyanobacteriia > Cyanobacteriales > Microcoleaceae > Capilliphycus. The sequence goes on along the minus strand of CAZNCM010000104.1, from coordinate 11,283 downwards.
TACAATCGCGGACTCGCTTACTCAGAACTTCAAGACTATACCAATGCGATCGCTGACTATAACCAAGCTTTAAACTATACTCAATCTCTAGAACCCTCCCAGTTAGCTGAGATCTATATTGATCGCGGAGTCGCCTATTTGATGATCGATCAGATCCCCTATGCGATCGCCGACTTTTCTCAAGCGATTCATCACGATGCCAGTAACCCCAGAGCGCATTATAATCATGCTTGTGCCTGTAGCCGTCAGGGAAATACTCACACCGCCCTGCAAGAGTTTACAGCCACACTCCACCTCAACCCCAATCATGCCCTCGCTCACTTTAATCGAGCGATGCTCAGACAGCAACAAGGGCTATATGCGGGGGCGATCGCTGATCTCAAAGCCGCCTGTCAATGCTTCACCAACCAGGGAAATCTTGCCGCTTCTCGCCACACTTTAGCCTTAATAGAAAAATTGCAACAGTGGTTACTCTCGACTGAAATTCAAACCATCGCCTAACTTCAGTTGTTTATATAGCATAATTTCGGCTCAAAATCCAGAAAATTTAACTATTTTTTCAAATTAGGGAAAAAGGCAAAAATCTCACTAGAATAAAACCATTGTTCTGGTGAAATTTCGAGTATCTGCTATCTTTGTATATAAAAAATTCCTTTAGATCTGTCCTCAGCAGATTCCAATTTGTCCACCTTTGCATAACAGTCTAGTTCAACCCCATTTGAGTCGAATGCCCGTGCTAGTAAATCTTTCAGAGCGACAACACCATATCCTGTGGGCTACAATCCGTCATTATATCGCCACCGCAGAACCCGTTGGCTCAAAAGCTCTTGTGGAGGAGTTTAACCTCAAAGTCAGTCCAGCAACAATTCGCAACAACATGGGTGCATTAGAAAAAGCGGGACTCCTCTATCAACCCCATACCTCCGCAGGGCGAATTCCCTCCGACTCCGGCTATCGGATTTATGTTGATCGGATGATCACCCCTTCAGATACAATCGCCAGTCAAGTGACTCAGCTTCTCCGCGAACAACTTGACGCCAAAAACTGGAGTATCGAAGCGATTTTACGGGGAGCGGCGCAAATTCTCTCAACCCTGAGTGGATATATTACCCTAATTACTATGCCCCAAACCACCAGTGATAACCTACGACATTTACAACTGGTGTCTATGGAACCGGGTAAAATTATGCTGGTTGTCGTCACCGATAGCTATCAAACCCAGTCGATTATCATGGAATTGCCGCAAGTTGATCACCCCTTAGAAGTGGCAGTCACCGAAGTTATTTCTGCACTTTCACAAGACGAAGAACTCCTCGAACAAGAACTGCAAATTTTGTCTAACTTTCTTAATGCTCAACTGCGAGGACACGCTTTAGGTGAACTTTCTACGCTTGACTGGAGTGAGTTGGATCGTAAGTTTGAACGCTATGCGAATTTAATTCGGAAACTTCTCGATGATTTAAGTTTACGCACCCAAAAACCTGAACATACTCGTATTCAATTCAGTGGAATATCAGAAGTGTTGCGTTTACCCGAATTTTCCCAACTCCAACAAGTACAAACTATTCTTCATCTCCTCGAAGATCAACAAGAAAAACTCTGGCCATTAATCTTTCAAACTCCCGAACAAGAACAGCGAGTTAGTGTTAGAATTGGTGCAGAAAATCCCCTCGAACCGATTCAATGTTGTAGCTTGATTTCTAGACAATATTACCGCAATAAAATCCCAGTCGGGAGTGTCGGAATGCTCGGGCCAACTCGCATGATGTATGAAAATGCGATCGCACTGGTCGAAGCAACTGCTGATTATATTTCAGAATCCCTCACTCAAAATTAGTCAGAAGTCTGTTAATTTCTAGCTCTAAATATCCGGTTTCAGCATCAGGAGTGCGTTGAAAAATATACCCCTCAATTGTGCCAATCACAATCTCAGCCGTTGTGTAAATAATACAGCCAGTTTGTAGGTGTCCGCCGATTATTTTTCCTTGAGCATCTGCGATCGCAATATGAAGATGAATTCCCTCTGTTGATAGCGTTCCAACTAAAGAAATAATTTCCAACCGTCCCGATAAGCACTCACTGGTTTCTTGACCCGCAAACCGTAGGGTTGCTTGTTTAAGACTGCCCACACCTGTTAAAATGAATCCCGCTTGAATGCGATGAGTCACGGCGATTTCTTGCAAACTCAGTTTGAGATCCTGGTTGGGTTTTAAGCGTATCGGTAAAGCGTTGATCATCCATCTTAAACATTCGTTTATTCCCCTGAGATTATAACTCAAGTGAAGTTTACCGAACTAATTCGGACGGTTAAACACCCATTAAACCTCTAATTCCAAGTCGGGTTATTGCCAGTCAGAGAGTCGTTAAAACCGAATCCCGAGTCTAAACTAGATTTACTATTCTTAAGTTGTACAGGGTAATGATTAACCCTAAGTCTAGAAGTTGATCAAATTTAACAAGGAGATAAAAGCTATGCCTTTAATGCGTTGGGAACCATTACGAGAAATTGATAGCTTACAACGGGAAATGAACCGTTTATTTGATAGTTTTACAAACGAAACTTCAGTCGATCAAACCCGAGAAAGCTTTGTTCCACGGGCTGAAATTCACGAAACATCGGATGCAGTTCATTTGAAAGTAGAAGTTCCGGGAATCGAAGCCGAAGACATCGATATTCAAGCGTCAACTGAAGCCGTTGCAATTAGTGGCGAACGGAAATCTGAGATTAAAACTGAAGAAAAAGGCATGACTCGCACAGAGTTTCGTTATGGAAAATTCCGTCGGGTTATTCCCCTTCCAGTTCGGATTCAAAATACTCACGTCAAAGCAGATTACCAAAACGGAATTTTAACCCTCACCTTACCGAAAGCCGAAGAAGAAAAAAATAAAGTTGTTAAAGTGTCTCTGGGATAATTGAAAACGGCTATAATTGGGTGAAGACGGTTAAACTTAACCCGGTTTAAATCCTTCTAGATCTATCCGGAAGTGATCGCTCAAGGATTGAACACAGAGCATAAACTATAATTTTCTAGGGGGAACGGGGAAGCAGAAAGTCATTTTCTCAACCCGGTTCCCAATTCTGTTATCTTAGATAAAATTAGGAGGAATATGAATGCCTAAAACTGACTTTAAAGACTATTATGCCGTTCTGGGAATTAATAAAAATGCTAGCGCCGATGAGATCAAAAAAGCCTATCGTCGTCTTGCTCGCCAATATCATCCGGACTTAAATCCCGGAAATACAGAAGCCGAACTCCGTTTTAAAGATATTAACGAAGCCAACGAAGTTTTATCTGACCCCGAGAAACGGAAAAAATATGATCAATTTGGTCAATATTGGAGACAATCTGGACAGGGTGGTGTACCCGGAGGAGGGTTTGATTTCGACTTCGGTCAGTATAGTAACTTTGACGACTTTATTAACGAATTACTCGGACGTTTTGGCGGCGCTGGCGGAGGTTCTAGAGGAACTTATAGCTATCGTACATCTTCACCTCCGGGTTCTTCTAGAGCAAATGATCCGTTTGGGGATTTGTTTGGAGGAGGAGGTTATGGAGGCGTTCCTCAACGGGATTTTGAAGCTTCAATTACCTTAACCTTTTCCGAAGCCTTTAACGGAGTTCAAAAACAATTTAAACTCGATGATGAGACAATTAAAGTCCGAATTCCCGCAGGTGTGAAACCTGGAACTCGAATTCGCGTCAAAGGAAAAGGAGGAGTTAATCCAGCAACTCAACAACGAGGTGATTTGTATTTGGTGGTGAATTTACAGCCCCATCCTTTCTTTCAATTTGACGGTGATAACATCGTTTGTGAAGTTCCAATTCGTCCCGATGAGGCGATTTTAGGGGTTCAAATTCAAGTTCTGACACCGGATGGTATGGTAACAGTAAAAATTCCAGCCGGAATTGATTCGGGTCAATCTTTACGACTGCGAGGAAAGGGTTGGATTAATGCTAAAGGAGGACGGAGTGATCAGATCATTAAACTGAAAGTTGTCACCCCAAAAAACATGAGTTCTCAAGAACAAGAACTTTACCAAAATATTAGCCAAATCAGTCAGTTTAACCCTCGATTTGAGTTGATGAATATGCAGCTATAGAGGAGTAAATTTAGATGGAAAAAAAGAAATAAAAACTCAAAACAAGTTAAAATAAAAAGGGAAGACATTAATCCGTTGATTTGAACCAAAAAAGGAGGAATTTATGCCATCCTATGAACAACCCCGTTTTTCAGTCTCTCAGATTAGTAGCTATGTTTTGACGATTCTTTTAAGTGTAGGTTTAACCCTACTCTCCTTGCGTGTATTTCCCGCTTTGGTACTCCCTCCTGCCAATGCAAATAGTCGTCCGGTAACAGAAGTTGTCGCGGTTCAACCTCAACCCCAAACTGTTGCCATTTCCCCAACAAATCCCGCCGTTCGTAACTTTGTGACTGCTGCGGTGAACAAAGTGGGGCCAGCCGTTGTCCGACTCGATACTGAACGCACGGTAACACGCAACTTTGATCCTTTCTTTGATGATCCGTTTTTTCGTCGCTTTTTTGGTGAAGACTTTGCCCCTCAAAGCCCCCAAGAATTTCAACAACGCGGACAAGGATCAGGATTTATTGTTGACAGCAACGGCATTATTTTAACAAATGCTCATGTGGTTAAAGGCGCTGATAAAGTAACTGTTATTCTCAAAGATGGACGAGAATTTCAAGGCGAAGTTCGAGGGGTTGATGAACCCTCCGATTTAGCCGTTGTTAAAATTAATGGGAATAATTTACCCGTTGCTCCGTTAGGAAATTCTGATCAAGTTCAAGTCGGAGATTGGGCGATTGCAGTCGGAAATCCTTTAGGATTAGATAACACTGTAACTTTAGGAATTGTTAGCACCTTAAATCGTCCGAGTTCTCAAGTCGGTATTCCCGACAAACGCTTAGATTTTATTCAAACTGATGCGGCAATTAACCCCGGAAATTCGGGCGGGCCGTTATTAAATAATCAAGGCGAAGTGATTGGAATTAATACCGCAATTCGGGCAGATGGTCAAGGGATTGGATTTGCAATTCCTATCGATAAAGCCAAATCTATTCAAGACAAATTAGCCCGAGGGGAACAAATTTCTCATCCCTATATTGGGGTACGGATGGTTACACTGACACCAGATATCGCCAAAGAGTTTAATCGCAATCCTAATTCACCTTTGTTAGTTCCAGAAATCAAAGGCGTATTAGTGGTTGAAGTGATTCCCGATAGTCCGGCTGCAAGTTCAGGTATACGTCGTGGTGATGTGATTACTCAAATTGACGGCGAAACGATTACAACAGCCGATCAACTCCAACAGAAAGTAGAACTGAGTCGTGTCAATCAACCCTTAAATATTAAGGTACAACGAGGCGATCAAACTCAACAAATTTCTGTACGTCCGGCTGAACTGAGAGACGCAGCATTACGATAAAACCCCTGATTACATTATCAACAAATCAACCCGGTTTCTAAATCTTAAAGAAGCCGGGTTTTGAAGTTAATAAACAGTCGCGGCTAACAATCAGGAAAGAAAAATGTCAAACCGAAGTGAAGATGCGAGTTGAATTTTAGACCTCTGAATTTTGCGATAACAATTCCTCTCGTTCATCGAGTAGACGGCGTAAATGTTCTTGCTTCTTACTATCTAACGGAAAGTTCCACATGATGATTGCTGCTAAAAGCCAGATGGGAATTGGAGTAAAAACGAATATATACTTGAGAGTTGTGATCGTTTCAGGGGTATTGATTCCGCCCGGAACAAAGCCAATCCAATCGAGGATCGGATAAATCACACCCACAGCAACCGCGTAACCAATTTTGTTTGTCATAGTCAGCATAGAATAGTAGAGGCCGGTGCGTTGTGTCCCTGATTCGAGATAATCCTGATCCGTCACATCTGCCATAATTGAGCGTAATAGAAAAGCTCCAGCACCCGATGCTAATCCAAATAGAATATTGCAGAAACCGTAAAACCACAAATTGCCCGGTTCAATCAAGAGTATGATCAGCAGTGTAATCGAGATATAAGTCTTTGCAATTGTAAATGTATGGTGTTTTTCAAAACGATAGCTTAAACGAATCCAAAAAGGTATCCCACAAAAGCTAGCAATGAAATAAATCAGCAACATTAAGCTTGACCATTTGCCGAGATCCATGACAGAATCCACAAAGAAAATATAGAGCGCTCCGGTGATTCCAGGGGCAATTCCTGTACATAAATCAGCTAAAAGAACCCGTCTGAGAAGCTTATTTTTCAACAGCAGAACAGTAGCCTGTTTCCAACAAATCGGAGACGACTTCGGGATCGGACGTTCTGACACCAGAGAAACCGCGATCGCCACCGTAATGGGTAAAAGTATGATCACAAACCAACCCATCGCCGCAACCTGCATCGCAGCCCCTCCATTAGAGAGGTGTTCAATCATTGCAGGTAAAATCAAAACGGCTAACATCCCAAAAATCAGGGCAAACTCCCGCCACCCTTGCACCCGCGATCGCTCATAATAGTTCGAGGAGAGTTCAGCCCCCCAAGACATATGGGAAATACTCAGTAAAGTCCAACCCACATACAGCAGTATCATCCAAACCAGGAGATAAGTTCCGCTAACAACAGGTTGAGGGATAAAGATCTTGAAAACACAGACCATTAAAATGGGAACGGAGAGAATGATCCAATGACGTCGCCTTCCTAACGGGGTTGTGACTTTATCGCTGATAATTCCAAGAACCGGATCGGTAAAAACGTCCCAGAAGCGAGTAATCATAAAAACTGTACCCACTAGAGACAAACCCAGTCCCATTTCTTCTGCATAAAAGGGTGGGAGGTAGACCACCATCGGCAAACCCAGTGCAGCCAGCGGAATTGCGGGGGAAACA
>CAZNCM010000104.1:710-4384 GCA_964571155.1 uncultured Lyngbya sp. | reverse complement strand
GTTTGCCTTTTAAGATTCATAGGAAGTGGGGAATATCAGTTCTAAAATAGTTACAATCTTAGAATAGATTTTCAGTCTTGGAGGTAGTCCAACGGTTTATACACGTCCCCTCGCCCGTTTGATCGAACAATTGCAACGCCTTCCGGGAGTTGGCCCCAAAACTGCTCAACGTTTGGCGATGTATATTATTAAACGTTCAGAGACAGAAGTCGAAGCCCTCGCCCAAGCTTTGTTAGATGCAAAAAAACAGGTGGGTTTATGTAAAGTGTGTTTTCACTTATCGGCTGAACCGATTTGTGAGATTTGTCGCCATCCGCAGCGAGATAATGAGACTATTTGTGTTGTCAGTGATTCTCGGGATGTGGTAGCCATTGAAAAAACGCGAGAATATCGAGGGAAATATCATGTTTTAGGGGGTGTCATTTCCCCGATGGATGGCATTGGCCCTGAACAATTAACCATTGAACCCCTCGTCCGGCGGGTGAGTCAAAATCAGGTCAAAGAAGTGATTATTGCCATTAGTCCGAGTGTAGAAGGGGAAACGACTACTTTGTATCTGGGACAACTGATCAAACCGTTTACGCGCGTCACTCGCATTGCGTTTGGTTTACCGATGGGTGGAGATTTAGAATATGCTGATGAAATTACCCTCGCCCGGGCATTGGAAGGGAGACGAGAATTAAATTAATTAACACTCCTCGATACAGCGAAAGACTAAGATTGTTTACACAGACTCAAGCCTAAAGGCTTTACTTTGTTTTATTCTAAAGAGGTTTCTATGAAATGGGTTTATGTGATCGCCGGAATCGCACTTTATATTAAAATGCTAGTTCTACCGAACCCCGAACTGGAGTTATCTGATCCGTCAATTATTGAGTTAGTCGTACAAGATAGTGGGGTTCCAAATGCGGTTTCGGGTATTATCTTTAGAAATCGTTTGTATGACACAATCTTTGAAGTCGTTGTCTTTTCGATCGCCATCATGGGGGCTAAATATCTGCTCGCTAATGAAAGCCCATCCTGCACAATCTATCAATTTAATGATCAACCCTCGATTGTTTTAGCTCGTCTCGGCGCTACAATTGCCGCATTAGTGAGCATTGAACTCGCAATTCGCGGACATTTGAGTCCAGGTGGGGGTTTTGCTGCGGGTGTTGCTGGAGGAACCGCGATCGGATTGGTGGCAATTACCTCATCATACCAGTCGATGCAGGACATCTATCAACGTTGGCGAGCCGCAACCTGGGAAAAGGTTTCAGTTTTGGTTTTTATCATCCTAGCTGTTATCACTCTAATTGGCATTGAATTACCACACGGACAATTGGGTTCACTGATTAGTGGTGGAGTTATTCCCTTGCTGAACATCCTGGTGGCGATTAAAGTGGCTTTAGGATCATGGGCGGCAATTTTGATTTTTATTCGTTATCGAGGATTGTTGTGAAATCAAGGGGGGAAAAAGAAAAGCACTTTTTGCCCATCTTATGCCTATAAACCCCCAAAAGACCCCTAAAATTCTAGAAATTCCACATCATCAAATTATCATCTAATGGATCAGTTACAATCCGTCCAATCTGGTCAATTTCTTCTAAATCACTCTCTGAGAGTTTGATTTTTCCCGCTTGGGCATTTTGTTGAGATTGTTCTTCGTGACGCGCCCCCACAATTGCATGGGTTTGAGGTTGAGCAATTAACCAAGCCAGAGATAACTGGGCTAATGTGCATTGATTTCGCTCTGCAATCGGACGCAATTTTTCTAAAGCAGTTTGGACTCGGGCGTAATTCTCTTTATCGGCAAATAACTTATTAGAAGATCGATTATCACCTTCTGCAAATTGATGATCCGGGCCGAATTTTCCCGTTAATAATCCTTGGGCTAAGGAGGAATAGGACAGAATTGAAATGTTATTTTCGACACAGTAGGGTTGAAGATCTTTTTCGACTTTACGCCAAAACAAAGAATAGGGCGGCTGTAAACTATCGATTCGACCATACTGAGAGGCTTCTACCAGTTGGTCTAGAGAAAAGTTAGAGACTCCAATAGCGAGAATTTTACCTTGTTCTTTGAGTTTATTCAAGGCTTTCATGGTTTCTTCAATCGGCACAAATTCGCTTTTAAAGTTCCCAGATGGCCAATGAATTTGATACAGATCAATGTAGTCGGTCTGGAGATTTTTTAAAGAGCGATCGCAAGCTTCAATCACTTGATTATACTTGAGATGGTTGGGGAAAACTTTGGTGGCGTAAATGACTTGATTCCGAACATCGGATAATGCTTTAGCAACGATTTGTTCTGAATGACCATCCCCATAAACTTCTGCGGTGTCTACTGTCGTTATTCCCGCTTCAAAGGCTGCCCGAATTGCTTTGGTCGTTTCTTCATCCTCTATACCCGTCCAACCTCGTTTTCCCGCTTGCCAAGTTCCCATAATGATGGGGGTAATTGAAAGATTAGATGTACCCAGAGAGCGTAATTTCATGGTAAACTCCTAACTTATTCAATAGTGCTGATTCTGTTATTGTAGAAACAAATTGCTGATTCTGTATCTATCTTATGGAAGTTAAAATCAAACAAGCGTTAAAAGAGTGGAATATTGCCGTTAATGCTTTAGAAACAGGGAAAACGATTTTACTCCTGCGAAAAGGGGGAATTCGAGAACAGAAGGGTCAGTTTGATGTTAAATATAAACAGGTTTTATTATATCCGACTTTTGAACACCAACAGCCTAATTTACTTTTACCCGAATATGCCGATCAAGTACAAGCTGTTCCCTCGCTTTGGCATCCCCAAACGGTTAAAATTAGCAGTTGGGCAGAAATTACCGATGTTTTAGCAATAGAAACCTCAAAAGCAGAAGCGTTAATTTCTGATTTACAGCCTTTTCTAATTTGGAATGAAAATTTTGTCCGAGAACGGATAAATTTTAAGCCCAAAACTCCCTTATTTTTACTCCTGTTAAAACCCTATAAACTCTCCTCAGTTTTTGAAATTACCTATGATTCAAGTTATGGAGGTTGTCGGTCTTGGATTGAATTAAAAGAACCGATTTCTCTTCAAAACTCTATTCCGGTTTGGGAAGACAATCAATATCATCTGCTGAGTTTTAAAATCAAACAATTATTAAACCCGTAAATCAGACTTTTTTTGAATTTATAGATAAAATCGACTATAATAAAAATTCGCAAAAATGAATAGCTAATATTGATTAGATTTATAACATCTATATGTCTCAACAAAACCCTTTGCAAACTCCCCACAGTCACTATCACTGGGATGGAAGTGAACATCGTTTTTTTGAAGGTTGGTATTTTCGCGTTACCCTACCGGAAGCCCGTCAAACCTTTGCATTTATGTATTCCATCGAAGACCCCATTGGTGGAAATCTTCACAGTGGCGGTGGGGCGCAAATTTTAGGCCCAGATGACGGTTATCTCTGTCGAACCTTTCCCGATGTTAAGAGGTTTTGGGCATCTCCAGACGCCTTAGAATTGGGTCACTGGGGTCAAACGGATTTAAGTTCAGCGCCGGGATATCTCGAACCTCAACTCTTTAATGATCATATTCACCAAGGTTATCAAGTTACGACAACTTGGCATCAAGGTATTTTACATGATCCTGGAACTCAACAAACCTGTCGTTGGGAATATTCTACACAACCGATTTATGGGTGGGGAAA
>CAZNCM010000104.1:0-689 GCA_964571155.1 uncultured Lyngbya sp. | reverse complement strand
TCAACAGTCTACAGCCGGATGGTTGTCTTTTTTGCCGATTTTTGAACCGGGTTGGCAGATTTTAATGGCGCATGGGTTAGCTACAGGTTGGATCGAGTGGAATGATACAATTTATGAGTTTAATCATGCACCTGCTTATAGTGAGAAAAATTGGGGCGGGGCGTTTCCACAAAAATGGTTTTGGATTAATTGTAACTGTTTTGAAAATGAACCCGATTTAGCCCTAACCGCAGGAGGAGGAAGACGGGGAGTATTAACCTGGATGGAATCGGTCGCCATGATTGGTATTCATTATCACGGGCAATTTTATGAATTTGTTCCCTGGAATTCTCAAGTTTCCTGGCAAATTGAACCTTGGGGAAAATGGCAAGTTCAAGCTAAAAACAAACAGTTTCAAGTGACGTTAACCGCGACAACAAACCAACCGGGAACTCCCTTACGCGCCCCCACTCAAGATGGATTAATTTTCTTTTGTCGGGATACGATGCAAGCTGAAGTCAGCTTAGAATTAAAACAAGGTACAGAGGTTATTTTAGCTTCTAAAAGTGATCAATGTGGCGTCGAAGTTGGGGGTCATCCTTGGACTGAAGTTTGGGTAAATTAAATCCTCCATTACTCGCTGTAAAGTTTGAAACTGAAAACTTTGAGATCATTTGTTAACATAGACTATAGATAACTAACTTGGGGCT
>CAZNCM010000103.1:13466-16692 GCA_964571155.1 uncultured Lyngbya sp. | reverse complement strand
TGGTTTCTTCGTTGTGTGTCTCGCAGTTGTTTCACCCGCTTAATCTATTCTGGTTGATTCTGGTTTGGAAAAAGCAAGCTGAAGACTACATTCGTCAGAGTGGTTTGACCTACACCATTGTTCGTCCGGGAGGTCTTAAGAACGAAGACAACGAAGATGCCATTGTGATGAAGTCCGCCGATACCCTATTTGATGGCAGTATTCCCCGGACTAAGGTGGCTGAAGTTTGTGTCGAAGCGTTGTCTATCCCGACGGCTCGTAATAAAATTGTTGAGATTATTGCCAAGCCGGAAGGAACTCAACCTTCTTTTGATCAGTTGTTCGCTAGTGTCGTTTAAAACTTCATGAGTCGAACAAGAAGAACAAAAAACCGAGTTCAACCGCAGCATTTTCCGTCGGGAACTCCTATGAACCCTCAAAATTTTTCGTCCGCTTCCCAAAAGATGACCGCCCTAGCTTTGAGGGAACGTCGTCAAAGACGGACGGTCGGCCGAGGTCGTGTTTTCCAACGCTTGATTTTGATGAGTCTGGTCTTAGCGGGAATTTTCGTTTATTGGCCAGAAATGGAGTCAGACGATTTTACAGGGGATCAGCTTGATATTGTTCTCGAAGAAATCAATCGAGATATTGATCGTCGGTGGCCGCCTCTGGTTATGAAAGAGGGCGATCCCTATGTGCGGGCGTTGATGCGAACGATCTCCGCCAGTGAGTCGAATTCGTCTAAGCCCTATCATGTTCTCTACGGTGGGCGTCACATTTCCGATCTCTCTCATCATCCTGACCGTTGTGTGACGATTGTTGTTGGCCCGAATAAGGGACGCTGTACAACTGCCGCAGGTCGCTATCAACTGCTAACCGAAACTTGGGAACGAATTGCTTATCGCTATCATCCCGAAGAACCCCATCAATCTTTGTTTCGTCAATCTTACAGTTTTGACGCTCAATATCAAGATATTGTCGTTTATCACTGGTTAATGGATGTGGAATTTTGGGAGATGGATATCGCTCAAGATTTGCGAGAGGGTCAGCTTAATGAGGTTTTACGTTCTCTTTCTGATACTTGGACGAGTTTGGGTTATGGGATTGAAGATAATGTGATGACTCCCTATTTGCCTAAAATTTATGAGGAAATTTTGCAGCGAGAATTGGATGCGGTCAATGCTCCGCCCGGATCTAATCCCTATTCTTCTTCGTCTTCAAAATTAGATTGATTTGCAGTCAGTTCCTGTCAATTTGTCTAAATAACCGGAGGTTAATTGATAAACTGATTATCAATAAATTGACCTCCTCGAATCGATTGCTGTAACCACTGAAGCTGAATTTCGACTCGCTCTAATTCACTGAGTTTCCAGTCTAGATTGGATGCTCTTAATTTTGTGGTGATTTCATACAAACACAGAGCCACACTCACAGAAATATTAAAACTTTCACTAAATCCAACCATCGGAATTCTGACTAAATAATCGGCTTGGGACACAGCCTCATCGGATAAACCATTTAACTCGGTTCCAAACATTAATCCTAACTTTTCTTCGACTGATATCTGTTCGATAGTTACTTCTTCTTCGTGAGGTGTTGTCGCAACAATTTTATAGCCCTGACTTTTCAGTTTTTCTAAACAAATTTTGGTATTGTTAATCTTGGGTTGATTGTAGCGAGATATCGTTAACCATCGATGTGAACCTAAACTCACCTCGCGATTGAGATCAAAATCATTCCGGTTTTCGATAATATGAACATCCTGCACTCCAAAACTATCACAGTTTCTCAAACACGCACTGGCATTGTGAGGCTGATAAATATCTTCTAAAATCACAGTCACCTGTCGAGTTCGCTGCTGCACAACTGACTCAATTTTTTGCTGACGTGCCTCGGTCACAAACTGACTTAAATGAGTAATTAGATCTTGTTTTTCGTGAAGTAACATCAGAGCAAAAAGAATAGTCTTTGTCTTAATTGTAAAAGGTGAGTTCAGACTTTGCTAGTCTGATTTAGACGCTAAATAATCCGCCCAACGAGTCGTTTCAGGTAAACGATATTTAGGGGTACATTGCAAGACCAAATTAATCGCCGTTTCTAAGCTAATTCGATGACCCGGAGAGACATACAATGGTTTAACATTGGTTCGCGATCGCAATACCGCCCCAATCACTTCTCCCCGATCTATTAACGGTTTCCAACTGCCCTTTTCTGCGGGTAATTCTTGATGGGTTCCAATCAATCTTGATTTAGCTGCCCCAATGGTGGGAAGATTAATTAATACTCCCAAATGACAAGCCAAACCAAAACGTTGAGGATGAGCAATTCCTTGACCATCACAGATGATTATATCAGGAATTATCGTCAGTTTTTCTAAGGCATCTAAAATGACTGGAATTTCCCGAAAGGATAAAAAGCCGGGAATATAAGGAAAGGTAGTTCGACGTTGGACAATCGCTTGTTCTTGCAGTTGTAAATCGGGAAAACTCAACACCGCCACCGCAGCCTGAGAAATGGTATAATTGTCTAAAAATCCGACATCAACTCCGGCGACATATTGAATCGATTCGAGTTTATCGGTAGTCACAACCAGAGATTTTAATTGTTCTTGAATGGGGATTGCTGCTTCTGCGGTTTCTGGCCAATAATCGGGATGTTGAATCTTCATTTTTTCATTCTCAAGTATTTTTGAAAACTGATACTACTTTTTACTATGCTATGTTTTGGGATCGGGTAAAAATTAGGTTGATGCAACAGCAGTCATTTAAGATTTATATAGTATTTAAACCTGTTCTGTTGAGGGTTAAGGATGAATAGATTATATCACAAAAAGCTGAGAATATTAACCGGGGGAATATTGGCGTTGTGTATTCCTTTGTTTGGGTTAGATAACGCTTTTGCTGCTCCGATTTTAGAAACCGTTCAACGCTTGGAAACTCGTGGATTAACGATAGAAGAAATTAACGGAGAATCGGTTACTCTCAACGGACAACCCGCCCGAGTCGGAGATATTTTACAAGTTGGCGACCAAATCAGCACGGGTAAAGATACGATTGTTAATTTGCGAATTGATAGTTATATTGGTTGGGTTGAAGTTGCCGAAAATACAACCGTTGAAGTAAAAACTCTCTCGGGTGAAGCCGGAATTAATCCCAATCAAATCACCGTTTTATCGGTCACAGCAGGACAAGTGAGATTATCAATTTCTCGGTTTGTCAGTTCGCCTTTTTGGAGTGAAACAAGTCCT
>CAZNCM010000103.1:0-13404 GCA_964571155.1 uncultured Lyngbya sp. | reverse complement strand
AAAATCAACGTCAAACTTCAGTTACCAATTCTCCCTTTAGAATTGAAACGCCAACAACAATTATCGGAGTCATAGGAACAACATTTGGAGTTAATGTTTCCCCGGATGGAAAAACAGCAATTCACACCCTTGAAGGAACAGTTGGAGTTGTCAACGCCGGAGAAGAAGTTAGTCTAGAAAACGGTGAAGTTGCTATCGTTAACCCCGCCGAAAAACCGACACCAATTGACAATATTCCCCCCTTATCTCAACTGCGAGTTAGAAGTTTAACCCGATTGGGTTTAGAAACGGTACAATTGCGAGGAACGGTCGATCCGATGGATTTAGTGTATATTAATGATCGACCAATTCAGACGGATGCTGAGGGCAATTTTGACTTTATTGGACGTTTACCTCTGAGTCGCCGCTTGCAGGTGACAGTCAGAGGGCCATCGGTACGAGAACGATATTATGTCATTGCCGTTCCTTAGTGCTAAATTATTAATCAGGTATTTTTTAAATGAGGATTTGAACGATGGCAATTTTACAACTAGAAGATGGAAGAACTTACACCCAAATTGAGGATATTTCTCACCAACTAGAACCGTTGAATGTTCGTTTGAATCATTGGCCAGTTAGACAACACCCGGACTTTCAAGCTTTGTTAAATAAACCCGCTTTAGATAACGAAGAAAAAGAACAAGTGCTTCTGGAATTAGATCATTATTTTGAACAGTTAAAACAAACGGATGGTTATCAATCTCGGGATTTAATTGTGTTACATCCTGATATTCCCAATCTCGATTCATTAATGGCAAAATTTGAAAGTTGTCACACCCACGCCGATGATGAAGTGCGCTACATTATTGACGGTGAAGGGGTGTTTGGGTTTGTTTGTCCCGATGGTTCCCAGATGGAATTAACCATTCAACCCGAAGAATATATTAATGTTCCAGCCGGAAGCGAACATTGGTTTCATTTAACCGATAAAAAACGCATTAAAGCCGTGCGTTACTTTATCACCACAGAAGGTTGGGTTCCCGAATATACGGAAACAAAAATTCGCATAAAATCTCAAACTAACTCCTTAGTTATGGGTTAAAATAAAATCCCCCAATCTGTTAGAGAACGGGGGAAATGTGTTCATTTGGTGCTAAAATAAAGAATGACCATAGAAGTAGATTATCGTTTTCCTGCGGGTGTTGATGCTGAACGTCAAGCAAAAGTGATTGCTATCGGACAAACGGCTGGAACTTGGGATGCAAGGTTCAGTCACCGGGAGGAAATTATGCGATCGCATTTGGGGGAAGTGATCGCGATTAAAACCGAGGAAAATGGGGAGAGTATTGCAACGGTTTGCTTTCCCGAAATTAACGTTGAAAATGATATTGCCAGCCTGCTAACGATGATTTTTGGCAAGTATTCAATGGCGGGGGTCGGTAAGGTGGTTGGCTTGCGTTTGGATGAAAATTATGGCAAGTTTCCCCGGTTTGGAATCAAAGGAATTAGAAAACTTTTAAACGTGTTGGATCGCCCCTTAATTATGGCAATTTATAAGCCGGCTTTGGGGTTATCTGCAACCGATCATGCTAATATTTTAGAACAGGTTGCCTTTGCGGGATTGGATATTATTAAAGATGATGAAATTATGGCTGATTTAGAGGTCGCCCCGACGTTAAAACGGTTAGAAGCTTGTTATCCGGTTTTGGAACGGGTTAAACAAGAAACCGGGCGAACGGTTTTGTATGCGGTGAATGTCACGGGTTCAGCGACAGAATTAATAAAAAAAGCTAAAATTTTAGTTGAAAATGGGGCAAATGCTCTATTATTAAATGTGCTAACTTATGGGTTTTCGGTGTTGGAAGCTTTAGCCGAAGATTCTGATATTAATGTGCCAATTTTTGCACATCCAGCTTTGGCGGGGGCGATGTGTGCTTCAGCAGATACGGGGTTAGCTTATTCGGTGGTTTTAGGAACATTAATGGCGCATGGCGGGGCGGATGCGGTGCTTTATCCGGCGCATTATGGGAGTTTACCGTTTGATGCGGTAGAAGAAGGTAAAATTAGAGATATTTTGCGATCGCGAAATGTGTTTCCGGTGCCGTCTGCGGGGATTCATCCGGGTATTGTTCCCCAGGCTTTAAAAGATTATGGAAATGAGGTTATTTTAAATGCGGGAACCGGAATTATGGATCATCCAGAGAATCCGGGGGCGGGTGTAAAAGCGTTTTTTGAAGCGTTAGAACGGTGTCAAAATCAAGACTCTTTTGAATTAGAAAAAGTTCCGGCTGGTGTCTTGCGTCAAGCGTTGGAAAAATGGGGAAATAAATAAGGGAAAAACAGAGATGAATAGCGATCCACGTCAAGATTTAATCACCGCTTCGCGTCAATTTTATCAACTCGGTTGGATGGCGGGAACTGCGGGAAATTTGTCTGTTCGAGTCGATGATGGGAGTTTTTGGATTACCGCAAGTGGCAAACAAAAAGGCAAGTTAACCGAAGAAGATTTTGTGCGCGTTTCTCCGCAAGGAGAAGTGATGGAAAATCCAAATTTAGGCAACCGTCCATCGGCGGAAACGAGTATTCATCAAGCCATTTATTCGCTGTTTCCAGAAGCAAATGCTTGTTATCATGTTCACTCTGTAGAAGCCAAACTGGTGACCAACTTTACCGAAGGTGATCACTTAAATTTACCTCCGATAGAAATGTTAAAAGGTTTGGGTGTTTGGGAGGAACATCCGAAAGTGGTGATGCCGGTGTTTAAGAATCATTTAGACGTGTCTAAAATAGCAAAAGAAATTAGCGATCGCTTTAAACAATCAAAACCTGACGTTCCGGCGTTATTAATTAAAAATCATGGCGTTACGGTTTGGGCAAACTCGCCTGTGGATGCCGAAAATTATATCGAGTTAACAGAATATATTTTCCGTTATATTGTGGCGGCGCGTCAAGTCGGAGTTTCCCATTAATACCCATTTCAATCTAAAATAAACTGCTTTAGCCCTGAAACCTGACTAAAGCAGCGCAACTATCTCAATGGAATTCAATGCTACTCACCCTGTTGTCAAAGATTTAACAATAGATCGTGAGCAGTCTACATGGTAGCATTAAGTTTCAAATCTGGCTATTTCTTTAGACTAATCTAATAAATCAGGGTTGCTTAAAATTATTATAGTTCGTTTTAAATCTCAAAAATAACAATTTTATATTAGAGAGTATGTAGAATTATTTAACAAGTTGACTGATGTATTCGAGAACCTCCTCTTTACTTATGATTTGATCTGGAGGAACATGGTAAGAAGGATAAATATAATGTGTGATTCCTGTGCGAACTGTTTTTCGAGTATCTTGTATAATTCCATGTTTGTATGGATAAATTATCCACTTTTCGCTTGGTCTTCTCGGTGTAATTGCTCCCCATCCAACTCCTGTTTTTGGACAATACCAAATAACTACGGCTGGAGGATTAACCCACTGTTTACTTTCTACTTCTCCACACATCCATCCTCGTTGATACTTATGACGCGCTTCTTCTAAACTCTTAATATTGCTTGCAACTCCTTTGACGGATATCCAAAATAGTCTTTTTCCATAGTCATCATAGATAGGAATATCTTCGTCAGTATTGAACAGAGTTATCATGGGTTGTCTAACGTTAAATCCTCGCCTTTCAAGTCCTTCTCTAACTATTTTGACTGCTAATTCTCCCTCTTTAAATAAACTTGCCCAATCAGATGTCATTTGAAATTATCCTTAAAACTGAAAACTTTCTTCCATTTCTCTTACATCTTGCGTTCTAATAAAAACTTTTTCTCTATTATTTTCCAAAATATTCAAAGATATTTGATTACAAAAATCAGCTAATTCAGGGTATTTATTTGCTGTCCATCCCAGAGGGGTGATACAGATATCGTCTGTTAAGTAAATATCAGACTGCATCATTTCAATTGTTTCTTGCATAGCTTCAGTAAGCACAGAAATGAGATTGGGAAACTGAGAAAATGCTTCAAATATAATTTCCCAGTAATCTTTATATTGATCGATATATTCTTGTCTTTGTTGAACTGATTTTAAAAAGAGGTGTATATCATTTTCATATTCATTAAATAAATCTGGTTGATTTTTTATAACCGATAACCAAGTTAACTGAAGTTTAAGTTTTTCTTCTTGCCAATTTTGCTTTATTTCTTTAGTATCCTGAGCTTCTCGTAAAGAATTTAAACCCAAGAGGATCAATAAGTAACTATTTAAAACAAATTTGAGACGAGTAATTCTGTTTTTTAAATCAGGTTTTAAAAACTCTTTATTTTTTTCCTCAAAAATTAAAACTACATGATAAATTTGTCGGAAATTTTTAAACATTAATAATGAGTCTTCTTGGAAAGATTGAATCGCTTTTAGTCTGATATTATTTAAAAAATCGACGGACTCTGAACGAACTTGATATGCCTGCTCATAAACTTGCTTTAAGTTATCAATTTGACTAATCAACTTGTTTTTGAAAACTTGAGAATCAAATAGCAGCATGGGATAAAGTCTCGTATTTGTTAAGACTACTTAAGTGTAGTATTATAGCATAAATATCATCTTTTTAACTTTGGAAGTAAATCTTACTTCTTTAACTCTCACAAAAAACTGCTCTAACCTTCAAGAATAGTAGAGCAGTTCAAGCCTTAAATTATAGAATCTGTCAAAATCGAAAACTTTATCTCGCTTTAGACACCTCCATAATATCGTCTAAAATTGTTCCCGATTCTTCCATTTTTCCGATATCAAGAATGGTCTTAATTACCGAGTCGGGATTCAAACTCATCGAATCAATTCCCAACTCAACCAAGAAACGAGCAAATTCGGGATAATCACTCGGCGCTTGACCACAAATTCCAATCTTGCGGTCATATTTTTTCGCCGCTTTAATTGCAATTGTTACCATCCGACGCACCGCTTCATTTCGTTCGTCAAAAATATGAGCAACTAACGCCGAATCTCGGTCTAATCCTAACGTTAATTGGGTTAAATCATTAGAACCAATCGAGAACCCATCAAACACTTGGGCGAATTCATCGGCAAAAATAACGTTACTGGGTAACTCGCACATCACATAAACTTGCAAGCCATTTTCACCCCGTTTTAAGCCGTTTTTCTCCATCTCCGCCAACACTTTTCGACCCTCATCGGGAGTCCGACAGAAAGGAATCATCGGCACCACATTTGTCAATCCCATTTCATCTCGAACCCGCTTCAAAGCCTGACATTCGAGTGCGTAGGCTTCGCGATATTTCGTATCATAATACCGGGATGCACCCCGCCAACCAATCATCGGGTTTTCTTCCTTCGGTTCAAACTGACGACCGCCTAACAAATTGGCGTATTCGTTACTCTTGAAGTCCGACATCCGCACAATCACGGGATTGGGATAAAATGCAGCCGCAATCATCCCGATACCGTGCGCCAATTTATCAACAAAGAAATCGGGTTTGTGGTCGTAAATCTTGGTCAATTCGGCAATGTCTCGCTTGGTTAATTCATCTTCCAATTTATCGTAATGAATCAACGCTAACGGGTGCGCTTTAATGTGGTTGGCAATAATAAATTCTAACCGCGCTAAACCAACACCATCGCAGGGAATAGATGCCAACCCAAAGGCTTCTTCGGGGTTGCCAACATTCATTAAAATCTTGGTTTTTGTTTTTGGTAAATTGTCCAGAACCGTTTCTTCAATTTCAAACGGAACTAATCCTTGATAAACCCGACCTTCTTCGCCTTCGGCAGAACAAACGGTAATATTTTCGCCCGTTTTTACCACCTGTGTTGCATCACCACAGCCCACAATTGCGGGAATTCCCATCTCTCGCGCAATAATTGCAGCGTGACAAGTTCGCCCGCCTTGGTTGGTCACAATTGCGCTGGCTTTTTTCATAATCGGTTCCCAGTCGGGGTCGGTTTTATTGGTTACTAAAACTTCGCCGGCTTGGAATTCATCGATGCGATGAACGTCTAAAATAACCCGGGCTTTTCCCTGTCCAATCATTTCGCCAACGGCGCGACCCCGAGAGAGAATTTCGCTTGTTCCTTTGAGTTTATAATTCCTCAAAACGCTGGCGGATTTTTGAGATTGTACGGTTTCTGGACGGGCTTGAACGATGAATAATTCCCCAGTTAAACCGTCTTTTGCCCATTCAATATCCATCGGGGTATAGCTTCCCCGAACTTGAGAATAGTGATTTTCAATGGTACAAGCCCAGTCTGCAAGTTTGAGAATTTCATCGTCATTTAAGCAGTATTTTTCCCGTTCGGAAACCGGAACGGAGACGTTTTTGGTGAGTTTTGAACCGCCAATATCGTACACCATTTTCATTTCTTTGGTGCCGAGTCGTTTTTCTAAAATTGGGCGGAATCCTTGCTTTAATGTGGGTTTAAAAACAAAGTATTCGTCGGGGTTAACTGCGCCTTGAACCACGTTTTCACCCAACCCATAAGCGGCCGTTACTAGGGCAGCATTTTTAAAGCCAGTTTCCGTATCAATGGAGAACATGACCCCGGAAGTTGCCAAGTCGGAACGCACCATTTTTTGCACGCCAACGGACAGGGCAACGGCGAAATGATCGAAGCCTTTTATGGTACGATAAGAGATAGCTCGGTCGGTGAAAATTGAGGCGAAACATTTATGACAAGATTCTAAAACCGCTTCTTCTCCATAAACATTTAGGTAGGTTTCTTGTTGGCCGGCAAAGCTGGCGTCGGGTAAATCTTCTGCGGTTGCACTCGAACGCACGGCAACGTCTACATCGGCGATATAACGTTTATATTCTTGTTTAGATTCGGCGCTTAATTTGTCGTCAAATTCGGTTAAATTGTTGTAACGTTCGCAGAGTTTTCGATAGGCTTTAATGATAGCGTCTTCGAGTTCGGGTGGGAAGGGTGTATCGAGAATTAATGAGCGGGCTTGTTTACCCCGTTTGCGTAAGTTTTTAACATCTTCTACGTCTAAATCTGCAAATAATTCTCGCAGTTTTGTTTCCAGTCCGGCGGATTCTACAAAGTAACGATAAGCATAAGCAGTTGTGGCGAAACCGGTGGGAACGTTCACACCTTTGGGCGTGAGTTGTTGAATCATTTCTCCCAATGATGCGTTTTTACCGCCAACTAAGGGAATATCTGAAATTCCAACTTCTTCAAACCACAAAACAAATACTTTTTCTTTGGCGGTTTCGGTAGATGGGGTTAATGCTGTTGTCGCAACCATATTAAAGTCCTCCAAACTTTAGAAATAGTCTGGTGTGAGTTAAATTTATTTGTCGAATTTGAGCGGTTTGCGGTTGAGAATGCCAAGGCTACCAATGACATTCTGATTGACCGAGATTGCTTCATATATCTATATATTTTCTCGATCCCCAGCACTCTTTACTCAATTTTATTCTCTTGATTCTTTTGTTACCCTTCTCTTTCGTTTGATTTAGAGGTTTGATTCTCCTCTATTCATAGCGTATTACTTTTGATGCCGTTTTCAACATAGAGACTTATTTTACCCTTAGTTACCAAAAGTAAAGAAATAGCGTTAGTTCGACGGTTGGAGGTATTATTAAAAAAGATGAATCCTGACAATTGACACCTTTAATAAAAGTTACTAATTTTTGCAAATGAATATTAACAAATCTTGCAGCAACAACCCAAACTACAGCCAACAAAAATTCGATCAAAACTGTCCGATTGAGTATACAATAGCACTGATTGGGAGTAAGTGGTCGATTGGTATTTTGCGAGAACTTTTGAAGGGCGATCGCCGTACTCACGAACTGGCTGAGGCGTTACCGGGGATTAGTTCAAAAACCTTAACTTTGCGCTTGAGAATGCTCGAAAAACATGGTATAATTCAACGTAAGGTCTATCCTGAGATTCCGCCTCACGTCGAATATTCGCTCACGGAAAAAGGGCGGGAACTGCAACCTGCGATCGCCATTCTCAAACAAGTTGGACAGCGTTTGCTTTCCCAAGAAGAAGCGTTTAGCCCGTTGAAAGTCAATTCAGAAGTTACACAGCGAAAAGAAGCTTAAAACCTTAAAAGATAGTTAATAAACCCCAAGCGATCGCCAATTTAAGAGTCAATTAGTAATACCCACTTTTTTAAAATAATCTGAACCTAAAAAGCGGGAATAAACTTCTTTAATTTTCTCGGGTTTCATTTGGGTTTCCTGATAGCTATCGAGGCTTGACATCGCATCCAGCCAACGGTTGAGAGGGTTGAAATTTAAACTTTTGATATTGAACCCTTTCCACGTTTCCAGTGCCACCAACATCCGTTCAAAAAAGGGAATAAAAGCAATATCAACTAAACTGACAGTTTCGCCCAAAAAATAGGTTCCCTCCGACTCCGCCAAGGTGTCATCCAGAAAGCGTAATTCCGTTTCTAAAGCGTTGCGTAATTCTTCATCTTTGGCGGTACTTTCTTGGCTGTCTGTGGGTTTGTACGACAAATAGGTATAAGCAAGTTTGACAAATTTGGCATCACAACGGCTAATTAAAATTCTGGCTTTTGCTTTTAATACCGGATTTTCAGGTAACAGCTTGTTTTGAGGGTTTCCAAACACTTCGGATAGATATTCATTAATCACCAAAGATTCATAAATAATGATATCATTCTGTTTGATAACGGGAACAGTGCCGTTTGGGTTCATGGCGAGAAACCAGTCGGTTTTGTTGTCTTTTCCAAGTTCAATATGTTCGTAGGAAAAGGGAATATTTAGCTGTCGTAAAGCTATCCAACTGCGTTGGGCGTAGGGACAATAAGGGTTAGCGTAGAATTGAATAGGTTGAGAAGATTGGGAGTTGGTTACGTTTTCTGCTGACATGATTTGAAGTTTTTTCGAGTTTTTACAGTTTTAGTTATAGGTGGGTTATAGTTAAGTAACGCATCCTACTCTTGGCGGGTTACGCTTCGCCAACCTACCCTACTATATTATCGTAAATTTCATCATTACGGGTAAGTGATCCGAAGATTGAACATCTTTAATCACTTGACAATTTATCGCTTGAATTTGATTTGAATTGTAGAAAATATAATCAATAGTTTGACGGGGTTTATCAGAAGGATAAGTCGCATTTTCGGGATAATTTAGGGTTTCTAGGGGAAAAGCAGACTTAATTCCGGGGGTGTTTAGAAATAGATTAATTGTCGGTTATAAATTAGTTTTTGAGGGCGGTTTGCTGTTAAAATCACCCAGTAAAATCACCGGATAGTTTTGAGAAAAGCCGAGAAAAAGTTCCAAGACAAATCGAGATTGTTTTAAACGAGTTTTTTGATCAATATCTTCCAAATGAACGTTAATTAAAATCAGTATTTGGTTGGCTATTTTAACGTGAGTAACCTGGGCGAGTCTATCCAAATAAAACGCCTTTTCATAAAAAGGTTTACTCGCCACTCTTTCTAATACAATGCGTTCGTTGAGTTCAATCGGATATCGACTCAAAACCGCCTGTCCTGACAACAGTTTACCAAAATGTGTAGAAAGGGGAAAAATCGGAAAAGGAATATAATTTTTATCCCAATTAATTGCCGTTGCTTGTACCGGAAACTCTAACGCCGTTGCTAAGGCTTGAACTTGATTAACATCATAGGAACGTTGAGAAGCAAAATCAATTTCTTGCAGCGCAATAAAATCAGCATTCCAGGGTTTTAAAGCTGTAACTGCCAGTTCTAAATTTTGATCAAATAACGCTTTTTCTCGTTGTATTGGTTGGTTATTGGTCAAACCCGAAAGATAACCTATATTATAAGTAATGACTGTATAAGTCTCTTTGAAATGCCGTTGAGGTGAAAAATCAGAAGTTAATATTTCTGCATATTTAGCTTGGGGATAACTCGGTGAAGTTGCCCACAAGTAGAAAGAAACGAGACTGATAGATAAACTCGTAAAAATCAGCAACAATAGCGTCATTAAATCGACCATTGTTGTTAAAGGCAATTCATGGAAATGGTTATAAAGTTGGAGTATCACTAGAGGTGAATTGAGTAAAAACTAATCGTAAAATAGATAACCCGAGAACAATTAAAAACAAAATCAATCCAATCGTACAAGCATAACCAATTTCTAGATTTTGAAACGCTTGTTCATAGAGATAATAGACAATTGTTTTGGAACTGTTAAGCGGGCCACCCTGAGTCATAATATAGACTTCTTCAAATACTTTTGTGGCTGAAATTGCCGAAATAACCGCCACCAAAACAATATAAGGACGCATCAAGGGAAGGGTAATATCCCAATGTTTTCGCCAACCTTCAGACCCCTCTAAACTCGCCGCTTCATATAATTCTGCGGGAATAGATTGTAATCCTGCCAAGTAAATAACCATATAATATCCTAACCCTTTCCAAATTGTTACCGCCATGACACTAAATAAGGCTAAATTGGGACTGGTTAACCAAGGAATTGTCGGTAATTTTGAATTCGGGAGAACAAAAGATAAACTGTACTGGAGGAGTTGATTAAGTAAACCTGTTTCTGAATATAACCATTTCCAAGCGAGTCCCGCCACCACCATTGAAATTACAACCGGAACATAATAAGCGGTTCTAAACCAACGAATTCCCCTGATTTTTTGATTGACTAAAATCGCCAATCCCAACGGAAAAATTGCTAAAATCGGGACGACAACAATAATATAAAGTAAGGTGTTTTGTAGGGTCTTCCAAAATACCTCGTCAGCCCACAAGCGTTGAAAGTTTTTTAACCCTATCCATTGCGGGGGTTGCAGTAAATCGTAACTAAAGAAACTCAGATAAAAGGCTTGTAATGCGGGCCAGAATACGGTTAAGCCCAATATCAGAAGGGCGGGAAGTAAAAATAAATAGGGTGTAAATTTTGGGTTAATTTGTAGTTTCATTAATTATCATTAAGATTAGAATTTGAATTGTAGTTTTAAAATCGTCCCCTCTCTTTGTAAAAGAGGGGTTGGGGGTGAGGTCGAGAGGAGAGAGGAATTAACGACCTCATACAAGGCGGATAGTCGATTTAATTTTGATTGTCGGGTTTTATACTAGAAAATAACCCGGTCCAATCTCCCGATTTCTGACCATTTTGTTCAGCCTTGACCTCAAACGTAACGTTACAAGCTTGAGATTCATTTAATGCTTGAATACAAAGTTCGGCGATATCATCCCGACTCACTTGACCTTTGATTGTATCCCCTTGATCGAATTTTAACGCCTTACCTCCCGGTTCTTCTGTTAACGCACAAGGTCGAATAATTGTGTAAGGAATTCCACTCGAACGAATCACATCTTCTCCTTTCAATTTCCAGGTTAAAATCCCTCCTAATTGATCATTCATGCGCACGGCTGGCGGTTCTTCTTCTAGGTTTAACCCCGGTTTTCCAGGGCGAGTGACTCCGGCTGAACTAATCTGAATAAACCGAGGAGATTTTTCAGCACCATAGGCTTTAATCGTTTCAATTTGCAGTTGAAAACTTCCGGGGGAAAATTTGGGATTGAGTTCTTTATCATATTCAAATTTACTCAACATCAGTTGAATTGAATAGATTGTACTGGGGTCAAAAGCATCGCCATCGTTAACGGTTTTTGCCCGAAATACGGGAATTAATTGATCGAACGGAATCCGAATCGTGACCGGAATATTATAAACCGTATCAACCGAGTAACAGTAAGCAATACTATCCCATTTTGGATCATTCCGCAGAATAAATTTATAGCGCTTTCCATCCCCTTTAATTCGCAACTCAATTCCTTCATAACCCGATAAATTCAGGGGCGGATCAAAATTGCGAGTTCGTACCGAAGCAAACCCCCCAGAATTCGCCGTTGAAACATTTCCGGTAAATAAAGCCGCATCCCCAATTAAACGAATCGAACTTTCACTCACACCGCCCATAACCACATCATCTAAAGCCCCCCAAGTTTCTTTTAAATCTTCCGTTGGTTTGCTAAAATCAAAGAGGAGTTTTTCACCACTATTTTTGAGATAGGGAAGTGCAGCATGGGTTAAATTTTGCATTCCTTCATACTCAACTTTTTCGGGAACATCTACCACTTCCGGCATATAAAATTTAATGCCTTGGTAGTATTTTTCTCGGGTTGGAGTATCTCCTTCGACAGGTTGAACTTTGGTTCCTGTACAACAAATAATCGCTGTGACATCTTTCATCACTTGAGGGGTTAATGTCTCGGGAATGGTAATGTCAGCTTCGATTATTTCTACCGTATTTCCGAGGATTTTTTTCGCTCTTTTTGCATCTCTTACCAACGCCCGGATTTTCACCCCCCGTTGCTGTAACCGCTTCACCACTCGTTTGCCCACACCTCCGGTAGCGCCTGCAACTAATACCACTTCTGGCTTGGGCTGGGGTTTGTTTTTCTTGTTACCGAATAGCTCCTGAATCCAGCTTATACTTCCTATAAAGGGAACCACACCAAAGTAACTTAAGGTTTTTAAAAGCCGCCCTGCATCCCAATTTGCTTTTGTTTGTTCTGACATTTGGATTACCCTGCCTCTTGTGTTAATTCTACTGTCTTCTATATTAAGATACGTTACAAACTGAGGGTTGAGAGATGGGGGGGGTGAATCAGAAGTGAGTCAGTCAAAATGCTCATTTCTGGGAACCTTCGCCCTTCTCATACCTGAGACTGAGTTATACCAGCAGACTGTCACAGATTCCAAGTATTTGTGTTAGGGTAAATCGGTGTAGATTTCACAGGAGTCCTATGGAAACAATAGATTGGGAAAATGTGATTGTTGGTGGATTGGCGATTGTTATTTTTATTGGCGGAATGTTTATGATGTTTACCAATATTTGGACAAGTGGTTTAAATAAAGATAAGTAAGTCATCCTCTAGACTGAATTAGTCGGAACTCAATCTCAAATATTTGTAATGTCAAATATCCGTAAGTAACATCTGTCAACTCTTTCAGTGAGAACTACAAAATGCTAGATTTGAATACAATTGCAGAGTTTTCTCGTGCGAACTGTGGAACCATTTGTGCGTTTCTAGTTCCGGCTAATATTCTAGCAACTTTGCAAACTCTCATTTTTACGGGGGCGAAATCTTCTCCCATTCGATTAAAGTTAATGGTGGGATTTGCAAGTTTTTATGCTGTATTAATGCTGCTTCACGTTTACACTTGGTTTAGTATCGGGATCGTGATGATGCCCACTTATATTTTACTGTCTTTGGGTAGCCTTTGTTTGGCAACCAATATTTGGGCAATCGTTCATCCCCGCAGTCTATTGAGTCTGATAGAGATTGTGATTGTTACCGGGAAAAATTGGGGCAAAGACTGGCGCAAAAAGTCTTATGATTTTCGGTCTGTAATTCGTGTAAGATAGAAAGTCGCCAAGCTACTTACCACGGTCTGAAATTGTGAAGCTGTTTGTTTATCATACTCCCGAACTCACCCCCACGGATATGCCTGA
>CAZNCM010000102.1:16226-16819 GCA_964571155.1 uncultured Lyngbya sp. | reverse complement strand
AAGGAACAAACTCAGTCACAACCTGACCCCCACTTTGATCGCCAGTCACCACAATCGTATCACTGGTAAACTCACCGACTGCTCGATCTCCCCTTAAAGTTAAAGGCGGATCAATTTGGCGGTAAACAACGTTACCTTGAGCTTGAAACTGTTGTTGGGATGTAGACCAAGTTAACTGATTCGTATTCAACTGAGCTTGACGCTTTTGACCAATCGCCACAACATTTCCGAGTAAATCAAATTGTTCAGCTTTGATATCACCCCATCCCTGGTTTGCTGTTACGGTGACTTGTTCTTCTCGATGAACAATGGTAATCGGTTGAGGAGACTCTATTTTTTCCTCTTCATACTGCCATTTGATCTGATTACTGGCAACTTGTAAAGGGGGTTCTGACAGTGCAATTTGCACATTTTTCTTCAGATCAGCAAGTTGAGTTTTCAGATCAATGATCGCTTCTCCGGCGACACCGCGATCACTGACGGTTTGATCTTGATAGCGATCCACTTCTACCCGACGATCAGCAATCAGTTTTTCTTGTTCCCACTCCCAAGTCACATGATCGGTGCGGACTTGGACAACCGGATCTTTAACA
>CAZNCM010000102.1:13322-16216 GCA_964571155.1 uncultured Lyngbya sp. | reverse complement strand
AATCACAACCTGATTCCAAAACTCGATCCGTTTTTCTCGGTTAAACGCTTGTACCTCTGAGGCGACAATATCAACCTGTTCATGTTCTCCCGTCACCCCGTTACGAACCACCAAGATTTCCTGATCAACAATCCACTCTAAAAAATTACCTCGTAGAACCAATCCCCGATCCACATCAGTTGCAACGATATTATTGCGTAAAACAACCCGCTTACTATCTTGGTAGATTTCTCCGAGTTCAGCTTCTACTTTGTAGAGAAGTTTACCATCGCGAAACAGTTCACCGACGGGTTGAGTCACATTGGCAATTCGATTATCCTTACTGTAACTGGCTTGCTTAGACTTGACTCGCCACAACAACTCCCCCTTCTCGTTGGCTTGTTCGAGGGTAACATCATCAAGGGTTAAGCTGTTGTCAAATTCTTCTTCAGGTTCAGTTTGAGTGGGAGTGACATCATTTTGAGGTAGCTCTGGGGGGGTACACCCTGAAAGTCCAGAGAAAATGATCATCCCCACCCATACGGATAAAATTCTCCCAGAGAAACCTGTCGGAATTCTCGGGAAGAATTGAGGTTGAGCTTGATCCTTAACGGTTGTCAATTTGAAAACCCCCCACCGATTATTCATGCTGGCGATTTTACGATCCCTCCATTTGTCGGTGATCAACTAAACTCATACTCGAAAGTGGACGATAGGGATAAGGGTTCGGGCTACGAGGATTTTTCTGAATTTCTTCCTTGACATTTTCTAAATCAATATAGCGATCAGCCACGTTAATCAAACTGTCGCTAGTCATTGATCGCAAACTCACCACTTCGACCCGTACCCCTCTATAACTCACACAGTCAACAGCATAGGCGAGATCTCCATCTCCACTAACCAAAACCGCCGTATCGTAGGAACCGACCAAAGCCAGCATATCGACTGCAATTTCGACATCTAAGTTGGCTTTTTTAGAACCATCAGGAAGCTGAACTAGATCTTTGGCAATTACTCGATACCCATTGCGCCGCATCCACAACAAAAACCCCTGTTGTTTTTCGTTTGTACGGTCAACCCCGGTGTAGAAAAATGAACGCAATAACCGTGATCCCCCAGTTAACCGAGACAACAGTTTGGTGTAATCAATCTCGATCCCCAGTTGTAAAGCAGCATAAAATAGGGTGGACCCATCAATAAAGATAGCAACACGACCTCGATTTTCTAGAACTTGTTCAGGCGTGAAAATTTCGCCGTTTTTTATGGGATGAAACATAATTTTATACCTCGTTTATTATCGAAATGATTGTTTATTGAATGAGTCGTGAAGTCGCCAGATTGAAGACAAATGTGTTATCTTAAGTAAAGCTTAACGATCACGCTGGCTATGACAAAATCGGTTCAGGGAGTTCTAGACGCAGAAAAACCGGTTGGGGTTCAGCAAGCACTTGCTCGGGAGATAAGATTCCCCACAAAGCATGAGTTTCAAAGGTTCCTGCGGCCTCAATTGCAGTCTTGTCATTGAAATCAATTGAGAATCCAAGCTGATGATAAATCCCATTGCTGAGATTAGGGGTTATGGGAGACAGTAGATAAGCTGCTAGTCTAACAGATTCCAGTACAGAATAGAGTACAGATTCAACTAAATCTAGCTTTTCTTGCTTATATAAAGCCCAAGGTGCCTGTTCATCAATGTATTTATTCCCAGCTTGAACAAGATTTAAGATGGCACCGCAAACCTCGCTGAATGCTAAACGCTCATAGCCTTGAGCTACAGTTTGACCTAACGTTACACCATAAGATTTTAGGGGATTATCCTCTGGAATTGCAGTACCGCTAACGTGGGGAATGCGACCTTCAAAGTATTTGTGAACCATCCTGAGCGTTCTATTGAGCAAGTTTCCCAGGTCGTTGGCTAAATCAGCATTCACCGTATTGATAAATCGAGTCAGATTGAAATCTCCATCTTGTCCAAATTCTATCTCTTTGAGAAAATAGTAGCGAACTGCATCTGATCCAAACTGACGAACTAACTCTACAGGATCGAGTGTATTGCCCAAGCTTTTCCCCATCTTCTTACCATCTTTGGTTAGAAATCCGTGTCCAAAGATACGACCGGGTAAGGGGATATCAGCAGACATTAACATTGCCGGCCAATAAACAGCATGAAAACGCAAAATATCTTTACCAATCAAATGCAAATTAATCGGCCACGCTTTTGATAAAGCATTCTCTAATGTCGCCTCCTGATCGGGATCAAGTAAAGCCGTAACATAACCCAAAAGCGCATCAAACCAGACATAAATCGTTTGGTTGGGATCAACGGGAACGGGAAAACCCCAGTCCACATTCAGCCGAGATATCGAGAAATCCTGTAAACCCTGACTGACAAAACTTAAGACTTCATTGCGACGGCTTTCGGGCTGAATAAAGTCGGGTCGCTCTTGGTATAAGGCTTCGAGTTGCTTTTGATATTTAGAAAGTCTAAAGAAATAATTCTGCTCATCACGCCATTCAACCTGTTTATTGGAGTGAATTGGGCAGTATTTTTCATCAATCAGTTCTCGTTCTTCCTTAAATTCTTCGCAAGCAACACAATACCAACCTTGTTGTTGACTTAAATAGATATCTTCTTGATCCCAAACCCGCCCAAAAAACTCTTTAACAATAGCAGCATGGCGAGAAGCTGTTGTCCGACTAAAGCGATCATATTGAATATTCAATTTGTCCCATAGACTTTCAAAGCTAGAGACAATTTGATCGCAATGCTCTTGGGGAGAACGGTTGAGACTTTCGGCTGTCCGTTCAATTTTTTGGCCATGTTCGTCGGTTCCCGTGATCAGGAGTACGGATTTTCCTTGCAAACGCTGAAATCGCGCGACAGCATCGGCTGCCATCGTGGTATAGGCACTCCC
>CAZNCM010000102.1:6372-13312 GCA_964571155.1 uncultured Lyngbya sp. | reverse complement strand
GTTAGGGTAAACAAGTTTTCTGTCTTTTTTGGTTCCATTTAGATATTCCCGTTGGATATCCCTAATCTTGATGCGATCAGAAGAAATTAAAAGTCGGACGGGGTTTACTACAGCTTTACTCTTGAATGTTAGATAGACTAACTTCTACAGTAGATTCACCGAATACCCGTTCCGCCCCTAACTTCTCTGCACTTTTTTGAGGTCAAACTCAGTTGACCAACAGCCATAGTTGCCTCTGCTGTCA
This sequence comes from uncultured Lyngbya sp., assembly GCA_964571155.1. Taxonomy (GTDB): domain Bacteria; phylum Cyanobacteriota; class Cyanobacteriia; order Cyanobacteriales; family Microcoleaceae; genus Capilliphycus. The sequence continues at coordinate 13,068 of CAZNCM010000102.1, read as the reverse complement.
AACAACAGAGTAATCTCTGAGTTCAAAACTCATTCTAATCATAGCTTAGGAATTAAACTGTATTGATTGCTCTTTGACTAAAGATCAGTGCTGAACATCAGAAAAAACGTTATATTTTTGACAATAACAACCATCAGGAACTTCAACTAAACTTTTAGACTCTAATACTTTCTTAAATTTTGTTCCGAGTTAATAATAGACCAACGCTCAGTTTTGCTTATGGAAGCTAGACTTTTGAATCTATCTCAAGAATGATATAATCAAGACTAATGTAAAGTTATATTAAGATACAGCTCTTGGGCTGAAGCTGAGACTTACTCAACACACTACTTAATTATGTCTTCAGATCAAACCGTGCAAAGTTCGCGGTTATTACTTACGGCACTAGGAACGCGAATGTTCTTGCACAATGAAGACCGGATTCCGACTCGGAGTGCGGTACTGGTCGTCAGCAATCATCGTAGCTTTCTTGATCCAGTGGTACTAACTGCTGCTTTGGGTCATCCGATTCGTTTTGCTTGTCATCACTACATGGGTCAAGTCCCCATATTAAGGGATGTCGTGACTACTTTAGGTGCTTTTCCCCTGCAAGAACCCACCCACCGATCCCAACATTTTTTGCATCAAGCCAGCCAACTGTTGCAAAATCAAGAAATGGTCGGTGTATTTCCCGAAGGCGCCCAACCGATGGTTAAAGTCACATCTCCCCATCACATCGGGTCTTTTCATCGGGGATTTGCTCATCTGGCTTGGCGAGTTCCCGTTGAAAATCTGGCCATTTTGCCTGTGGCGATCGCTGCTTTTGACGAACAAATCATCCGATCAGGCATCCCATTACGGCTGTTAAACTGGTTTGACCCTTCCGAACCGCTCTTTGATCGTCCCGGTTGGCATCCGATGGTTCTCTACAAACGAACAAATATTCTAGTTGGTCGTCCTTATTGGATTAAACCCCAACAGCAGCAACAGTATCGAGGTAAACAAGCCCGAGAACTTGTTGCCAATCTAACAGCATATTGTGAGAGTGAAATTGCAAACTTATTACAGAAATCGTCTTAGATTCCCCGCTGTGTGTCATTCCTTTGGCTTTTTGCTGATTAAAACCTCCCGCACGCCCTGTTCTCGATCTTCTCCAAAAACCATTCACTAAGCGAATCGTCAAGCCTATCTCTGTTGTGGACAATCAGCATGAAAAAACAAACATGATCCCCAGTCAGTTCGTAGAACCCAACCCCAATCTCAACACGATCTGCTTTCTTCAACCCAACCCCCCCCAACCAGATTTACCCTTATTGATCTTTTTACCGGGAATGGATGGAACGGGTAAACTCCTACACAAGCAGATTCCTCAATTATCCAAAGTTTTTGATATTCGTTGTCTTAGTATTCCCTTGCAGGATCGATCCAACTGGAATACCCTGACCGCTCGCACAATCGCCTTAATTAAAGCTGAACTGACCTTAAACCCAGAACGAGGGGTGTATGTGTGTGGAGAATCCTTTGGAGGGTGTTTGGCGGTCAATATCGCCGTGAAAGCAGCGAAGCTAATTGATCGCTTAATCTTAGTCAACCCGGCTTCTTCATTTAAACAGCAGCCCTGGCTTCAGTGGGGATCATTATTAACCCAATCCATGCCGGGATGGTTTTATCCCACTTCTGTACTGACTATCTTACCTTTCCTGGCTTCTTTGGGGCGGATCTCACTTGATGATCGTCAAGCCCTGATTCAAACGATGAAATCTGTCCCTCAACAAACTTCAGCCTGGAGACTAGAATTACTCCAATCATTTACCCTCGATACCGCTCGACTTCGCCAACTCCAAAAACCTGTTCTGGTGATCGCAGGGGCGGCAGATTTATTACTTCCTTCAGTCACAGAAGCCAAGTCATTGGTGAAACATCTCCCGAATACTCGCTTAGTCGTTTTGCCCAGAAGTGGCCATGCTTGTTTATTGGAAACTGATATTGACTTGCTAGAGATTTTGCAAGAACAAAATTTTCTCGATGGACTCTGGAGTGAGTCTAGAGATTCTGATTCGATTTCTGCGATCGCAGAACATTCTACTCGAAGGATTGCCAGTTAAAGGAGTTGCCAGGTTGACCACTGGGATGACAGACTATAGGGTTGAGTTGATCGATAGTCTCTCAATACCCATCTAAAAACCACCATGACCGTCAGCACAACGACTCAAGCCGGACTCGCATCCCGTTTAGTGAATGGATTTCTCGCGGTTAAACCTTTTTTTAATCTTGCTAAATATCAAGCCCGTCAGATGATGATTGATCGGGCGGAGAAACTGGGAGTTCCCTGGCGAGAACAGGCCAAAACCTTACTTTCGCGCAACTGGGACGCTGAATTTACTCAAGTCCACAATCCCCAATTAAATTATCCTGAATATTATCTGCGTCCGTTTCATGCCTACGACGAGGGAAATCTCAGTTGGCAAGCGGCTGTGGAAGTCGAAGTGGCAGCTTATGCAGTTCATGCCAAAATCTGGCCAGAAGCGGGGGCGGAGGGGGATCACCTTCTGCGTCAGAGTTACAACGACGTTTTACGGGCTTCGTTACCGACGGATTTACAGGATATTGTAGATTTGGGGTGTAGCGTGGGGATGAGTACCCTTGCCTTGCAACACCTGTATCCAACAGCCAAAATGACTGGGGTTGATTTGTCTCCCTACTTTTTAGCCGTTGCTCAATACAATAACCAGAAATGGCAAAAACAAGGATATCCTCAACCGACTTGGGTTCATGCACCCGCAGAAACGACTAATTTACCCGAAAATAGCTTTGATCTGGTTTCATTGTGTTTGATTTGTCACGAATTGCCTCAAGTTGCGACTCAACAAATTTTTCAAGAAGCGCGACGGATTTTGCGTCCGGGTGGGTATATTGCGGTTATGGATATGAACCCCCACTCAGAAGTGATGACTCGAATGCCTCCTTTTGTATTGACGTTACTCAAAAGCACTGAACCGTATTTAGATGAATATTTGAGTTTAAATTTAGAACAAACGTTAACTGATGCAGGTTTTAAACTTTTAACTCTCACTTTTAATAGTCCTCGTCATCGCACAGCGATCGCAAAAGTTATCTAAATTTGAGCTTAAATAGGGGCAGGTTGATCAATGTTATTGGTTAGAAACATAGAGCTGTACGGAACCCGCCCAGTAATGATCCCCGTCTAAAATTTCCTATTTTTCCGCTATGTTAAATGCAGAAGATCTGTTTAATGAAGCCTTTTATTTGGCGAATAATCCCGATGTAGAAGCAGCGGTGGAAGCGGGGATCATTGAGAGTGGATTTGCTCATTTTATTGAGTCGGGTCAGTTTCAAGTCCGCCAACCGAGTCCATTATATAGTGAACTCGACTATCTCGCTGCGAACCCTAGTATTCGGGATGCGGTAACGCAAGGGATTGTTAATAGTGGTTTTGAACATTTTATCGAATTTGGTCAATTTGAAAGACGCAACCCCAGTCCGTTATTTGATACATCGTTTTATTTAACTCAAAATCCCGATGTAAATACAATCGTGAATGAGGGAATTTTAACCGCAATTGAACATTTTGTTAAATTTGGTCAGTTTGAAGATCGCGCCCCCAGTCTTTTATATAATCCCAATTATTATTTATCTCAAAACCCAGATGTTGCGGTCGCCGTTGAACGGGATGAACTGACTGGAATTGAACATTATCTTGATATTGGTGCGGCTCAAGATCGAGATTTTAGTGCGTTTCTTTCCCCAGATGGTTCTTCTTTTCCCAATCAAGTTGGAGTGGGAGATGTGAATCAAACTTCGGCGATTTTATTAACTCGGAATACGGTTCCAGGAGAAATTGAATTTGAAATTGCAACCGATCCCAACTTTAATCAAATTATCACTTCTCAAACTCAACCGATTAATAATATTATTGAACCTATTAAAGTTGAAATTGGGAATTTAGCACCCGGAACTCAATATTTTTATCGTGTTATCAATGCTTTAGGAACAAGTGAAGTGGGAAGTTTTAGAACTGTTCCCCCAATAGAAGTTCAACAAGGGTTAAGATTTGGAGTCAGTGGAACAATTCAAGGTGAACTCGCTCCTTATCCGGCTTTAATTAATGCTCCTGAACGCAATTTAGACTTTTTTGTACAATTGGGTGATACGATTTCAGCCAATACAATTTCACCCGATTTACCTAACGTTTCTCAGGCGATTACTGAACTTGATTTTAACACAAAATATAACGAAACCATTTCTCAACGGGCTGGAATTAATCCGTTAGCTAATTTAAGGTCATCAACGCCTATTTTTTCGGTGTGGGATGACCAAAATTTAATTGATAATTTTGCGGGAGGAGTGGCGCCAACGAGTCGTTTATTAACTCAGGCTATTTTTGGAACAGAGGGAGAATTTGTGAATGATACGCCTTTGTTTGAAACGGCTTTAAACGCTTTCCAAAATTATCAACCGTTACGGAACTTATTTTATGGAGAAACGGGTGATCCTCGCACCGCAAATGAACGAAAACTGTATCGAGCCATTCCTTATGGACAAGATGGGGCGGCGTTTATTTTAGATGCTCGTTCTTTCCGAGATGCAACCTTATTTCCGCTTCCTGATGTTCCGACAGAAGCGCAAATTAATCAGTTTATTCAACAAACATTTACACCTAATCGAACTTTATTGGGAGCAGCACAATTAGAAGAATTAAAGAATGATTTATTAGCCTCAGAGAGTGCAGGAATTACTTGGAAGTTGATTTTTTCTCCGGTTCCCATCCAGAATTTAGGCTTTTTTGAAGCGGAAGATCGTTGGGAAGGCTATGCTAATGAACGCAATGATTTATTACAGTTTATTGATGAAAATAGTATTGATAATGTTGTATTTTTATCGGGAGAAGCCAATGGTACAATTGTCAATAATCTCACCTATCAAACCGATTTTGAACAACCTCAAATCCAAACCAATAGTTTTGAAATTACGGTTCAACCGACTGCGGTACAGTTAGAATTAGAAAACGAACAAATCGCGGCTCCTTTTGGCCCTGCTACTGTCGCATTAACACCGGATGATTTACTGTCTCCTGAACGTAAAGATCTTTATTTTAGTTTGGATACTCAACCCGCCAGAAATGAGTTTATCCAAGAGGTTTTAGATGATCGAATTGTCAATTTTGGTTATGATCCCATTGGGTTAGAAGATTCAGAAATTGATGCAGAGTTAATCGAGGGATCATATGTAGCGGCTCATACTTTTGGCTGGACAGAATTTGTGATTGATTCCCAAACTCAACAGTTACAAGTGACAGTTTATGGAATTGAACCCTATACTCAAGAACAGGTTGAAACTATTCCGGCTGTTTTAGTCAATCGTTCACCTCAAATTGTCAGTCAATTTAGAATTAATCCCGTTTTGGATGAATAAATATTTTCTCTAAATTTTGAGATCAATTTTAGATATTTTTTTTAATTAAAGATTCTTCTTTTTTCAAGAAAGGGTAGATGTAATTTCGGATAATTGTGTGAGAGAAGCGATAAACTTGATCGGATTATGGTGTTAATTTTAGAAGTTCTAAACTTTAAGCTGATTCACAACATGAACATAAAGCCTTAGCTTCACAAATCTGTCGCAAAGAGCTATAGACAACCCGGTTACGTCCTTTAGATTTAGCTTTATACAAAGCTTTATCCGCATTCATCAAAAGCTCTAAAGGTGATAATTTATCCTCCGGTTTCCGAGTCGAAACTCCCAAACTCAAAGTAACACAGGAGCTAACTTTTGACTGTGTGTGAGGAATTTTGAGAGCAGCAACATGGGAGCGAATCTGTTCAGCAATCTCTAGAGCTTTTTCAATCTCTAACTGAGGAAGAATTACCGCAAATTCTTCGCCGCCATAACGAGCAACAAGAAAAGAATCGGGAGGAAGAAGTTCTTGAACAGCATTTTGAGTCGCTTCTGCAATTTGTTTTAAAGTCACATCTCCAGCAAGATGACCATAAGTATCGTTGTAAGCTTTAAAAAAATCAACATCACAGATAATCACCGATAAAGAGTGTTCACTGCATTTTTCCCATTCTTCATAGAAATAAGTATAAAACTTGCGACGGTTAGCCAGTCGAGTTAGCTCATCTAAATTTGCCAAATATTTCAATTCTTGATTTTCCGATTGCAATTGTTGTAGCATTTGATTTTGATGTTGAATCACTTGATGTAAGCTCAAAATTGTTAAATCCGTTTGAGAATTTCGGTTGAATCGTTGACGCATTGAGAATAAGATTGCTTTGAGGTTGAATAGATTTGACATTTTTTTAGGATGCACCGAACTACAAGATCTAGTATCAATCACAGCCCCAAATATAAAAGTGATGGCATTCTCGAAATCCTGTGAGAATTCCGAAGTATTCTCGTGAGGGAAGCCTGTTTGAGTTTGTGACACCCTAGAAGTCGTAAAGGTGATGAGTGTCACATAAAATTAATCGATCTCAGCGTTAAAGTAAGGGTCAAAGCTAATATTGAGCGAAATACCGCAGTAGGTGTAATCGCTTATCCTCCCACCACCAGCCCCATTGAGCCACTAGCCCAGATGCAACTTCAAGTTCAAACCTTCACTGTTCACAAACGTTTTCCCCTCACCATTAGTCGGGGAACTACAACCGGATCGACGAATATTTGGCTGAAAGTCGAACAGGATGGGATCGAAGGCTGGGG
>CAZNCM010000102.1:0-6362 GCA_964571155.1 uncultured Lyngbya sp. | reverse complement strand
CGCCTTTTTCGATCAGCGATCAACCCCAAACAACGGAAACGCTCGTGAAGGCTTTAGAATCGGTAATTCCCAAGCTAGAAGCCTTCTCTCCCCTAGATCGACAACAGATCGAACTGATTTTGCAAGAAAGTCAACTTCCCTCGGGGGCTTGGGCGGCGTTGGATATCGCGTTTCACGACTGGTTGGGAAAAAAGGTGGGATTACCCCTGTGGCGGTTATGGGGGTTGGATCGCGATCGCAGTGTTCCGATTTCGGTGACAATTGGGATTAATACCCCAGAAGGAGCGAAAGCTAGAGTCAAAGATTGGTTGAATTATCTCGATGTACGAGTCTTGAAAGTGAAGTTGGGTAGCCCCCAAGGGATCGAAGCGGATCAAGAAATGTTCAAGGCGGTTCAAAGGTCAGCCCCTGCGGATGCGGTGTTGTATGTGGATGCGAATGGAGGTTGGAATTTGTCAGATGCGATCAAAATGTGTGATTGGTTAGCCGGGTTCGGGGTTAAATATGTTGAACAACCGTTAGCGGCGGATATCGCTTTCCAACAGCTTCCTCAGCTTTATGATCAATCTCCTTTACCGATTTTTGTCGATGAAAGTTGTTTCAGTAGTCGGGATATTCCTTTATTGGCTCGTTTTGTTCATGGGATTAATATTAAACTGATGAAATCGGGGGGGTTAACTGAAGCGCTGCGGATGGTACACACCGCCAAAGCGTTTGGGTTGCAGGTAATGTTTGGTTGTTATTCTGATAGTAGTTTAGCCAATACAGCCGCCTCTCATTTAGCCTCGCTTGCTGACTATCTAGATTTAGATTCCCACCTCAATTTAATTGATGATCCCTTTACAGGTGCAACAGTCAAACAAGGATGTTTAATTCCCAATGATTTACCCGGATTAGGAGTGAGGAAAATAAAACTCAAAGATTAAAATGGTTAATCATCACTTTTTTGCAAACACAGAATATACATCTGCAACGGTAAACTTACATAAATCTTTTGAGGTCGGAGTATCAATTTTAACGAAAATATTGTTTCAGTGAAGGGGAAAAATTTAATAAAATCGATTAAGAAGACAAACAAGATCACTGCTTCTGACTTTTGGGGAGATGGATATTTGATTGATCCTGCCTAACGATTGGCGAAGGCTTTCGCTACAATAAAAGCGACTTTGTAATAATAATATATACTAAGGTGTCTTTCAGTCTATTAACTACTGCTGATGGCGTGGAAAATTTATATTTGCTGCACAACATTAGCCCGACAGACCGATCAATTGTTGGGGATAGAGGATTTTACTTGGGTGACTTGATTCAACAGGGTTATCCAGTTATCCCTGGCTTTGTGGTGAGTGCCAAAATTTATCGCGAGTTCTTGGAAACAATAGACTGGCAAGAACCTATATTAGTTGACTTTGCAACTTCTTCATTACATATTGATCTCAAAGATCCGCGACAACTGCAAGCGATCGCCCAACGGATTCGTCATCAAATCATTACATCCAGCTTACCCTCAGAATTTAGATTAACACTACAATCAGCACTGAACACCTTTAACGCTCAGGCTTTGATTTTTCATCCCAGTTTAAGATTTCCCGTGATTCCTACAAATGGGTTATTTGATCCAGTGATGAGTTGGGCAAAACTCGATACAGTTGAACTCGGAATTAAACAAGCTTGGGCGGAGTTATTTCGGGCGAGAAATTTATTGTATTGGCAACGCAACAATATCCCACTAGCACATCTCCAACCTACTATTTTAGTACAACGGATTCCGGAGGCGATCGCTTCGGGTTTAGTTCGTTTTGATGCTGAAGTTTGGGATATTGAGGCGACTTGGGGCTTAGAACTAGCAACATTATGGGGACAAACTCACCCCGATCATTATCAAATCAATCCCCAAACCCAAGAAGTGCAACACCAAAAACTCGGTTATAAAACCATTGGTTACAGTTTAAAATCCTCTACAAGCACTCAATTAAGCAATTTAGAGGGTCAATGGAGTGGGTTGGCTCAATGCACCCTATCCCAGCTTGACAGCCCCATCGAAGCGAAATTATTGGGGCCTGAGTATCAAGAATCCGTACTCAAACCCGCTCAACTCCAATCCTTAATCGAGTTAGTCAAACCCATCGCCAAAAACTTAGGACAATCTGGGTTAATTGAGTGGACAATGTGTGAGTCGTGTGAATTTTATATTTCTCGTGTCTGTACGGTTGATGCTGATTCTATCGCTAAACGGGACTCGGAGGTTGACTCTGAAAAATCTTTGGGGGATCTTAGAGGAATTGCTGCATCTTCTGGACAAATCGTTGGGAAGGCTTATATACTTGCGACTTCTTCTCCGGTTCAAACCCATCTGTTTCCGACAGGAGCAATTTTGGTTGTGAAAACCATGATCCCGGAATTGCTTTCCTTACTCCAACGGGCGGCGGGTTTAGTCACCGAACAGGGAGGCATGACTGGACATGGAGCAATTTTAGCGCGAGAGCTAGGAATTCCGGCAGTGATTGGCGTTCAATCCGCGACTGAGCAGATTAAAATGGGAGAATCCGTTCTCGTTGATGGGGATCGTGGAGAAGTTCATCGGATTCTGAGTCAGAATATGACGACTGATCAGCCTTTTTCGACGTTAGAAACAAATTTAGAGACAAAACCGATTATTTCGGAAAATGAGTTAAGGGTGCCAATTGCGACTCAATTGATGGTCAATATCAGTCAATCGAGTTCTTTTCTGCGACTCAAAAATGCCAAGAACTTACCGATTGATGGAGTCGGCTTAGTCCGTTCCGAACTGATGGCTTTAGATTTGTTAAACTCGGAGAATCCTTCGGTCGATTTTAGTCAGTGGTTACACCCTCAAAATCAGTCTAAATTTATTGAGGGAATGGTTGCCGATCTTCAGCAGCTGGCATCAACAATTGCACCTCGTCCTTTATGTTACCGGGCTTTGGATTTACGCGAGTTTCACCAAGAGGTGAGACCGTTCTGGAACGGGGAAATTTCTGAGTTAGCGCAGCTAACGACTGTCTCTCACTGCGACAACCATTGTCAAGGACAATATTCAACTTTATTTGAGTTGGAACTCGCGGTTTTATCAAAGCTCAATCAGTTGGGTTTTAATCATATTCGTCTGATTTTACCTTTTGTGCGATCGGTTGAGGAATTTTGTATTTATCGCCGCTATATCGAGAAAACGGGATTAACCCGAAATCCTCATTTTCAAGTTTGGATGATGGCGGAAGTTCCCTCAGTTGTCTTTTTAGTCTCTGATTATATCAAAGCGGGAGTTCAAGGAATTGCCATTGGAACCAATGACTTGACTCAATTTATTTTGGGTATTGATCGCAATCAAACTCGTCAACTTTCTCATCTCAATGAGTTACATCCAGCAATGCTGAAAGTGATTCAAAAACTGATTAAAGAGGCTAAGAAAGCGAAAATTCCTTGTTCAATCTGTGGAGATGCTCCGGTATTATATCCAGAGTTAATTGATTATTTAGTCCGTTGGGGAGTCACTTCGATTTCGGTGAATCCTGATGCGATTGAAAAGACCTATCTCGCGATCGCCCGAGCAGAACATCGACTCATGTTAGAACATTCTCGTTCTAGTTTAACGCCCTAGAAACCGAGAGGGAATTTTAATCAGAATCCACCTCCCGGATAATTGTCTCGATACTGCTTAGTTTTCGATACGAGAAATCACTTCTTCGGGGGATAAATTTCCAAAGATCACAGACATGATCCCCGGTAGATATTTATCCATTGTGGTCACATTAGAATAAACTAAATGCTTCACCAACGTTGAGGATAACTGAGTCCCTTCGACATCTAAACTGGTTTTATAGCGAATCTCCCCATCATAGAAATTCATTTCAAAGTTTCCGATGATAATTCCATAGTTAATCATCGTGATAAACGCCGCCACATTATAGCGTTTGTATTCAGGAACTTTCACCGGAAAAACAGAATAAACGCTTAATTGTTTTTCTTCTTCGCGAGCGATCATGTAGCAGTCAAATCGACCATTGTTCCCTTCAATTCCGAGTGCTAGAACTCTCCGATGTTCGATTTCCTTAAAAACCCAACCATCTTCGTCAAAGAACTCTAGCAGAACATCATAGAGAGGGCGATCTGGGATATTTTCTTTCGTGACTGTTTGGGGATTTTGTTCAGAAGCAATCATAATTTTATCTCTCTCCTAAAACCACTCAGGCTGTTCTTTTAAAGACTGGAAAATTTACAGCTTTTTATTGTCAGATGTAATCATATCATCCCTCACCTTATTTGACTTCGGCTCCAGACAAATAATATTACTGACTTCATAGTAAACAGGCCAATAAAAACCCACCTGACTATAAGTAAGCCGATTTTTCTTTTCTACAAATTTCTTGTTATCAAAGATGCGTTTGCGGGTTCCTGAAAAAATACGATGATTTTTTTCGAGGCTTTTTGCATCCGCTTGAATTTCTGTTTCAATCTGGTCAGCATGAACCCCGTTTGTGATTAATTGAAAACAGCGTTCGATCACTCGACGAATGGTTTTACGTTCTCTAGACTCGTACTGAAAAACAGCACCTTCAGCCTCTCCTTTCCACAAAGTCAACCGATAACAACCGTGAGGATTTCCATGAGGAAACCAACCAAGTTTAAACGTATAACCCTGTTGATCGACAGTTGAACTTGTTCCCTCTAAAGTGATCGGCTTAATTAACAGTAAATCTTCATTGTAAAAGTGAAAATTGACAATTCCACCGTCTCGAATTAAGGGATCTTCATCTCCGAAAGCATTATGAATGATCGCCCAGCCACTAGGTATATTGAGTGGAACCAGTTTTGAATACATGAATAGTGATTGCTCAGTCTACTGAAGTCAAATTGATTAACGGATGCGTTTTATGTGCCGTTGGCGTTGCTGAATCCGAGTGCAATGTCCACGTACCGATATCGATACCTTTTCACTCCAGCTCGATCACCTCTTATCAATAACACGTTTTTCTCGGTCTCGCAAGACAATTTCAGGGGGGAGTTAGAGAATCGGTTTACAGTCACCAGTGTTTACGAGTCACGGTTAACGGGTCACTGTAAACACTGGTCACGGTTAACGGGTCACTAAAATCAGCCTGTATTTCGCATTCCGGCAGCAATTCCATTAATCGTGAGCAACGCACCGCGTAACAATTCACCCTTGCTATAGCGTGAATGAATCACTCCGGGCGCACTAGCCACTCCATGCTGACGTAAACGCTTCAACAAAGCCACTTGTAGGAAACCTAACGGAATAATCGTACCATTGCGTAACTGAACTGATCGTTGCAAGGTGGGATCGCCATCTAACAAGCGTTCATGTTCGGTAATTTCAAGAACCAGTTTACGGGTTAGCTGAAATTCTTGAGCAATTTGTTCGTACAACGCCTCAAAGCGAGCCAAATCTTCAGGGGCGCTCAACTCTCTAACATAGTGGTGAGCAATTTGCATATCCACTTTTGCCAGCGTCATTTCTACTTTAGAAATCGTCGTGCGGAAGAACGGCCATTTATAGTAGAAGTAACGCAACAGTTTAATATGTTCCTCGGGTTCCTTTTGAACAAATTCTTGTAATGCCGCACCAACTCCATACCAGGAGGGGAGCAAGAAACGGCTCTGAGTCCAGCTAAATACCCAGGGAATCGCCCTTAAACCGGAAATATCTTTTTTCTTGTCACCGCGACGTCGAGCCGGACGAGAGCTAATTTGCAGTTGGCTAATTTCTTGAATGGGAGTGACTTGATCAAAGAACTCGACTAGATCCGGCTGTTCGTAGATTAAGGCGCGATAATGCGATCGCGATTTCACCGACAATTCTTCCATAATCTGATTCCACGTTTCAATCTCATCAAACCCGGTATGGAGGAGACTGGCTTGGATGACTGCGGTGGAAACACTTTCGAGATTATAAAGAGCCAGTTGCGGGAGTGAATATTTAGACGCGAGAACCTCACCTTGTTCGGTAATTTTAATCCGACCGCTAATACTTTTACCCGGTTGAGCTAAAATCGCTTTGTAGGCAGGGCCGCCCCCTCGTCCGACTGAACCGCCTCGTCCGTGGAAAATGCGGAGATTTATATTATAGGATTCTGCCACTTTTTGCAGGGCTTTTTGAGCTTTGTGAATTTCCCAGTTACTACTGAGGAAACCCGAATCCTTGTTACTGTCGGAATAGCCCAACATAATCTCTTGGAGGGAGCGATCTGAATCTGGAGTGTTGTGCTGATGATGTTCATAACCCCCACCGAGCATGGCCCGATACAGCGGTAAATCGAACAAATTCTTCATCACAATCGGAGCGCGTTTGAGATCTTCTACAGTTTCAAACAGCGGTACCACTT
>CAZNCM010000101.1:13804-16915 GCA_964571155.1 uncultured Lyngbya sp. | reverse complement strand
TGTTCACAAATAACTGTTAGAGAATTGTATTGCTACGTCTTAAACGGCAACCGTAGCGTGAGTATAACATTTTTTCGGACAAATCCGCGAGCAAGCCTGACAGCCCACACAATTTTCAGGATTGTCAATATTCATTACTTTGCGTTCGATTTCATCTTCATCTTCATCGACAACTTCGCCATCTTCGTTAAGAGCAATCAAGCCCAAAACGTTGAAACCGCAAACTTTGAAGCATCGACCACAACCCAAACAATTTTCTTGATCGAGGGACTCCACAAATTTGGGTTCCCAAGTTTTACCGCTTTTAGTTACGCTCGTTAATGTTGCAACCATGATGTGTGTTCTCCTAACAAAGGTCGTCAGTCAGATATCCTTAAAGGAAGTGTTCTCAGCAAACCAATTGAAGATTTGTTCTAGGCGCTTGCACCCGCCAAAACGCGATCTTCAATCGGAAAATGGGGACGCAGTGTTTCGATCCAGCGATTGAGACGTTCATCCGTCTTTTCGCTTTCGTTGATTTCATCGAGGGGTAATCCGACAAATAAACCATCCCGAATGGCTGTTGAATGCTCAAAGGTATAGTCATCCGTCGGAACCGCCCCAACAACCGTTGCACCCAGTTTGGTAAAGATGTCATACATCACGCCTAAAGCACCGACAAAGTGCATTCCGTGGCTGACATAATCTCCGGGGCCAAATAGAGCGATGGTTTTACCGGAAAAGTCCGGTTTTTCCACTTCCATTTCAAACAATGGATCTCGCCAATCATTCTGCACTTCGCCTGCTCCCCAAGTAGAACAGCCGAGGAGCAAATAATCATACTCCAGCAAATCACTAAATTCGTCGAAATCATCTTCCATGCTGTAAAGATCGCAAAGATCTTCACCCAACTTTTCCTGCAATGCGGTTGCGATTTCTTCAGTTACACCGGATGTGGAACCGTAGAAAATACCAATCTTAGCCATAATACAATTCTCCTAACAGTATTGGTTTTTGGACAGAACAAACTGACTCAACAGATTTACAAATTCATCGGGCAAACAATCAATCTCGATTAACAGAAAGTTAATCCACTCGGACTTCCAAAGGAGTTCCCTGGTTAGAGGGAGAACAGACATGAACTTTACCAATTGCAAACGCTTTCAACGCCCCGGCATAACGCATCACTTTCTCGAAAACGATTAAGTTAGAGTTTAAATCCGGACATTGAATCGCCAATGTATTCATGTCTGCATCAGTGTTAACATTCCACTCGCATTGAGCGAATAATGTTGCCACTAAACTATTTTCCTCGGACAGTACGGTGCTGTTTTCTCGTAAATTTGATTGACGCACAGAAGCCGCATAAATCTGTTGACGACAGGCGTTTTCCAATTGCTGATGGACTAACCCTTCAGATTTGGAATGGTCAGAAATCAATCGAGGATTTAGATCAGTGCTAAAGTAGTTCATGGTTCTTGGTTTTAGGAAAATTTGGGACAGTTCATCAGGGAAGCTTTAGAACTAACCGAGAATAGAAAAAGAGAGTTGCGAAAAAATAAACGTTGAAATGAATTCCAATGAATTCAATTGATGCACCCACTAAACCGTTTATTCACTCCTTCTCGCCATAGTCTTGACTCCCTTATGGGTTCCACATTCCTAAAACCCAAGTTCTTTAGCCGACGCTTACAGGAACAGCCTCACCATTACTGGCTACAAGCTGATCGTGGCGAACGTGCAGCACTTCCGGATAGCGATCGCAGAATTGTTGGAAAGCCGTCGGTTCTGGCAGTTTAACGCCTTCAGTATAGGCGGCTTCCGCTTCGAGTTCGTCAACCAATTCCCAAGCTTTTAAGCTTTCGGCAGAGGTTGCACCGAAGTTTTCACTAATTTGATTGGCTTCTTCGAACGCCCGTTTGAATTCCCGTTGCAGTAACGGTAATTTCGGGTTTTCAACGAAATCGCCTTTATAGAGAATGTCGCTTTCTGAAATAATCCCAAGCAGATTGCCCTGGATGACCGGTGCTACGCGAATTCCGGTGTTCGCAAACAGCCGAGCCACATATTCGACACCCAGATCGGGATTAACCACGATACAAGGCTTGGTCATAATTTCATACACGCGCATTGTTGCCGGATCTTTACCGTATGCCACCACTTGGTTAACCACGTCGGTTTGGGTGACAATACCGTAAGCATCCTGACCCGTGCGAGTCTCCACAATTAATGCACGCAACTGTTTAAATTTCATCAGCTTTACAGCTTCGGCTACAGTTGCAGAACCGCGAATTGTGGCGACATCTGTCGTCATAATGTCAGATGCTTTTAACATTACTCCAACTCCTTAAAAACTCAATAGGAAATAAACATCTCTCCTGAGTTTCCCGCCTTCTTTTGATGACAGCCCCGCATAACATCCTTAGAATAATTCAGTTATGGGATTTTTCCCTGATACCCAAAGAAATCTTCTCTAAGCAGGGATTCTGAAGTCTTCTAAACCCGGAGGTTTTTCATCAACCTTCAGCAACACTTGTACAACATTCAAGTTCACAAATGGAGCCTGTCACGCGCTCAAATCAGAAGTCAGTTAACAGCTAACAGTTAACAATTAATTATCCGCTATCACTGTTCACTGGTGATTGATGACTAATCACTGTAAACTGTAATTACAGTCTTTTTGCTTCCGCTGTTAGCGGCAAATCAAAGGGTTCTTCTAATTTTGGAAACATTAATTCCCAACCATTAGCGAGTACAAAAATCTTGCCTTCTTCACCCATTTTTTCTTCTACCACATCTTCTTCTAAATCTTTTTTAGGAACGTAAGCTGAGAGTTGTCCTTCGGCATTTTTGCGTAACATTACTTTCACAGTAAAACCTCCTTTATTTAGGGTGTGATCGTAGGTGACAGTCTTCCTAAAATCATCTGAAATTCAGATCAATTTAGCCATTTAAACCGACCACCTACAAACTGAAATTGAAGATTGTGAAATCAAAACTGTAGAGCCGACCCAATCTTCAATCAAAACTTTAATCGACAGGTTCTAATTCTTTTGCCCGACATCCAACTATAACATTTCTATCAAGAAAATGCACGGCATAGATGTAGTAAGCTTGCAAATAAGTCCCGAT
>CAZNCM010000101.1:11422-13791 GCA_964571155.1 uncultured Lyngbya sp. | reverse complement strand
CTTTTTTGACTAGATTTTCTCCGATTTCTTTACCCGGAAAAGTACCATCATTACGAATCATTTTCCGAACTCTAACCTTTTGTTCAAGCTCGTATTTTGGCGAGTCATTAATTTCAACAGCATCAACTCTAGCTAATCCCATGAGCTATTCTCCTTTGAGGTACTAAATTTAACAATTCTTCCACAGTCAAACTGCGCTTAAACTGTACAGAAAGATTTCGCACCGCTTCTAAAACCGTCGCGATTTCTTCTGTGGTTAACGTAATGCCATTTTGTTGGAGTACAGTCGAAATCAAATGTCGTCCCGAATGTTTACCCACAACTAAACGACGTTCCCAACCCACCTCCTCGGGGGCAAACGGTTCATAAGTGTTCGGATTTTTTAAAATCCCGTGAGCATGAATCCCCGCCTCGTGAGCAAAGGCATTTTCACCGACAATGGCTTTCCAAGGCGGAACCGGACAGCCCGAAGCCTGAGCCACAAAGCCGGACAGTTCCCGCAACCGCCGAGTATCAATCCCGAGATTCAGGCCGTACATTTGCTTAAGAGCCATAACCACTTCTTCAAGAGCGGCATTTCCAGCCCGTTCTCCCAAGCCATTCACCGTCGTATTCACCGAAGTCGCACCCGCTTGCAACCCGGCAAGTGCATTGGCCGTCGCCAACCCAAAATCATTGTGAGTGTGCATCTCCACCGGAATCGACAATTGACTCACTAAATGAGCAACTTTTTGACTGGTTTTCATCGGGTCAAGAATACCCACCGTATCGCAAAAGCGAAAACGACTTGCTCCCCAGCTTTCAATCGACAACGCCACATCTAGCAGAAAAGATTCATCAGCACGGGAAGAATCTTCTCCTCCAACCGCGACATACAAGCCGTGGTCAACTGCAAATTCCACAGCCTCTCGAAGTCGTTGTAAAACCGCCTGAGAATTTCCCTGAAACTTAGCTGCAATCTGAATCTCAGAAACCGGGATAGAAATGTGAACCCGTTTAAGACCACAAGCGATAGAGGCTTCAATGTCAGAACGTACCGCTCGGTTCCAGCCAATGAGTGAAGTCCGCAAGTCAAGATTGGCAATCGCGGAAATAGCTCGGGCTTCTTCACTTCCCATCGCTGGGATACCAACCTCTAATTCATGAATCCCAATAGCATCCATGAAAGACGCCAAAGCGACTTTTTCATCGACAGTGAACGCCACTCCGGCGGCTTGTTCACCATCCCGTAAGGTTGTATCATTGATTGAAATTTCATTCATGGCTAGACTTCCCCACAATTGAGAAACAGATTTGGTAAAATGCACACACGCATACACGGTGACAATCGGCAGCTATTTCAATGAGTACCCTGGCATTTTGGAGTAGATTTCAGGTTTAATTTGACTATCTCTCCAAAATAAGGGACTATTAACACAGGGATAGAGGAGTTCGGGATTGAGGATAGATAGTCAGCGCGAATCTGTTAGTTTTAGGCATAGCGTTTAGTTAAAGCCTAGTTGTCTGTTTATTTCCGAGTTACCTTGTCCCTTTCTTGATGAACGTTCCTTTTGGGTTTCTGCTAGTGCGGGCGTGTTCATGAGAAATCAAACTGGGGCTTATTTTTGAGCCAATCAAAGATCGTTTGCAGTTGAGTGATAGAGATAAATCCATATTGCCAAAGCAACATCGGCAAAGGATCAGTGGAATGCTTTCTGCGTTGGATGGCAACAGTTAACTCATCGTGAGAAATTGCCAGTTCATCTTGCAAAAATCGACAAAATTCCGTGAAATTAGAATTGTATTCCATGACAGCACTTCAGGTGAGGTTTGATGTGGTGATTTTGGGAATCAAGAAAAATTGAATAATTCTACAGAAGTAAGTCTTGAGGTAACTTGTTCTGGTGAATTTTCTTTTCTTCCCTGCTGAATCACGCTGACTCAGTTATGACCAAAACCAGGCTATCTGAAGGCTTGAGATTATCAAGATGAAACTTGCTCTTGGGGATGGTGGAGTGAAGGTCTATCAGATCGAGATAGATGTTCCAGCAACTAAATGAATTGAGAATTAAATTTTTTCTTTTCCCCACCATTCTGTTTAAGAATAGATGTAGAGAAGTTAATTCTACTGTACCTTCTAACTTCAGAGATTAGTTTTGATTGAGAAGATCAAAACCTAGAAGTTGAGCAAGAGCAATATATTCAATCCTTCGCCCAAGGATACGATAAAATTTCGTGAGCAACCACTGCGTAGGTGATTGATTCCTTGACTCGGGAATATAAAGATAGCCTGTCTAATACTTGTTACTTGTCCTCTAAGCGTGAAACCCTTGAGGAATGAGAGTAGAAAAATTGATCCGAAGAATTGAACTCAGACTGTTGAGAATGGA
>CAZNCM010000101.1:10761-11412 GCA_964571155.1 uncultured Lyngbya sp. | reverse complement strand
TAGCGGGTTGCTCTAAACTCATAACTCTCTAGACGTTGACAAGCTGAGTTGAGAGCGAGACAAGATTGAGTTTCCGAGAGAAAGAAGCCGTATTCGATCAATTGAAAAAGAGGGAAATTAGATATAGAGACTCTAGATTTAGATTGAAGTCTCAAACAATGAATGATGATTCATAATGAATAATTAAGCATTGTTAATTCAACTGATCCTCTTTTTCAAGTTTCGGTCTTAACGTTCCAATTCTCCATGAAACTCGTAATTTTGAACTCCTTGGGGAGAAATATCCGTTTCCCAACAGCGTTCTAACCAATCTACTAATTGTGGCCGAGACGCCATAAACTGTTGGATGACACTTCGTAGTAGAATCGCGTGATTACTGTGCTGAATTTCAACCCATAGCAGTCCATCTTCAGGACAGCAGCAGGGAATCATCAACTCTTGTAAGCGACGATAAACAATCCAGCGATCACCCTGTAAAACAGTAACCGGACTAATGACAGCACCAGAAGAAGAAAGTTTAAACATGGTGTGAGGCTCATTCAGAAAAGGTCAGGATGCAAAAGCTTATCTTGGAGACAAGATGAATTAATTGCGAATTCCAACTTCGTAGTTGCGAATTTGTTGGACTTGTTGTTCCAATTGCTCAATGCG
>CAZNCM010000101.1:6016-10751 GCA_964571155.1 uncultured Lyngbya sp. | reverse complement strand
CGATCAACTAAGGTCCGAATCAGCTTGGCTTCCACATCCGGAAGTTTGCCATGTTCAAGGGGACAACCACGACCCGAACGAGAAATAACACGACCAGGGATACCGACTACAGTGCAATCATCCGGAACATCATTGAGAACGATTGAACCCGCTCCCACACGGACATGATTGCCAATGGTGATATTGCCTAATACTTTTGCGCCAGCACCCACCACAACATTGTTACCTAAAGTCGGATGGCGTTTACCGCTTTCTTTTCCAGTACCTCCCAGGGTTGCATTTTGATAGATTAAACAATAATCACCAATGATTGCTGTCTCACCGACTACAACTCCCATGCCATGATCAATAAAGACTCCTTTACCAATCGTTGCACCCGGATGAATTTCAATTCCAGTGAAAAACCGTCCGAGGTGAGACATAAACCGAGGGAGGAAGGGAAGATGACGATGATACATCCAGTGAGCGATCCGGTGTATCGCCAAAGCGTGTAAACCCGGATAGCAGCAAAGCACCTCTAACCAATTGCGAGCCGCAGGGGACAAAAACCCACAGGAGGACTTGATGAAGTCTTCTCTGGTTGGTTCGTCTCCCGTCTTCGACGTTCTCTGAGAGTGATGGGCTGTAGCATCAGATTCCGTGAGTCAATTAGAACAGGTCTTGTTTCTACTGCTTATACCAAGTGGCTCACTCTCTCCCAGTATGCACTAAGCCAGTTAGATTTATTTGATTAGTTAAAGGTGTACTCAGATTTCTAAAAGGATGAATATATGGAGCTTTGAACTCTCTATAAAAATTTTTTTGGGGTGGGGGACTGATATTTTTGCAGAGGGGTCAGGGTATTTATGGGTAGGGGAACGAGTATTTTCAGCCTCACCCTTAAGTATAGACTAAATCAGTGTTTGAAGGGAATTTTGAGGGGAAGTTTTTACCCGATCAAAGGTGAACTCAAATATTTAAGATATACTTGCAGATGAAGCCGTTGATAGCTCTAGCTTTCCAGTGTTTTAAGAGGGGAAATTTTGAGGGCATAGACACATATATCAAACCCCCCAATTCAAAAAATGTTAACTTAGATACAGAATTGAATTCCGTGACAGCACTGGGGGAGCTTGAGAGGCTTACTCCAGTTTTTTTTAGGGGAATGAGTACAAAAAAAACCGACGTATATTTAAAGGAAATAATAGCATCAAGTCCTGATAAACCAAAGCATAGAGGGTGAGTACAAAAATACCCTACACTAGGGTGAAAAAGACTAGAACCCAACCTAAAAAACACTAGAACCCCACCCGAGAAGAAAAATTTAACCCTGACTCTCTCTAGGTTTGAGAAGATGAGTACACCTTTAACTAATCCAATAAACCTGAACCGGATGCCTAACTTCAAGCGCATTTGCAGGGGGATGGTATAAAGTTGCTAACGCTGAAAAACGAGTACAACCTAATTCGGAGTTAGGAAATGGAATTGCCCACAGCGCGGGATGAGTCCGGAAACCTCAAGTGAGGAGCATTCGGAAAAATAAATCATCCACTTCACAAGCAAATTGCAACTGAAAGATTATTTATTCTTTCCTCGTTTCTTGTTCCATTATTTCTTTCCAGTTTAGGAAAGAATGACTTATCCTCATCATGCAAAATGATGAATTCCAAAGAAACAGATACAGAATCCGGATGCAGAATCCGAAAACGACCTAGATGAGTGACTCACCGTGGCTTCTCAACCCGGTTCGAGATTCACCTCTCTAAATAATATTTTCGATTCCTCCGTTCTTTTGATCTCAAAAACCTTCTCACTTATTTACGGAATTCAATGTTACATCCTAAAGGCACTCTGACACTCGAAACTCAGACCGATAACCCTTCTCCGGTTTCCAACAAAAAATCTGGAAACTGTGGCTGTGATTCTTCTACTCAGAAAGTCACAGACGAGAAACTGTTAGAACGTATTGAGAAGCACCCCTGTTACAGTGAACAAGCGCATCATCACTACGCCCGGATGCACGTCGCCGTTGCGCCCGCTTGTAACATCCAGTGCAACTACTGTAATCGCAAATATGACTGTGCAAACGAAAGCCGCCCCGGAGTCGTTAGTGAACTCCTCTCCCCAGAAGAAGCGGCGCACAAAGTCTTAGTGGTTGCGGGCAAAATTCCTCAAATGACGGTACTCGGAATTGCCGGCCCTGGTGATCCATTAGCTAACCCCGAAAAAACCTTCCGTACCTTTGAACTCATTGCAGACAAAGCACCCGATATCAAACTGTGCTTGTCCACCAATGGATTGATGCTTCCCGACTATATTGATCGCATCAAAGCCTTAAATATCGATCACGTCACCATCACCATCAACATGGTAGACCCCAAGATCGGTGAAATGATCTATCCTTGGGTTCACTATCGTCGTCGTCGCTATCGCGGCATTGAAGGCGTAAAAATCCTCCACGAACGTCAAATGGAAGGATTAGACGCCCTCAGAGAAGCAGATATCCTCTGCAAAGTCAACTCCGTGATGATTCCGGGAGTGAATGACGAACACTTACAAGAAGTCCATGAAGTGGTTCGGTCAAAAGGTGCATTCCTCCACAACATTATGCCCCTGATTTCCGCCCCTGAACATGGAACTCACTACGGCTTAACTGGACAACGCGGACCCACACCCAAAGAACTCAAAGCACTGCAAGATAACTGTTCAGATGGTTTGAAGTTGATGCGTCACTGTCGTCAATGTCGCGCAGATGCAGTCGGACTCTTGGGAGAAGATCGCAGCCAAGAATTTACAAAAGATAAATTCATGGAAATGCCCCAGGAATACGATTTTGAACAACGTCAGGAAGTTCACGCCGGAATTGAAACCTTCCGTGAACAACTCGCCGCAGCCAAGGCGCAACAACCCGCCAAGCCGCAACCGACTCAAGATCAGCCGAAGATTTTGGTTGCTGTTGCCACAAAAGGCAGTGGGTTAGTCAATCAACACTTCGGTCATGCCAAAGAGTTCCAAATCTACGAAGTTGATGGATCAGAAGTCTCTTTCGTTGGACACCGTAAAATCGATCATTTTTGTCAAGGTGGATACGGTGAAGAAGCAACCCTAGACAATATCATTAAAACTATCACTGACTGTAAAGGTGTATTAGTTTCCAAAATTGGTGATTGTCCGAAAAAAGAGTTGCAGACCGCTGGAATTGAAGTCTTTGAAGGTTACGACACTATCGATAAACTGGCTCTAGATTTCTACGAGCAGTACATCCAAAAAGCAGAAACAGAAAATAACTGATCACTGAAGGGACTGGAGAAGTGAACTCGAAAAAAATACCCAATTGTCTTGTTGACTCTCTCCATCCCGATCTTCAATCATTTCACGAAATCACGCCGTAACGTCTCGTTATCAGGAAGTTGAACTGACTCAATCAACTTCAACCCCATTCACTCTCATCAATCCGGTCATCGTCACAACAAACACCATTGAGACAGATGTAACCCAGACTCACCGATAACGAACGGCAACTGATCACGAGATGAAAAATCACGGCTAACTGTCACCACGGAGAGGGCAATGAAAGACTGTATTTATCTTGACAATAACGCCACAACTCAAGTCGATCAAGCGGTTATCGAGGCGATGTTGCCTTACCTGACCACCTACTTCGGAAATCCCTCTAGTATGCACAGCTTCGGAGGAAAAGTCGGACAAGCGGTTAAACAAGGCAGAGAACAAGTTGCATCCCTTTTAGGTGCAGAGGCTTCTGAAATTGTCTTTACCAGTTGTGGCACCGAAGGAGATAATGCAGCGATTCGCGCCGCACTTTCCACTCAACCCAACAAACGGCACATCATCACTACCGTTGTTGAGCATCCCGCAGTCTTGAACTTGTGCAAGCGCTTAGAAAAAGAAGGGTATACCGTCACTTATCTTTCCGTTGACGATCAAGGTTTACTCGACTTACACGAACTCGAAGCGGCCTTGACTGGCAACACCGCTCTAGTGAGCGTCATGTATGCCAACAACGAAACTGGCGTGATTTTCCCCATCGAGGAAATTGGACAGATCGTTAAAGAAAAAGGTGCGATTTTCCATGTCGATGCAGTCCAAGCCGTGGGCAAAGTTCCCCTGGATATGAAGACTAGCACGATCGATCTGCTCACCTTATCCGGTCACAAAATCCATGCACCGAAAGGGATTGGCGCGCTCTATGTTCGTCGAGGGGTTAGATTCCGTCCGTTTATGATTGGCGGACATCAAGAACGGGGTCGTCGTGGCGGTACCGAAAATGTTGCGGGGATTGTCGCTTTAGGCAAAGCCGCTGAACTGGCTCAACAGCACTTACTAGAAGTCGAGACTGAAAAGCGTCTCCGCGATCGCTTAGAGCAAGGTATCCTCAGCGCGATTCCAAATACGGTTGTTAATGGTCATTCGACCAAACGCCTACCCAACACCACCAATATTGGCTTCAAGTATATCGAGGGAGAAGCGATACTCTTATCACTGAACCAGTTTGGCATCTGTGCCTCCTCCGGTTCGGCCTGCACTTCGGGTTCTCTAGAACCATCTCACGTTTTGCGAGCCTTGGGACTTCCTTATAGTGTCCTCCACGGATCAATTCGCTTTTCACTCTCTCGCTACACCACTGATGCTGAAATTGATCGGGTGTTAGAGGTCATGCCACAAGTGGTTGAACGTCTGCGAGCGATGTCTCCTTTTAATAGTGATGATGCTGAATGGTTGCAAGAGCAAGAAAAGG
>CAZNCM010000101.1:3820-5947 GCA_964571155.1 uncultured Lyngbya sp. | reverse complement strand
CACGGGTTACTGATCACTGCATAACTGATAACTGTAAAAGAGGTTGCCATGTGGGACTACACCGACAAAGTAATGGAATATTTCCAAAATCCTCACAATCAGGGAACCATTACTGATCTTGAAGAAGGCGAAAAGGTTGTTACCGGAGAAGTGGGTAGTATTGCCTGCGGGGATGCTCTCCGTCTTCATCTCAAAATTGACGAAGCAACACAAATAATTAAGGATGCCCGGTTTCAAACGTTTGGTTGCGCCAGTGCGATTGCTTCTTCTGAGGCTTTAACTGAATTACTCATCGGTAAGAAAGTTGAAGACGCGATGCAGTTGACTAATCGCCAAATTGCGGACTACTTGGGTGGGTTGCCGGAAGAAAAAATGCACTGTTCTGTGATGGGACAGGAAGCGTTAGAAGCGGCTATTCATACCTACAAAGGGATTCCGATTGAAGTTCACGAAGAAGATGAAGGTCGTCTGATTTGTTCTTGTTTTGGAATTAGTGAGCCTCGGATTCGGCGGATTATTCTCGAAAATGATCTTGAAACTGCCGAACAAGTGACCAACTACGTTAAAGCTGGCGGTGGCTGTGGATCTTGTCTAACGGATATCGATGATATTTTGATTGAAGTTTCCGAAGCGAGAATTACCGGAATTTCATCGGCACCTGCTCCTCAAACGGCTTCAGCGACAGCCACAGCGACTTTGGCTCCACCGAAGGTTCTCACCAATCTGCAAAAGATTACGCTGATTCAGCAGGTGTTGACTGAGCAAATCAAACCGGTTTTAGCCAAAGATGGCGGTAATGTTGAACTGTTTGATGTTGAAGGTGATCGCGTTAAGGTCATTCTGCAAGGTGCTTGTAGTAGTTGTGCCAGCAGTACAGAAACCCTCAAAATTGCGATCGAAGGCACATTACGCGCCACAGTGTCACCCGATCTGATTGTTGAAGCCGTTTGATCTTCTAATTGAGAAGTTAAGTTGAAGAAATTTAACTTTAACTTAAGACTTTCTCCAAACCTCTCATTCCTAATTATCCAAAATGTATCTACTTCCTAAAAATGAAAGGCGAGAGCGTTCGCCGCCCGAAGCGTCGCTTTCTTAGCCAGGGGTTTGATGTTGATTGTGAGTCCCGGTTAAGCTTAAGGATTTTGTAAGGAATGCAGTTTCTTGAAGTTCATAGAAATTCATAAATTCCCCGCTCAATCCTCACGTCATAGCCAGACTCCCCCTTTCAACCCCCGAATCGGTCTTCAACCGATTACTCAACTCAAGACCGCGTGTAAAAACGCACATCTCTCACCAAAGATTTTGTCTCATTTCTAACAGAAACCGAATCTTTATTGGAATAATATTCCTAATAGATGAACGAGAACTCTCGGATCGGTTCTGAAAGAATTGTGTTCTGAAGTCTACCTGTCAAAACAAAATAAACCCGGCTGAAACTTTGAATCAATGGACATAACTGATTTCAAGTCAGGTAAATGTTTCACTGATTACAGAATTTCCCAGTTTATTTGTTTTCGATCCTGTCAAACTTAAGTCGAGTTAAAGCGAGAAACACCATGCGACAAATTGCATTTTACGGAAAAGGCGGTATCGGTAAATCCACCACGTCTCAAAACACCCTGGCTGGAATGGCACAAAACGGCAATCGCATCATGATTGTTGGTTGTGACCCGAAAGCTGACTCCACTCGTTTGATCCTCAACACCAAAGCTCAGGTTACAGTTCTACACTTAGCCGCAGAACGGGGTTCTATTGAAGATCTAGAACTCGAAGATGTACTGCTCGAAGGCTTTGAAGGCATCAAGTGCGTAGAATCTGGTGGTCCTGAGCCTGGAGTTGGATGTGCAGGTCGTGGAATTATCACCTCCATCAACTTCCTCGAAGAAGAAGGCGCTTACGAAGATTTAGACTTCGTATCCTATGACGTACTAGGTGACGTTGTTTGCGGTGGTTTCGCCATGCCTATCCGTGAAGGAAAAGCACAAGAAATCTACATCGTAACTTCCGGGGAAATGATGGCGATGTATGCCGCTAACAACATTGCCCGAGGCGTTCTAAAATATGCTCATACAGGCGGAGTTCGCTTAGGTGGCTTAATCTGTAACAGCCGTAACGTTAACCGTGAAG
>CAZNCM010000101.1:2716-3807 GCA_964571155.1 uncultured Lyngbya sp. | reverse complement strand
CTTGATTGAAGAATTGGCAGAACGGTTAAACACTCAAATGATTCACTTCGTTCCTCGCTCCAAGCAGGTACAAGAAGCTGAATTACGCCGGATGACTTGTATCCAATATTCTCCCGACCACGAACAATCGGCAGAATATCGCACATTAGCTAAGAAGATCGAAGAAAACACCAAGCTGACCATCCCGACACCGATTGACAACGACACCCTCGAAGAACTGTTAATCAACTACGGTCTGTTGGGTTCTGAAGAAGAGTACGCGAAAGTACGAGAAGCTGACGCTAAAGAGCAAGAGCTTCTCAAAGCAACTAACATCAAGAAAGCTTAGGTTTTCACGCCCGCCTGTTAAGAGTTAATCGTTAACAAGATTTAAGATTTAATCCCGGCCTTGTTAACGGTTAACTCCCCCGCCCGCACACGGCGCTCAACAATCGCTAATCACCAACAACAGAGGAACACCATGTCAACTGTAGAGGATAACAAACAGTTAATTCAGGACGTTCTAGAAGCTTATCCGGATAAAGCCAAGAAAAAACGGGAAAAGCATCTAAACGTCCATGAAGAAGGCAAGACAGACTGCGGAGTAAAATCCAACGTCAAATCACTTCCCGGTGTAATGACCGCTCGTGGTTGTGCTTATGCAGGTTCTAAAGGGGTGGTTTGGGGTCCGATCAAGGACATGGTTCACATCTCTCATGGTCCTGTCGGTTGCGGTTATTATTCCTGGTCAGGTCGTCGCAACTACTACATCGGTACTACCGGAGTTGATACCTTCGGGACGATGAACTTCACCTCCGACTTCCAAGAACGCGACATCGTGTTCGGTGGTGACAAAAAACTCGGCAAAATCATCGAAGAAATCGAAGAACTGTTCCCCCTTAACGGCGGTGTCAGTATTCAGTCAGAATGTCCGGTTGGTCTAATCGGAGACGATATTGAAAGTGTTGCTCGTGAAGCAACCAAAAAAACAGGTAAAACCGTTGCTCCTGTTCGTTGCGAAGGCTTCCGGGGTGTTTCCCAGTCATTAGGACACCACATCGCTAACGACATCATTCGGGACTGGGTATTCCCCCAAGCCGACGAAGAAAACA
>CAZNCM010000101.1:1628-2625 GCA_964571155.1 uncultured Lyngbya sp. | reverse complement strand
AGAAAACAAAAACTCAGAATTTGAATCCACAGACTATGATGTAGCCATCATCGGTGACTACAACATTGGTGGAGATGCTTGGGCAAGCCGTATCCTGCTCGAAGAAATGGGTTTACGGATTGTAGCTCAGTGGTCTGGAGATGGTACTCTCCATGAGATGAAGATGACTCCTAAAGTCAAATTGAACCTCATCCACTGCTATCGGTCGATGAACTACATCAGCCGTCACATGGAAGAGAAGTATGGTATTCCCTGGTTTGAATACAACTTCTTCGGCCCGACCAAAATTGCTGAATCTTTACGGGCGATCGCCGCACAGTTCGATGACAAAATCAAAGAAGGTGCAGAGCGCGTCATCGCCAAATACCAAAAGCAAGCTGACGATGTAATTGCTAAATATCGTCCGAAGCTCGAAGGTGAAAAAGTGATGCTGATGGTTGGTGGTCTGCGTCCTCGCCACGTTGTTCCCGCTTTCCTCGACTTGGGAATGGAAATCGTTGGTACAGGCTATGAATTTGCTCACAACGACGACTACAAACGCACAACCGAATACGTCAAAGATGCAACAGTTATCTATGATGACGTAACCGGATATGAGTTCGAGAAGTTTGCTGAAGGTCTCAAGCCTGATTTGGTTGCGGCTGGAGTCAAAGAGAAGTATGTATTCCAGAAAATGGGCTTACCCTTCCGTCAAATGCACTCTTGGGATTACTCTGGTCCCTACCACGGTTATGACGGGTTTGCAATCTTCGCCCGTGACATGGACTTAGCACTGAAAAGTCCGACCTGGGGCTTAATTGGCGCTCCCTGGAAGAAATAAGAGTAGGGAATATCGGCACAGGGAACAGGGAACAGAGAAAAAAACAATTTTCACTGCCACCTGTCACCTGTCACCCTTACTATCTACCCCCGACCTTGACAAATCCGAGTAATCCCCAGATAAGGAGAGTAACATCATGTCTCAGAACGTTGAGAATATTAAAGATCACGTTGAGTT
>CAZNCM010000101.1:856-1511 GCA_964571155.1 uncultured Lyngbya sp. | reverse complement strand
ATTTGAGCGTAAGCGTGAAGCTGAAGGAATGCCTGCTTCTGAGGAAGTTGAAAAAGTTGCAGAATGGACTAAATCCTGGGAATACCGCGAGAAGAACTTTAATCGTGAGTCCTTAACCATCAACCCTGCAAAAGCTTGCCAACCTTTAGGTGCGATTTTAGCCGCCGTTGGTTTTGAAGGAACACTACCTTTTGTTCATGGTTCTCAAGGTTGTGTGGCTTACTTCCGGACCCACTTCACTCGTCACTTCAAAGAACCGTTCAGTGCCGTTTCTAGCTCCATGACTGAAGATGCAGCGGTCTTCGGCGGCCTGAAGAACATGATCGACGGTTTGCAAAACTCCTACGCGCTTTACAAGCCGAAAATGATTGCGGTTTGTACAACTTGTATGGCAGAAGTAATCGGAGATGACTTAGGTTCCTTCATCGGAAACGCTAAGAATGATGAAGTCATTCCGGCTGAGTTACCTGTTCCTTTTGCTCATACTCCGAGCTTTGTGGGTTCTCACGTGACTGGTTATGACAATATGCTCAAGAGCATTCTGTCTAACCTGACCGAAGGCAAGAAAGCCGAAAAGACTAACGGCAAAATCAACATCATCCCTGGCTTTGAAACCTACATGGGCAACCTGCGGGAACTGAAGCATATCCTCAAA
>CAZNCM010000101.1:0-846 GCA_964571155.1 uncultured Lyngbya sp. | reverse complement strand
ATATTGATGCCACAATTTTAGCCGACAACGAACTCTATTTGGATTCTCCCAATACTGGTGAATTCAAGATGTACCAAGGCGGTACAACTTTAGAGGATGGTGCAGATTCGATCAACGCTGAACATACTTTTGCGTTGCAAGCCTATCCCACTGTTCAAACTCGTAAGATGATCGAGAAGAAGTGGAAGCAAGGCACAACTGTTGCTCGTCCTTGGGGTGTTCGCGGAACAGATGAGTTCTTGATGAAGTTATCTGAAGTCACTGGAAAAGCGATTCCTGAAGAACTCGAAATCGAGCGGGGTCGTGCAGTTGACGCGATGACTGATACTCAAGCTTGGGTACACGGCAAGCGTGCAGCGATCTACGGTGATCCAGATTTAGTGATCGGAATGTTACAGTTCATGCTGGAAATGGGTATTGAACCGGTTCACGTTCTGGTAACAAACACTAACAATAAATTTGAAGAAGAAGTAAAAGCACTTCTGGCTTCTAGCCCTCATGGTCAGCAAGCGACTGTTTGGGGTGGTAAAGATCTCTGGCACCTACGCTCCTTGCTGTTTACTGAACCCGTTGATTTCTTCATTGGAAATTCCTACGGTAAGTACCTATGGCGTGATACCAAGACTCCGCTGGTTCGGATTGGTTATCCGATCTTTGATCGTCATCACTTACACCGCTACTCCACTATCGGTTATTCCGGTGCGATCAACTTGCTCAACTGGATTGTGAATACTCTGTTTGAAGAGTTAGATCGCAATACCAATATCCCCTCGAAGACAGACATCTCCTTCGACTTGGTTCGTTAATCGAGCGGTAGAGGCCCGCCAATGCGGGTCTCTCAATCAC
>CAZNCM010000100.1:0-16939 GCA_964571155.1 uncultured Lyngbya sp. | reverse complement strand
ACGAGATGAAGCTGAAAGGAACAGAAAGCCAGTACCGAAGGTTGGATGAAGCCATGCGGCGAAACGACCCAGACCCATGAACAGTTATCAGAAGGTCGGGTGCAGGGAGAGACAGAGAAAATAACTTCTGATCTGAAATTGAAGACCAAAAAAACCCGACTTCTTTGAGAAATCGAGTTAATGGTTATTAATGGTTATTCAACCAAGAAACAGGTGAGATTAGGCTCTCATTTTTGAGTAAGAAGGGGATCGACGAGTCGAGAGGGGAGAAGCCAGTAATAAAATCTTCTCCAACAGCCCGGGTGCAATTCGGTTACACCAAACGGCTAAATGACTTTGCCATCCTACTAAAATTTCCGGTGATTCTTTACGAAGTCCATCAATTAACACTTCGGCGACTTCTTGGGCGGTCATCGGTACTACCCAACGGAATAATTGCAGTCGGCGTGTCATATCCGTATCTGTCAAGGTGGGTAACAATGCCATGACTCGAATATTGTGTTCGACGAGTTCGGCGCGTAGGGCTTGGGTAAACCCTAAGATGGCAAATTTTGTCGCGGAATAGGTTGCCATTGTGGGTGCGGCTATTTTCCCCATTAAACTGGACACGTTAACAATGGTACCTTGTTTACGGTTTGCCATCCGTCGCGCAACTGAACGAGTAATGGTATACATTCCCATTAAATTGAGGGAAACTTCTTCTTGTAAGTCGGGTAATTTTGACTGCAAGAAGGGGGTTTGGTGGGCGACTCCGGCACAGTTTATCAGTAAATCAACTGGCCCGTGAGAACGCCAAGCTTGAGCGATCGCAATGTTGACTTCGACAGGTTTAGTTAAGTCAATTGCTAAGGTGACAACTTCGACGGGAAATTGTGCTAATTCTTGGGATAATTCTGCTAGTTTTTGGCGATCCCGAGCGACCAGAAGTAGACGTTGAACTCCGGCTTTTGCCAGTTCTAATGCAATTGCCCGTCCAATTCCTCTTGAAGCTCCGGTAATTAGTGCTGTAATTCCTTGAATTTTCATATAAACCTCCAAGGTTCAAGAATGCTGCATTTGTTCAAAGATCAAGGCGGGAAAAGCCATAATCATTGCAGCTTTGTGTGGTCAAATTGGGTTAAATAGAACAGTTCAAATCTGATCAATTTGAAAGATTATGCCAAGTGAAAGGAAGCCTCTAATGAGGTTCTTTCGAGCTTGAACAATGTTCAGGACTCAGCAATAACCTTGTTCTATTGAGACAAAAGGTTCAATTGAGTGGAAAAATTTATGGGTGAGGGAACTGGGTCAACCAGAGAATTGCAGTTTGTGTTTACTTTTCGACACACTGCTCATGGGTTTTGTCTGAAGCCCTATCTTTTGAAGCTGATTTGAATGGGACAAGGTATCAGACTTCTCTTGCGGTTTCCCTCAAGCGAGTCTTGTACTCACGACCCTAGAATAGAGTAGAGCATGGCTCATTTGTCTCCTTATAACGAGCAGGGGTTGAATTGACTCCACATTCACAACGTAACAGTTAAATCAAGAGTTTGCAACATTTTTTAATAAAAAACGCTTAACATTTCTTTACAATTAGAGCTTTTTTTCTCAGTAATCAAAAAAAGGTTGGATTTCAGCGATAGAAAACCCAACCGATAATAATAGTTATTGAGTCAAAGGAAGGGAGACAATGATTTCTGTTCCTGCTTCGGGTGGGGAGATACATTGAAGTTGTCCCTTATGGGTTTCAACGACAATCTGATGACAAATATTCAGCCCAAAACCTGTTGCAGTTCCAAGGGGTTTAGTGCTAAAAAAGGGTTCAAAGATTTTAGGTTTAATATTATCAGGAATTCCCGTTCCATTATCTTTAATTCGGATGGTTGCTTGAGGAGTCGTTGGGTGATTAGAATGATCGCTAGAAGCAACTTCTGTTTTAATCCAAATCGTCGGTTCCTCTGAAGACGTTTCAACTCGCCTATTTTCAAGTGCATCAATTGCATTATTTAGCAAGTTCATAAACACTTGATTTAGCTGTCCGGG
The DNA here is from genome assembly GCA_964571155.1 of uncultured Lyngbya sp. Taxonomy (GTDB): domain Bacteria; phylum Cyanobacteriota; class Cyanobacteriia; order Cyanobacteriales; family Microcoleaceae; genus Capilliphycus. Next base: position 14,917 of record CAZNCM010000100.1, on the reverse strand, counting down.
ATAACATTTAACTTCTGGAAGTTTACCATAATCTTTAACTAAAGTAATCGCCCGACCTTTTTTTCCTTTGAGTTGAGATTGTAAAATCAAGATAATATCATCTAGAACCTGATGAAGATCAACGACTTGTTCTTCAGAATCATCAACCCGATAAATATTCCTTAAAGACTCAACTAACTGACGAATCCGTTCAGCCCCACTTTTCATTGATTCAATCACTTGAGGCAGATCTTCAAATAAGAATTCTAAGTCAATTTCCTCAATTCTTTCTTGAATCATAGGGGAGGGATCAGAGTATTCTTCGCCATAGAGTTCGATTAAATCAATTAAGTCTTGAGTATAATCTGCGGCATGAGAAACATTACCTTTAACCACCGAAACGGGATTATTAATTTCGTGAGTAATGCCTGAGATCATTTGACCGAGAGTAGAAAACTTTTCACTTTGAATTAATCGTTCTCGGGCTAGATTTAGATCACTTAAAGCTTGTTGTAATTGGGGATCGCTGGAATCGGAACGGGGGGAATAACTCTGATTGTTTTTCAATCCTCGGCTAACTCGTCGGTTTAATTCATCGGGATCAATCGGCGCGAAAATCCAATCATCGATCTGAGGTTCTAAACGGGAAAATTGAGAGTCGAGAAGTTCAGGTTGAGTCAGTAAGAGATAAAAAGCAGAAGTGAGATCGCTCTGAGTTTTTAAATGTTTGATCCCAGATAACGCATCCACATTTTCAGACATCCAAGTGTAAATAATCAGGTGAGGATGAAGATTTTCCACACCAGCAAAAGCCAATTTTTCGAGGTTAGCTGTTACAACTTCATAGCCTTGTGCTTGCAAAATGGTTTGAAGTGTCCCTTGAGTTTGAACATCCTCATCAATAATTAGAATTGTAGCCATAATTGATTACTAAAAAATACAGGGTTTACCCTATTAACAACAAATGAACTGAGAAAAAGCAGGAAAGGGGACGATTGCCAGTGACAGCGAGGAGGGAGGGCCAGTCACTAGAGTTTAGGAGAGAGTCATCTTCTATTTTATCGAGGATTCAACAACTCTGTCCTCAATTAAATCAAAGATTATTTTCAGCGAAGATTAAGTTAGATTAAGCTATTCTGCAAAAGTTGAATAAAAATTTAGCGATACTCTACTTAATAAGATACGCTATGCTCGAAAGAGAAGTCTATTTTTTAGCAGCAGTCCCGGAGGATATGTGAATGCAACGGCTTGGTAATCGCGCTTTTGAAATTCTCACTGGAGAAATCAACGGTGGTTCCCAGGATAACCTCACCAGTGAATTGGGGCGCAAGATTGTCTTGCAACGACTCGACAAATTGCGATTGCAGATGGGTGAACCGCTCTCTTATGATGAATTGCGTCAAATTGTTAGTGATCAATTTCCGGATTTTGATGAGAAGGTTCTTCAGGAGGCGGCTTCAGTCAACCGTACCCCTCAAATATACCAGCAAGTTATGCGGGGAAGTCTGATTGTTGTCGGACTAATGGCTTTTATTTGGTTTGTTAATTTACCTGTTCCGTTCATTCGTTGGCCAGTGAGTAAGACAATCCCAGTTTTACTATTTCCGAGTTATATGAATATGAATTATCACTATAAACAAGCCATTGCTGATGCTGAATATACGGAAAAATTAATTCAGGAAGCAACCACAAATGCTGAGATTGACCTGAGTGAGCAGGAAATCAGAAAAGCTTATCAACATCTAGAACGAGTACCCGGTTGGTTTTTAGATTTTAATCCTAAATTTTATTGTTCTTTGTTTAAATGTAGTTGGCAATTTACCACTGAAGAATATGAGGAAACTCGTGATTATATTCAAAAAATCGAAGGAAAAATCATTCAAGAACAGTATGCTCAAGAACGATTTAATGAAGCGGAATCTGCTCTAAATTCGGCTCGCAAAGAATATCAGAACTTAAAATCTGGGGAAAGGCAAGTGATTGCAGCATGGCAAACGGCGATTGATTTATTTGATCAAATTCCTTCCGATACTCTGGCGGGACGTCTGTCTGAAAATCGTTCCTTAACGGCACAACAAGATTTTGAAAAACAAGTCGATCAAGCCACTCGGGAAAAGAGGGGAACAACTTTAATTGCAACGGCTCAACAATATGCTGTTCAAGCAGTGAATGTGGTTCAAGATCCTCCCCATCCAGTGGAAAAATGGGAACAAGCAGTTAATTTGTGGGAACAGGCGATTCGCCAACTTGAAAAGATTTCTAAGAATCATTCTTCCTATCAAGAAGCTCAAGAAAAGTTATCGGAATATAACTCTAACTTAAAGAAAATCAAGCAGCGACTTCAAGACGAAAAAGATTCAATTGAAGCGATGAAAAAGGCTCAAGAATTAATTGCAGAGTGGCGAGAGTTAACTCGCTCTGATGATCTCGACTATAGAGTAATGAATCGACAATTAGCTAATATTATTTATACTTTGGAGGATGTACAGCCCGGAACAACGGTGAATGCAGAGGCTCAAGATTTACTTAGACGGACTCGCTATACTCGCAGTCAGCTTTAAGGGATAGTAACGGCGTTTATTCGACTTCAAGTTGTAAACTCGGCATCAATCGCTGTAAGTTTTTTAAGGATTTACTTTGCCAAGGAATTGCACTTGAGGCGAGAACAATGAGGTTAACGGTTTTGATACGTCGAACTTGGATCACAAATTTTGACAGCATATTAATTCCAGAACTATTAAGGTATTTTAATTCTTGTAGATTGAGGGTAATGGTTTCAGGTTGTAAAGCGAGGACATCATTGAGTAAATGAATAATGGGGTTAGACTCATCTAAGTTACTCAGTCGTAAAGAACCCACCAAGATAATTGTCGTTGTCTCGCTATCATATTTAACTTGGTATTCTTCGTTTTTAAACTCTTGAATGTCCATGCTAGTCACATCCTCGTTGATCAGTGTTCGGGTTAATTATTTAGATAGCGAGTTGTACAACGGTGCTAACGATGAACATCTCTGAGTCCAGTTTAACAGTCTCAAATTTCCACCCCAGATGGGCTTGATAGTCATTGATCATTGTGAGATAACCTAAGCGCGAACTTTGACCGTCTTCTAGATTTTGTTCAATTTGATTAATATACATTTCTTGTGGATCACTATTTAATAAGGTTTGAATGTAATCCTGAAAGGATGAAATTGTCCGGGGATCAATACTATTAATGACTAAAAAAGATAGCCACTCCTGACTTAAGTTGATTTTAATTTGAATGGGATAAACACAATGATGATCACTAAATTTCATCGCATTTTCGAGGAGTTCATTGGCGATAAAACTAACAGCACTTTTAATTTCTGCTTGTCGATTTTGAGTGGTCGGATCATCTTCACTTTTCGGAAAAAATGTGGTGACATAATCAGCCATAAAGTTAGCGGATAAGCCATTATTTCGCCAGCGATGTTGAAGGGGAATTGAACCCGGAGAAAATCCAAGGGCTAAAAACTCTTGATTGTCAGTTGAGGAAATCTCTACAAAATTTCCAAAGATTTGACTCATAAGGAAATAGGTTGATTTTAAAGGTTGATAGAAGGTGAGATCATCAGACTTAGATAGAGCGAGTCAGAAGCTAAGTGTTTAACCTGATCTATAAATACACCAATTTAATTTTATCATAGTTGACTTTGTAGTTTTTGCCAATACATCTGGGCGACGGTATCCGTGGGATTTTCAGTCAGACATTCAGAAAATAATTGAAGTGCTTGCTGATATTCTTCTTGGTAGTAATAAGTAATCGCTAGTTCAAATTGTGTTTTAGTCTCTAATTTTTGTTGTCGAACTTGAGGTGGATCTGCTTCAAACACTTCAAAAACAGAAACTTTTTTTGATTTTCCTGTTACCACGACTTGATCGATTAATCGGAGTGCATAAGCAGTCGGATCGGGTAAAGCGAAAAAGGTATTTTCACTAATTAATAAAGGAACACTATATGTTTTGGTTAGTTTTTCTAGACGGGCTGCTAAATTCACTGCGTCACTAATCACAGTCGTCTCCATCCGATCCTTTCCCCCGACAATTCCTAACATTAAATCTCCAGTATTAATCCCAATTCCAATCTGAATTGGAGGACGATCGGGACGACAACGAGTTAGATTAAATTCACTTAAATATTTTAACATATCAATTCCCGCCTGCACTGCATGATCGGCACTACAGCCAAATAATGCCATAATTGCATCTCCAATATACTTATCAATTAACCCATAATTTTCTAATATCGCCGGTTCCATACGAGCAAGATAAGCATTAATAAACTTGAAATTATCGGAAGGACTCATTGTTTCAGAAAGTTGAGTAAAGCTGCGAATATCAGAGAATAAAATTGACATTTCTTGTTGTACAGCATCCCCAATTTTGACATCGACAATACTTTCATAACCTAAGAAGGTTAAAAATTGATGAGGAACAAAGCGTTCTGCGGTAGAATTCAGTTGTTCTTCTTGATCTAAAGCCAGTTGTAAATCACAGTTAATCTTAAATAGATCTTCAATAAAAAATTGTCGTTCAGTTTCAGAATGTTTGCGCTCCGAAGTATCTTGAAAAGCCGCAATTGCAAAGACAATATTTCCCGCTTCATCATAGATTGGTGTTCCCCAAGATTCTAGGGGAATAATCTGATCTCCTTGATGAACTTCAATATCATTAATGGTAACTGTTTCTCCCTGTAAAGCTCGCACCAAAGGTAAATCTTTTTCTGCATAAATCTCTTGTGTTCCGGCAATATAACTCGGATAAATTTCTGCATCTGGATCGGCATCGGGAACTGCGCCTGGCCCGAATAAGCTTTGAGCAACATGATTAGAATAATAAATATTGCCTTGAGCGTCTAGCACCACAACTCCGATAGGAATGGCTTCAAGAAATTGACTAAATTGTTGACTGTTTAGTTTTTCAGGTGTTGTTAAATTCTGATTTTTAGTGGTAATATTTGAATTTAATAACGTTTCTTTTTCGTCTATTTGTGTAGATGCTTTTTGGGGTTTAAAATCTTTATTTTGAGGTTGATTAATATGGTCTTCTAAGCGACTATAAAGATGATGGAGTTGTTGCGTAATTTTATTTAATGCTTTGGTCAGTATTCCGACTTCATCCGTTGTCGTGACCGGAACAAGCTTTAAATTTCCATCTGCAATATGAGTCGCAGCCGTTGTTAGTCTTAAAATCGGTTGAGTTAACTTTTGGATAAGTTTATAAATAAAAACAATAAAGGTTATACTTAATAATAATCCTGCAAATAAAATATTTTTTGCTAACTTATATACAGGTTTAAAAATTTGAAATCGTGATTTTTCTACTAATAAAACAGAATTCCATTGTTCTAACCAACGATGTACTCCAATGATAGCTTCACCTGCATAATTCAAGTCTTGATGTGTGCCATTTTTTTGCTTTAATGCTGCTTCTAATCCTTTCTTTTGTAAACGACGAGGTAATTTTTGATCGTCGGGTTTACTGGTATAAATTGGAACTTTAAATCGAGTCACCCAGTAGATTTCTTCGTTGATATTGGGATTAGTTTGAGTAATAATTTCTGCGGCTATTTCTAGATTTAAGTTAACTGCTAATACACCTAAAATTTGATTATTTTCTCCAGAAAGGGGTGTAGAAATGGTTAAGGTCGGTTGATTAGTCCCCGGAAAAAGATAAATACTTTGAACATAAGTTTGTTTAAGTCCTTCAATAAAATATTCATCAGCACTTCGAGATTGACCTTCAGTGCTAGGATTAGTAGAAAATATAACTTTTCCTGTACTCGCTGTTAAAATAAAAATATCTCGCACTTCAGATTGAGTAGCAAATGCTATACTCATCAATGATTGCATTTGACGATAGGCTCTGGCAAATTCTTCACTCGACTGATCGCGGGTTAATAGAACTTCAGCTTGAGTTTTGACTTCGGGAAGTAGCGCCAGAGAAACAGTTGCTTTGCGGTGCGTTTCTAGCCAACGGTTTAAGGCATCTTCTTTGAGGGTTGCACTCATCTGGAGTTGTTCTAAGGCTAACTCTATCATTGAAGATCTCGCATCTAGATAGGCAATTGTCCCCATACTAGACAAACTCACGAGTAACAGCAGTAAAAAGGACAAGATCAGTTTAGATGCCAAGCTTTTTGTCCAGAATTTCATAAACCCTAGCCGTTGCACAAGTCTGGTTAGTCCGCTTGAGAAAAAAATTAACACAGTCGCTAAACCTGATGGTTTTGGTTTTTTATTAATGATAGCCGCCATTCTGTATAAAGTTAACGAATAAAGTTCTACTTTAACGCTAAATTTGATAAAGTTAATAGTCCTGTACGATTGAGTAGAAGATGATTTTAGAACCAATACTGCCAAGCTGAAACCTGCGATCGCAGATCTAGCAGCCTGATTAACCTCATTTTACAGTTAGACTGCGGAAGTCGATTGATTTTCCTCAATTTATTAAAATTAATTTCAGTCAGTGCGCTTCTCAATTCCAGATTTTAGATTAATTTAAGATAATTTCAGATAGAATAGAGAAATAACCTGATCCGTTTCCCAAACCCAATATTAGACTTCTAAAAAACGTAGGAAGTTGAAGATCAAGTTTCTTGTTCTGACTTTAGAGTTCTCGATAGGCGGCATAAACCGCTCGAACATTGTACCAATTTAAAAAAATCCGGGCAATTTCTAAAGCCAGTTGAGGTTTCCCCTGATTAATCAGCCATTGTAAAAAACCTGCCATTGTCCGTTCATTTAATCGCCCCCCAACGCTTAAAATTCCCCAAAGAATTTGATGTAATATTGTCATTTGAATCATCAGTTTAACTTCAAAACTGGGATGTTTTTGATAAAATAAAACCCCCATTCTACCGCGTTGAATTTCCCGATCAATTAAATTTGGAAGTTGTTTTAGGGCAAAGGGAGGATGCCAATGATAACCCACAGCCTCGGGACATTTGATTAATGTCAATCCTAACTTTTTCAGGCGAACACCCAATTCTAAATCTTCCCACCCATAGAGGTGAAATTGCGTGTCAAATAATCCAGCTTCGATTAACCAATGCCGAGCAATAGCGACATTTCCGGTGGCAAAATAAGCCGCAGAAAAATCAGTAATTTTGTAAGGTTCAGCGGTTGGATTTTCAAAATTGCAGGTATTAATTACCCGACCATAAGTAAAAATGCGATCGCTTATTTTAGACGCCTGAATTAATGCAGTTGCATGAGATTTCAGAAAGTTTTCAGTAACAACTAAATCACTATCAATAAAAATAATGGTGTCACCTTGAGCCTGTTGAACCCCTAAATTTCGTGCGGCGGCTGGCCCTTGATGAGTTTGACAAAACCACCGAACATGAGGAAACGCTTGCTGATGATCTTGTAACCATTTTAAAGTACCATCCGTTGAACCATCATCGACTAAAATCACCTCATAATTTTCAATGCTGGTGTGATCCGATTGTTGTTCAAGTGCGGTCAAACACTTTTTGAGGATGGGTAAACGATTGTAAGTGGGAATAATAACACTAAAAAACATCATGAAAAAATAGAATTTAGCATTCAAAAGTTTGGGTTTAGCGAGTCGGGTTCAGTGATGAACGATTCCGACGGGAATACAACAGATGGCAACCTGAAAAAATACGTTATGATTTTTAGCATTCAATCGCGTATCATTTTAGTATAGATTTAGCCTCGTGTTAGAGTGACCAGCCCTCGGACTTCTAATGCCAAATCGTGTCAAAGAGGTGTCTGAGAACGTCGGGAAATGCTGGATCTTGCTGCTAGATTGATTCAGACGACCGAATCTGAGTGCGATCGCTCTTGAGTACAAAATACTCAAACCGTCTCAACAAGTGAGTTGAACAGTCATTCACGCTTTCTTGTCAAGTTTTTATCATTTGAGTGGTTTTGAACCCAACACACAACTTAAGGAGAGGTCGGGAGGTCAGGAGTTGGGAAAAGAGTCAACAGTTACCCGTTATCGCCTCACGACTTGTGCCTTCTAACGAACTTCTCATCTCATGCTCCGGAAAGATGAGCAAATTTCTAAAAATTTATTAAACTTTGTAAAGACAAAGCCCGTCTAAATCCACGATGACTGATTGAGTAAATCTATGCCAAACGCTCCATTGTCCAAATCTACAGAAAAAGAGGTACAAGATTCATCGACTGCATTGAACCCCATATTGGATGATGCAGCCGATCAGTCTCAAGTCTCCTCTACACCCCCTCAACCTCAACCCATCAAACAAGGGATCGGATGGTTACAAGTGCTAATTGTAATCGCGATCGCCTTGGGTGCAGGGTTTGTCGGAGGGAAATGGTGGGAAAACCAACAAGCCAACAAACCCCAAGCTGCAACTCAAGAAGCCTCTGATCCGCGAACGGTTCCCGTCAAACTCGCCACAGTTGAGGGAACCACCCTCCAAGAAAAATCGGAGTTTGTGGGAACGTTAGAAGCGATACGTTCAGTCGATATTCGCTCTGAAACTGAAGGACGGATCACTCGGATTTTTGTCGAGTCGGGGGATACCGTTACAGAGGGACAAGCGATCGCGCGGTTGAAAAGTGATAGTATCGAAGCCGAAGAAATCGATCAAGCTAGAGCCAGGTTAAATCAAGCCCAAGCTCGTCTAGATGAATTAAAAGCCGGAACTCGGTCCGAAGAAGTTGCTCAAGCCCGAGCCAGATTAAACCAAGCTCAAGCCCGTTTAACTGATGCGCGATCGGGAAGTCTCGAAGAAGAAATCGCTCAAGCTAGAGCCAGAATTGAAGCTAATCAAGCTGATTTAGAACTCGCCGATGAACGAGTTAATCGTTATCAGAATTTGCAACAACAGGGTGCAATTTCAGAAGATGAATTGGAAGAATATCGACAAAATCAACGGCGTTTGCAAGCTGTTGTGGAGGAAGCTAAAAGACGGTTAATACAACTCCAACAAAGTCGAGAAACTCAGATTGAGCAACTCGAACAAACAGTTGAACAAGAACGTCAAGCCCTGCGACAATTGGAAAATGGGGCGCGTCCGGAAGAAATTGCTCTCGTTGAAGCCGAAGTCGCGGAAGTCCAAAGTGAACTGAATCAATTATTAAATGGAACTCGTCCGGAAGAAATTGCTCAAGCTGAAGCCGAAGTTGCAGAAGCAATTGCTGAGGTGAGTGGTTTAGAAGTTCAACTCGAAGAAACCGCAATTGTGGCTCCGTTTACGGGGATTGTGGGAGATATTTCGGGTAAGATTGGTGATTTTCTCAGTCAGGGTGATGCGATTACAACTTTAACTGCAAATCAACGCTTAGATTTACGTTTACCCATTCCCATTGAGCGAAAAGCGGATTTAAAAATCGGATTACCTGTCGCTATTAGTGATCCTCAAGGTCAGTTTCTCGCCAACGGAACAATTAGTTTTATCTCACCAACCGTTAATCAAAACTCTCAAAGTTTGCTAGCTAAGGCGACATTTGAAAATCCGGAAGGTCGTTTACGAGATAATCAGTTTGTCCGTTCAACGGTCATTTGGAATGAACGGTCAGGTACAGTAATTGTGCCTGTTAATGCGATTACTTTTCAAGGGGATCAACGCTTTGTTTATATTAGTGAAGGGGGAGACACGTTAACCGCCAAAAAACAACAGGTAGAATTGGGTTTAGTTCAAGGGGATAATGCAGAAGTATTGTCAGGATTACGACCCGGACAAAAATTAATTGTATCTGGGACTCAAAAGTTATCTGATGGGGCGGCAATCAAAGTCGTTAAATAAAGTCATCTTTTCAAAAAATTGCTGCTTAATCGGAAAAAAAAATCTCATCAAAATTAGGCTTTTATGGAAGAAAAACCTAGAAGATATGATCTTAAATTGGGCAATACCTCTCAACCTCTCAATGCTAAAATATTCAATCGTCCTCACTCATCATGTTCACCCATTTCTTTATCAAAAGACCTGTCTTTGCTTCGGTTTGTTCCCTACTCATTATCTTAATTGGATTGATCAGTTATAGTCGGCTTCCGGTGCAGGAATTTCCGAGTATTGATCCGCCCCAGGTGACGATTCGGACAACATATCCCGGTGCAAACCCGGAAGTCGTAGAAACAGAAGTTACAGAAATTATTGAAGCCGAAGTTAACAGCGTTGATGGGATAAAAACCCTCAGATCATCGACTCGGGAAGGCGTCAGTACCATCCGAGTAGAGTTTGACTTAGAACGAGATTTAGAAGCGGCGACTCAAGACGTTCGCAACCGAGTTTCACAAGTGGTGGGAAGACTTCCCGACGATATCGATCCTCCCGTTGTTTCCAAAGAAAGCAGCGACGATGAACAAATCATGTGGATCGCAATTTCGGGGGAAAATTTCACCACTTTAGAACTGAGTAACTACGCCGATTTATTTATCAAAAACGCCCTCGAAACCGTTGATGGAGTCGGGAGTATTATTATCGGGGGAGAACGCCGTTATGCGATGCGACTGTGGTTAGATTCGCAAAAAATGGCGGCTCGAAATATCACGGCGTTGGATGTTGAACAGGCGTTAAGACGACAAAACGTAGAGATTCCGAGCGGTCGAATTGAAGGAGAAATGACCGAATATCCGGTGAGAACGTTAGGACGTTTGCAACAACCGGAAGAATACAAAGACCTGATTATTAGAAGCAATCCCGACGGTTCACAAATTCGTTTAAGAGATATTGGACGGGCGGAAATTGGCGCCCAAGATGACCGAACCATTGCCCGATTTCGGGGTTTACCTGCGGTTTCTTTGGGGGTGAGTAGACTTTCGGGTTCAAACCTGTTAGAAGTCGCCAACGGGGTGAAAGCAAAAATGGCGGAAATTGCCAAAAACTTTCCCGAAGGGATGAGTTATACCATTGCGGTTGACTATTCAGAATTTGTGGAAATTGCTATCGATGAAGTTTGGCAAAGTTTGTTTTTATCGGTTGCTTTGGTTGTTCTCGTTATCTTCGTTTTCCTGCGAAATTGGCGGGCGACTTTGATTCCGACGATTACCATTCCCGTCTCGTTAATTGGGGCGTTGGCGGTGATGTTTGTCCTCGGATTTTCGATCAACACGCTAACGTTATTCGCCCTAACTTTAGCAACCGGTTTGGTGGTTGATGACACGATTGTTGTTTTAGAAAATATTGTTCGGTACATCGATGAAAAAGGCTTAAAACCGCTCCCTGCGGCTTTGGATGCGGTGGGAGAGGTTGTATTTGCGGTGATCGCGACAACGGTTGTTTTGGTGGCGGTGTTTGTGCCGGTGGGATTTTCCGGGGGAACAACGGGAAGAATATTTAATGAATTTTCGATTACATTGGCGGGTTCGGTAATTGTTTCTTCGTTCGTGGCGTTAACTTTAGCCCCTGCGGTTTCGGCGCGAATTCTTAAGCCTACAAATCGGGGAGAACAGCGCAATACTTTCTTGAGAATTTTATCAATTCCCCTCGATATGATTGAATGGGGATTGAATCTAATTCAAACGGCTTACGCCCGTTCTTTAAAGCTGGCGATGGGGATGAAACCGATAGTATTGTTGGTGTTTTTAATCTCTCTGGCTGCAACCGCATGGCTATTTATACAAATTCCCCAAGGCTTTTTACCCACCGAAGATCGGGGGCGGGTTTTTATTCCGATTAATGCGCCTCAAGGGGCGAGTATAGAATATACAAATAATGTGGTTCGACAAGTCGAAGAAATCCTCGCCGACGTTCCCGAAATGAGGGCTTATTTTACCCTATCCGGCTTTGGTCGGGGCGCCTCTCAAGCCAACCGAGGATTTGCTTTTACCCGTTTAATTCCCTGGTCTGAACGCACAGAACCCGGTCAATCTCAGCAGGAAATTGTGAAGCGGTTAATTGGTAAGTTTTCCCAAATTACCGACGCGATGGTATTTGCAATTAATCCCAGTTCGTTACCGGGGGCGGGTCGGGGTCAACCGATTAGATTTGTTCTGCAAGGAACGGATTTAGAAGAATTGGCTGCGGTGTCCGATGAGTTTATAAAAGAAGCCCAAAAATTGCCGCAAGTGGTGAATGTTGACACGGATTTAAAGATTAATAAACCCGAATTAGTTTTAGAAGTTGATCGGGCTTTGGCGGGAAATTTGGGCGTGTCAGTTCAGGATATTGCGCGAACGCTACAAATTATGTTGGGCGGCGAAGATATCACCAATTTTAACCAGGGAAATCAGCGTTATGAAGTGATGGTTCGGGGCGAAGAACAATATCGTTCTACACCGAATGATATTCAGGAATTATACGTGAGAACAGAAGAAGGACAGATGATTCCTTTGAGTAGTTTGGTAACGGTGAAAACCACCACAACTCCCCCGGAAATTAATCATTTTAATCGCTTTCGTGCCGCAGAAATTGAAGCGAGTCCGGCGGTGGGTGTGAGTTTGGGAGATGCGATCGCCGCTTTGGAAAACTTGGCGGATGAAGTGTTACCCGAAGGAATGCGAACCGACTTATCCGGTGAGGCGCGAGAGTTTCGAGATGCGGGGGATGCGACGCTGTTAATTTTTGGTTTGGCTATGACGTTTATTTTCCTCACTTTAGCCGCCCAATTTGAAAGTTATGTCGATCCGGTGATTATTTTATTGGCGGTTCCCCTGTCGCTTTTGGGTGCTTTTGGGGCGCTGTGGATCGCTCAATTGGAGTTGAATATTTACAGCCGCATCGGGTTGATTATGTTGATCGGTTTGGCGACTAAAAACTCGATTTTGATTGTGGAGTTTGCGAACCAATTGCGACAGCAAGGAATGTCTATTTATGAAGCGACTTTGCAAGCGGGAGAGTTAAGATTTCGACCGATTTTAATGACCGCTTTTTCGACAATTTTTGGGGTACTTCCTCTGGCTTTAGCAACAGGTGCAGGTGCAGCAAGTCGGGTTTCTATTGGCTTGTGTGTATTAGGTGGAATGTTGATTTCTACTATTTTGAGTTTGTATATTGTTCCCGTCTTTTATGTGATTGCTCAAACTCTACAACTCAATTTGTTTGGAAAATCATCGGCGAAAACAGACTTAAATCCCACCCCCGAAATGAACGGACATTTTGAGGAATGGAATGGGAATGGTAATGGTAATGGTAATGGTCATCATCAGAATGGAAAGGGTGAAAATGGCTCATCTCATCAGAAGCAAACAAAAGATTCAGAACGATTAAACTCGAATAATTAGGGTTGAGGAATGCAAATCATAGAAGCCGGGTTTCCCAAAAAATCTGGCTTCTAAGTTAAACATTAAGTTCTCTTTTTATAACTGAAATATTGCTATAAATTATGTTGCTTTCCGCAACGCATCAAGATCTGAACCACAAATCGCTTTCAGATTACGAGTTATTTTATCAATTTCCCAATCCCACCAGCAAATTTCTAATAGTTCTTGAATAATTGATTCTTCAAACCGTTTGCGAATTTCTTGAGCCGGATTTCCCCCAACCACTGTATAAGGTTCAACAGAGCGAGTAACAACAGATTGACTGGCAATAATCGCACCATCCCCCACCTGAATACCCGGCATAATTGTTGCACCATAACCAATCCAAATATCATTACTAATGATTGTATCACCTTTATTCGGCCAAGACTCTGGCATTGCGACTTCCCAACCCAACCCAAAAACTGGAAAGGGATAATTTGTAAACCAATCTGTGCGGTGATTTCCTCCATTCATAATAAATTTTACATCAGAAGCAATCGAACAAAATTTACCAATAATTAGTTGATCTCCTATAAAATCAAAATGATAAAGAACATTACGTTCAAAATTTTCGGGATTCTCAAAATCATCATAATAAGTATAATCGCCAACAATAATGTTAGGATTTTTGATAATATTCTTTAAATAAACGAGGCGAGTTTGATTTGGAAGTGGATATTGTTGATCGGGAGAAGGGCCATTATTCATTGATTAATTCGTATAAATTGAGCAACTAACCTTTAGATTACCAACAATTGGTTTTGAAAATTCCCATCAAGCTAATCACAATAATCAAAAGTAGTCTGAATTTTGATGCCGATGGGAATCTTGATTAAATCGGAATGTAAAAAACCTACCCGACTGAGGGAGGACTATCGGATTTTTGAATCTTGGTTGTCTTGTTTTTTACGGCTTCTGACTCCTTTGAAACAATTGATTCTGTAAACTGTTCTAACTCCTGGGGTAATGTACCGCCCGAACCCCGCATCAATTGAGTTAACCCCGCCAATAGTGAAACCAACTTCCCGTCTTCCAACAAAGAATTCACCAACGTCATCCCACTGGTAGACAGCATCAATTTGCTAATTTCTTGCGTACTACTATTACCATTTGCCCCTGGAAAAGCATAGATTTTCGCATCACCTAAAACCCCCGGTTGTGGGGCTAATGCCGTCATAATTTCTGGTAGATTATCAATCATTTGAGGGCCAAGTTCGCTAATAACTTGAGCGATACGGTTAGCATCGCTGATGGCATTTTCCGCCTTGACTTTTGCTTCGAGTCCATCTGCTTCTGCTAAATCTTTATCGCGATTAGCGTCGGCGAGAGTACGAATCGATTCCGCTTCCAAATCTGCCGCTTGACGGGCAATTTCTGCTTGTCGTTTGCGACGAAATACATCAATTTCTACCACATTTTGTTCGGTGATCCGTTGCCGTTCTGCTTCTTGTTGGGCGATAATCACAGATAAGCGCTGTTGACGTTCGGCTTTCTCAATTTCCGTTGCGGTTGTTACCCCGGATTCTGCTTTTGCACGTTCAGCTTCAGCAATTAAGCGTTCTTGTTCTTTCGCTGCAATGGCAATCGCCGCTTCTTGTTTGGCGATTTGAGATAAACGTTTGGCTTCGGCAACTTCCACCAGGGCGGTGAGACGGTTAGACTCAATCGTTTTCTTACGTTGAATTTCCGCCATTTCTGCTTCTTGTTTCTGCAAAGCTTGAGCAACTTTGA
>CAZNCM010000099.1:7739-17211 GCA_964571155.1 uncultured Lyngbya sp. | reverse complement strand
GCTAAGTCGATTGAGATTAGAACTCACCTCGATACTCAAGTTGGAAAGGTGTTAGGAGATGCGGGTCGTCTCCAACAAATTGTCTGGAATTTACTCTCTAATGGGGTGAAATTTAGCGAGACTGGCGGACAAGTGGATGTTTATTTAGAATCTGTGGGAAATGAAGTTCAAATTCGGGTACAAGATCGCGGAAAAGGAATTAATCCTGAGTTTTTACCTTATGTGTTTGATTATTTTCGTCAAGAAGATGGAACGACTACACGCAAGTTTGGTGGCTTAGGGCTAGGATTAGCAATCGTTCGTTATATTACCGAAATGCACGGGGGAACGGTGCAAGCTGATAGTCCTGGCGTTGGAAAAGGGGCTACTTTTACCGTTAAATTACCTTTACTTCCCCTTGAGGGTAAATCTTTAGACTCTGACAAAATCACAAATGCCAGATCGATTAATGGTCAGTGTTTACAGGGAATTAAAGTGTTAATTGTTGAGGATGAAGCCGATACCCGTGAGTTTTTGACTTTGATGTTAGAACAGACAGGTGCAACCGTGACGGCAATGAATTCCGCTATCGAAGGTTTAAGAGCATTTATGAATTCGACTCCCGATATTTTGGTCAGTGATATTGGGATGCCGGGAATGGATGGGTATCAGTTAATTAAGCAAATTCGCTCATTATATAAGAATGAATCGGATAAACAAATGCCTGCAATCGCCTTAACTGCTTATGCGGGAGAAGCTGATTTAAAAAAAGCGCATCGCTCCGGTTTTAACCAGCATATTTCTAAGCCGGTTGAACCGCAGATTTTAATTCAGGCAATTCTGGATTTAATCAACTGATCTCGGACTTTAATGATATATTTGTTTTTGAATTTCAGTAAAAATCATCTGGTTTTTTCGTTGTGTTTGCAGCGAATCAACTACAGCTTGTACAAGTTGCTGTTCACTACACGAATGCAAATCTCGCCAACGGAAAACCTGCTAAACTAAAAGTTTGGGTGGTGTTCTGCCTTTCTGGCAATTGCGAATCCACTTGATCGATTGAGTATTCTTACTCCAACTCGCTCTATTCAGGCTCTCAAGTCCATAAAGCATTAAGTTTTCGCGCTAACTCTTTACAAAAGGTAGCAATGTGCAGTTTAATAGGGGCAACAGGGATATTAGCAGACAAGCCAAGAGAGTTACTACCGTCCCCGATTGTACTCCTTACGGACAAATATAAATTATGCCACAAAATAACGTCACCTCAAACCCAGAGGTGAGTGCATACCGGGATCGTCTCAATACTTGGGCGATCGCTCGTTTGCTTCCTGATCTCGAACAGACAGTTGTCGCACGATTTCGTAGTCGTTCAAATGCAGAGGGACATTTAAAGCGTTTGAAACAACTCAGTCCACAAGCCTCATTTGTGCTTGTCTTTGATCGTCAATCGGAAACTCACGAATAAAACTATCAGAATTAATCAAACTTTATTGTCGCAAAAATAAGGGGGAAAGATTAGGTACTCTTTCCTTCTCAATTCTATATAGTGGTTTTGATGTCGTATTCTAGAAATGAAGACCGAAAAACAAAAAATGCTCTCAGGAGAACTCTATTTAGCGAGTGATCCTGAACTGACAACGGAGCATCAACGAGCCGATGAATTGACTCGTTTGTATAATGGGACACCTGCAACTGAACTTGAATATCGCCAAACGCTAATCCAAAAATTATTCGGTCAAGTGGGTTTAAATGCGGTGATTACTCCGCCTTTTTATTGCGATTATGGTAGCAATATTTATGCCGGGGATAATTTTTATATGAATTTTGGTTGTGTAATTTTAGATTGCAATACCGTTCATTTAGGAGATGATGTACTTTGCGCTCCCTACGTGCAGATTTATACCGCTCATCATCCCATCGATCCGACAATGCGATTAACCGGAAAAGAACTCGCGACCCCGGTTAAAATTGGGAATAATGTTTGGATTGGTGGCGGTGCAATTATTTGTCCGGGTGTGACGATTGGAGATCATACAACGATTGGCGCCGGAAGTGTGGTAACGAAAGATATTCCTGCTAATGTTGTCGCCGTTGGAAATCCCTGTCGAGTGATTCGAGAGTTATCATAAAATTATTATTTATCATTATCAATTGTACAATATTTTCAACCCATTGACAAATGTGTTTGCTTTGGGATGTTGAGGGTTTAAGATGTGTTTGGGTCGTCTCGATACCCGGTAAATTTTGCCATTCTAGCCAGGTGTAGATATCGGCTTGACACCACATCTTTGTAAACTGCGCCTTTATTCTTCGCTTCTTTCACAACGTCTTGAGCATATTGAGAGAAAGATGCAATTGTAGTCAATATACGTTAACCTATTTGAGAGTCCAAAAATAAAATAAATATTACTCATGTCATCAAATACAATTTCTAATCCTCTCGCTGTCTTTGTTCCTTGGCTGCATATGCACCAACCGCCGATTTGGGTAGGTCAGGGTTCAGATGCAAAACTGATTGGCAATTTAGAAAAAATGCTCAATAGCGAACCTAATTCTGAGGAAAGTTGGAATTCTCGATGGTTTGCTCAAGCTTATAAAAATCCGGCTCGTTATGTAAAAAATCTCAAATCCGAAGGATTAGATCCTAGAATAATGGTTGATTATTCAGGAGTTTTGTTAGAAGAATTAGCCAAACTTTCAAGTAATGGTCATTTTGCTCATCTCGAAGTGGATGGAGAAATGATGGGGGATGTAATTGGCTTATGGAGACAGGTTTTAAGCGAACATTCAGAAGCGGTTGAATTTACGGGAACGGCTTACAGTCATTGTTATTTTCCTGCTACTCCCGAACGGGATCACGAAGCTCAAATTATGGAATGGCGGCGAGTGTATGCAGATTTATTTGGAACAGACGCGCTTGCAAAGATTCGGGGATTTTGGCTTCCTGAAATGGGAATGACAGGCGATCCAGCAGAAGCGTTGCGATTGATTCGGTTACTGAAAAAATGTGGGTATGAGTGGATTATTCTGCCTCATTCTGCTTTAGAATATCCGAGTGATTGGAGTACCCCAGAAGTCGAAAATCGAGTCCATTGGTTAGTCGTGGAATCGGGAGGAGAATCAGAACGAATCCTTTGTGTGGTGCGTGATACCGATATGGGAATTCGCCAACAAAGTGGTCAAAATACTGATGGATGTATTCAAGATATTCGCTATCGAGGAAATACTTTAAAAGAGTCTAAAATTCCGCCTTTAGTTGTCCCGACATCTGATGGTGAAAATGGTAATGTGATGATGTTTGAGTATTTTAGAAATTCCTTTGTTCCGTTATTTCGAGAGTCACAAAACTGGCCCGATATTGCTTTTATGACCGTTAGCCAGTATATTGATTCTTACATTGGTCACAATCCCAGTACAGAAGTTCGCCTCAAAGCAACGGGAGGATCTTGGATTGGTGGACATCAAAGTTGGAATGAAGGAGACTTACGTCAGGGAGTGTTGAAAGCGGTTGAACGCTTGAGTCAAGCCTGTGCTTCTCGCCGACAATCAACCCATTCATCTCTCTCGGATGAACAAGAACGAGCACTATTATTGTGTGAAACCAGTTGTTTTGTATATTGGGGTTCGGAGTTTTGGGCGCAACAAGCCAATCAGTGTTTAGCCTGGGCGGAAGATTTAATGGGTGAAACGGTTCGTCAATAGCTTGATAGAAAGACAAGAATACCGCTACAATCTGAATTAAGTTTTTCAGATGTTTTTCAATTATGGGGCGGTTCAAAAAAAATTTTTGGCTATTCCGTTTCTGGTCAAGTGATGAAAAATTCATTGACTTCATAGAAGATATTGAGGTCATCATCTCCAAAATTCTGTCTTTGGCGATGGTGGCTTTGATCATCTCGGCAACGGGTCATTTAATGGTTTTCTTATTCAACGAGTTACTTTTTGATCCTGATCTAATTTTTAAAAATACTCTTTTTGAAATTTTTGGATTATTTTTAAATCTGTTAATTGCACTTGAACTTTTAGAAAATATTTCGGCTTATCTTAGAAAACACGTTATTCAAGTTGAGTTAGTCATTGTTACTTCTTTAATTGCGGTAGCGCGAAAAATTATTCTCTTTAATCTGGACAAGAAAAGTGGAGTGGATTTAATGGGTTTAGCTTTAGCTTTATTTGCTTTGTCGATTAGTTATTGGATTATTCGTCGTACAAATGCTAATCGTGACGATGATCATTAACCTGACTTTGAAATGATTCAGACTATTACAAATTAATGAGTTGCTGAAAATAAAATTCTCAATAATTACGCTATAATATAAAATCAAATTTATATAATGGAAAAATAAAAGTGACATATTTTTTTGAATTTGAAGATGATTTTGTTGCGTCTTTGCGTTGTATTCCGATGATTGTTCGCTATAAACTAGATACCTGTGGGGTGAAGTTAAAATTAGCCCATTGGAATCAATTTCCTCAAACTGAACGTCAAATATTAGTCGAACACCCGACGACAACTCCAGAAGAAATTCAAAGTTATCAAGATCACTTACGACAATTTGCCGAAAAATATACCGATATCCCGTTAAAAGACTTACCCATTGAGGAAAATCCAGCTTGGTTAGAGATAGAAAATATCCCCGAAACGGTTCAACAAAAAGCTGAAGAAGTCGGCGTTAAACTCACAGTTCAACACTGGCAAAGTTTAACACCACTTCAGCGATTTGCACTAATTAAACTCAGTCGCCCAAGTCACGAAAATTACAACTTTCTACCCGCAATCAAGGAGTTTAATCTCGTTTAATTCCTCAAAGTTTACTCGATTAATCCAACCGGAGGTGTAATTTCAACTCGATTTTTGTTTAAATCCACCACAGGAACAATTTCTTCAACAAACGGAATCAAAACAGTTTTGGGTTTCGACTTACGTTTTTTTCGACGAGGGGGAGAAACCTCAGCAGAAAGTTGATCGGAATCTAAAGGAATTTCTGAAGGTTCTAAAGTCGATGAATAAAGTTCAACTTCTAACAAATCATTTCCCGCCGGAACCAAACTAATCACAACACCAATCACTTCTTGAGTCAGTTGATTAAACACTTCCAAGCCAATCAAATCCAACAAATAAAATTCATTTTCTTCTAAATGAGGGCGATCATTTTTGGATACCAATAACGTGCTATTTCGCAATGCTTCGGCTTGTTCTCGATTTTCAATTCCCTCTAATTCCAGCACATAGAGACTTCTTCCCGGAATTTGACGTCCCTCAAGAAGTTCTATCGGTTGGGGTTCAGATTGTCCAGGTTGCAGTAGCCAACGAGTCCCCGGTTCCAAAAATCGTTCGGGGAAGTCAGAATTGGGATTAACCCGAACTTCACCGTCTAATCCTTGGGCGGCGACAATTTTACCAATCTCAATCCACTCAGACATGATAAGATTTCTACACTCACAGGCTAAATAAACTGAATGAATCTATGGGAGCAGGTGTTCTACTTTTGAGTTCACGGTCATCAGTAAAGAAGATAAAAGGCTCGATAGCGATCCTATTATTCCTTTTACGAGTTCGTCAACAAGCTCATCCAACTCCAAATCAGTTTACCTTTGGGGGTTGGATTCTCATTTTATCAATTATATTCTCTCCGAGACTCTCTTTTGCCACTCCAACTTCATTATTGCTGGAACAACGAACCATTCTTCCGGTTGCACAAATTCCCCGCTTGAGCGAACAACAAGAGATCAAAAACTCGATTCAAGCCGAAGTCGATCAAGCTTTTCGTGACAAACTTTCAGTCATTAACTTATTGTTAATTCTGTTGTTAGTGATGCCCACATTAGCAGCGGCAGCGGTTTGGTTTCTGTTAGCTCAGTTAAACCAAAAGACGATTTTAGCTCAACAGGAAATCAACAGTCTAAAAGCAGATGCGTTATCTCAATTGGAAACAATGCTCTCTGAAGCTCAGACACTTTTATCTCATCTTCAATACCAAAATGCTGAGGTTGATCGCTCGTTAGAGTCTCTAAAAACCCAATCCCATCTTCAACTTCCTAAAGCTGTTTCTCCCGAGAGTCAACAAAATTTAAAACTGGCTCAAGATTATGCCAAACAAGGGGATAAATTTTTTACTCAAGGCTGTTATGATGAAGCGGTTCAAGCTTATGATCGCGCCTTACAACTCGATTCTCATGGCGTAGAAGTTTGGAATAATCGGGGTGTTGTTTTAACGAAGCTTCAACGATATCACGAAGCCATCGCCTCCTATGAGCAAGCTTTACAATTGCGTTCAGAATATGCGGATGCGTGGAATAATCGGGGTGTAGCATTAGGGAAGTTAAAATATTACGAAGCTGCGGCTTTATCTTATGAACGAGCGATTCATCTTCGAGAAAATTATGTCGATGCTTGGAATAATCGAGGATTTGCTTTAGCTCAACTTCAACGGTATGAAGAAGCGATTGATTCTTATCACAAAGCGGCTGAATTGAATCCTGATTTTTATTTGGTTTGGTATAATCAGGCTCGGTGTTATGGCGTTCAAAATAAAGTAGACTTGGCTCTAGAAAGCTTAGAGCGGGCGATGAGTATCAAACCCACTGTTGTCCGTAATTTAGCCAAGAAAGAAACGGATTTAGAATCTCTGGTTAATGATGAACGATTTCAACAATTAATCGAAATTCAAAGTTAATTTTTAGTGATTAAAAATCTATTTATTTATGATATGATTAAATTTAGTCCGTTATTGGGGTTAATCTTAGCAGTTTATGGGAGTTGTCATCATTCAGTTTTAGCTGAATCTATTTCTGAGCGTTTGATCGGCGCTAAGAGTGTTACTCTTACCGAAATTCAAAATGAAGTTTACCCCAGTGTTCGCCGCATTACTCCCTTTGTGAATACTTGGATTGTTATTGCTGTTTTGGTTTCAACTTCAACTGTAACCAGTGTTTTGGTTTTATTTGTAATGTCGATTAAAAAAAATCAACAAACTCAGCAAAATATTCAAGCCATGAAACAGGATACTCTCTGTGATCTTAATCAAAGCTTATCCGCCGCTCAAGCTGTTGTCAATGATTTGCAATATTCTATTCAAATTAGCCAAGATAATGTTCACAAAATTTCATCTCAAACTTTATTATCTTCTCAAACAGAACCCGATCATCCTGAAGTTTAGATCAAATCGAGGTGAGAAAAATTTTCTTTCAATGTGAATTTAAAAAAGTCGGAGATTTATGCTGTAAATAATCTAAGATAAAATTAATCGTTTCCAGTTTAACCCATCCTTTCTGAACTGCAATTTCTCCAAAACGTAAATTCGTCTGATGTTGTTCATTTAAAATCACCTCAATTTGCAGATCATTCAAAAGTTTTGCGGATTTAAGATACTGTCCAATCGGCTGCTGAGGCTGAGTTCTTATTTTGATTAAAGAGTCTGCAAAAAAATCGATTGTTTCTTGCTTTAACCATCCATAACTAGCAATAATTTCTCCAATTCTCATATAATTATGGGCGGTTTGCTGAACATCTAATACTTGAATAAGCTGAGATTCTGAAATTAAGCCTGCTTTCTTCAAAAGATAGCCTAAAGGTAAAGGATTCAAGGGTAAGGAAGTATTTAGACTTGGCTTTGTTGTTTTATTTTTTAATCTTAGCTCTATCCAAGAAATTGGAACAACAATCGGCCATAAAATAGTCATTAGTAGCAACATTTTCCAGGAATTTAGGTGAGTGAGAGGAGTCGTAAAATCGCGAACAAGTAAACTAAACCAAACTGAGAAACTCGCCAAGCCACCAATACAGTAGATTACTGATATGAAATTCATAAAGTGTTGAGTCTTTATTCAGGATATAGAACCTTCTTGTTACTTTTTTATCTCCATTTATTCTCAATCACTCTATAGCAATTTATGTTCTTTTTTACATCAATTTAAGGATTGAGATTAGCACCCTGAGTAGAATTAGAGAGAACTCTCGTCTTAATCTAAAAACCCCCATGTTATTGAGGGTTAACTGGGAGTCAATATTAATATCTTAATTTACATACCACGATTACTGCTATCTCTAGCAGTCCTGATTCACTCCTCTATCGATACACTCTGGGCTTTATTCCCTGTGGATGTTAGTTTCGCAATAGAGGTTGGAATTGTTATCGGCCAGCATAAAGAGGCTAGCACTAAAACAACCCAGGATGTGCGATCACTGAGGGGAGTGGTCGAGTCATTCAAAAATACGATAAACCACATCCCAAAAGCGGCTAAAGCAATCAAAAAGTAGCAAATTAATACAGTTTTCATAACATACTTGCCCTATCGGCTTTTTAACAACAACAACTTCTTACCCTATCCCCAAGTTTTATTTTAGTTTGTGTGATAGGTTTTCCTATCTTTGTTTCTAATTTAAACTCAAGTTACATGTTTAGGCTTATGCTGTCCACATAAAATTTGAGATTAAAAAGAGTTTGCTTTTTGATTCTTTACTTAGGCTTTATAGATGAAATAAACCTTCATCTGTATAGAGAATAATAGATTCTTGTTATTTTCTCTACCTAAATCTGCTCTGCTCCCTGATCTTTTTAAAAAGCTTTTTTCTTTGCTCATTGGGATGAAAATCAAATCAAACAATCTTGATATAGGTTTTTACTAGCTCCCACACTAGTTTTGACTTCCATCGGTGAATTGATCATCGCAAAGAGTAGAACATTTAGAAGAATAATTTCTCCTCTATTCTAACTTACCATACACGATAGATAAGTCATCCGTCTTCAGAGAGAAACTGTATGAAGCTTTCTCAACTGTCACATCCATCAAACAACGAATGAGAAGGAAAGGGAGGAGACTTGTCACCCAAACATCACTGAATAGACTCCGAAATGATGTGGGTCATATCCATCGCTTCAAGGAATGACAAGTCTCCATCCTGATTAAACGGGGAAAGTTCATGCTACACTGACCTCTAACAATTAACTATGTTACAGATCTTCACATCACTAGCTGATCATTCCGGAAACTGATCCGATGAGATGATCGCTAACAGTGCTTCTTTGGCTTGTTCGCGATCATCAAAGTGAACCTTCTCAGTTCCCAAAATTTGATAATCCTCGTGACCCTTTCCCGCGATCAGAACCCCATCACCCGGTTTCGCCTCAGCAATCGCACACCGAATCGCTTTAGCGCGATCGCACATCACAATCGGCTTGACCCCCAAATCAATACCCGCTAAGATATCCTCTAGAATCCGATTCGGATCTTCGGTGCGAGGATTATCAGAAGTCACCACCACCACATCTGCGAGATCCGCCGCAATTTTTCCCATTTTCGGGCGTTTCGTGCGATCGCGATCTCCCCCACACCCAAATACACAAATCATTCGCCCTGGAATAAACGGACGAGAAGCCTTTAACACATTCTCTAAACTATCAGGAGTATGAGCATAATCAACAATCACGCTGATATCCTGCTGAGGGCTAATCTGCACTCGTTCCATACGTCCGGGTACACCCAAAAACTC
>CAZNCM010000099.1:6971-7729 GCA_964571155.1 uncultured Lyngbya sp. | reverse complement strand
ACCTTGAGGCGTATGCAAAACTCCTTTGACGCCATTGGGTTCATAGCTGAGTTGATCAGCCCACAAATCCGCCGTAGAATCATCAATACTATAACTCCAAACCCGATCCGCTTCTAAACGTTCAATTAGGCGTTTTCCATAGGAATCATCAGCGTTAATAATTGCTCGACCTTGAAGATATTGGGGACTAAATAGCAACGCTTTCGTCTCAAAATAATCTTCCATCGTCGGGTGATAATCGAGATGGTCTTGGGTTAAATTCGTAAAAACAGCCACCTCAAAAGGACATTCCAACACTCGTCCTTGGTGGAGTGCATGGGAACTAACTTCCATCACCCCATACTGACAACCCGCTTTCACCGCCTCGGCTAATTTTTGTTGAAGTTCAACCGCAAAAGGAGTCGTGTGGGTAGCGGTAACTTGTGAACCTAACCAACGAGTATAAAGCGTCCCAAACAAAGCAGTTGATTTGTCTGAGCGTTCCAACAAATATTCAATTAAATGAGTGGTTGTGGTTTTGCCGTTGGTTCCCGTTACCCCTACCAGTTTAAGCTGTTGGGCTGGATAACCATAAAAAGCCGCCGCAACTTGGGCGCAAGCGGTGGTCATATTGGCGCTGGGAATAATACAGGGAAGTTCTGGACTTTCAGTTGATGTCAATGGGGTTTTCTCCGCCGCCGTTTGAGAGACTAACGCCGCCACAGCACCATTAGCGATCGCACTCGGCCAAAAATCCCCGCCATCGACTCGGGTTCCCT
>CAZNCM010000099.1:5360-6961 GCA_964571155.1 uncultured Lyngbya sp. | reverse complement strand
TCCAATAAATAAATCCCCGGTTTGACACGCATGAGAATTGGTTGCTAACCCCTTAACGTCTTTCTCAAAAGCGGGATGGGGTTTGAATTCAGACAGATCGGCAACTTTTGCGAGTAACTCCTTTAATTTCATCACAACTCCTCACCAACAAATTAAGTTTAACTTTGCATGATAATGGTAAATGGACAATTTCAGGAAAAGTGAGTCGAGTCCATGGGTTGATCGAGCTGAACCTAACGACGATCTTGTGAGTCTAGACACTTTTGCTGAGTCCACCTTTTTTTCATTACTCTCTTTTTAGAGATACTTCCGTAACATCATGTCTAACTGTTGAGGAGAAATCCGGGGAGAAGCCCGAGGTAGAGGTTCTTCACCACACTGATAATCCCGTTGTCTACACAACACCGGAATATCATACTCATAGGCTTTAAACCACTCCTCTTTAGTCGTAATATCTCGCACTTCTAGCTCAAATGTACATTCACTTTCAGGATTGGCAAGAATTTGTTCTAATTTTTCTTGTAATCCTTCGCACAAATGACAGCCTGGTTTGCTATAAAGAATTAACAGCACTTTACACCCTCATACTCTGTTAGGACTCCTGACTCTATCTGCTATGAGTTTAACAGAAATTGTGTCGCCTGTTCGGGATTGAGAGGTTTAGAAAAAAGATATCCTTGACCCATGTCACAGTCGAGTTTTTGAAGCAGTTGTCTCTGTTCATCGGTTTCGATGCCTTCAGCAATTACGTCTAAGTCGAGATTATGAGCTAAGGTAACAATTGCCCGAATAATTTGAATTTGTTGACTCGATTTTTCCAAAGAATTAAAGGTTTTAGGTTGTAGTCGTCTCACAAAAGACTGATCAACCTTTAGGGTGTTGATTGGAAATTGATGTAAATAACTGAGAGAAGAATAGCCGGTACCAAAGTCATCAATTGATAACTGAATCCCTCGATTTCGCAATTCATCTAAAACTACAACAGAGGTTTGAAAGTTTTTCATAATAATACTTTCAGTGATTTCGAGTTTCAAGCAATGGGGGTTACAATTTGTTTCCGCTAAGATTTGATCGATGGTTTCGAGTAAATTTGACTGGACGACTTGTTGACTTGAGAGGTTAACACTCATTGTTAATGGGGGGACTGCTCCATTTTGGATGTCTTGTTTTTCCCAAACTTGATCGTAAGACTGTTGCCAAATTGTCAGCTGCTGACAAGCTTGTTTTAAAATCCAACTTCCTAAAGGAATAATCAGTCCTGTTTCTTCCGCCAGTGGAATGAATTCACCCGGAGAAACTAATCCACGAGTTGGATGTATCCACCGCACTAATGCTTCAAATCCGACCACTTTAGCCGTTGGGAGTTTAACAATCGGTTGATAATAAACAACAAATTCTTTTGGAACGATACAGTTGTTTTGAGAATGTAATAAAGGTAAAATAAACGGATTTAAACTTTGAGGTTGAGCAATTTCTAAACTCAATATTTCTTGAGACTCTAATTCATTAAATTTAAGTGATTTAGCCGATCCCAAAATAGCGTGTCGTAAGTCTGTTTCTAAACGTAATAGGGCGAGAGTATGTTCTTGCATCGTTAGATC
>CAZNCM010000099.1:0-5350 GCA_964571155.1 uncultured Lyngbya sp. | reverse complement strand
AAGTTCATATCGGGATCTTCCTTTTTCCTTAGCCCGATACATCGCAATATCTGCATCTCTTAACAAGTCTTCGGGATTATTATACAAAATACATTCATAGTTTTGATAGTTTTGTAAGTCTTTCGGATCACCAGTCAAAGTTTTCTGACTGGGAACGATTCCAATACTGACAGTGGTAAAAATATTATGTCCTTCTAAGTAAAAAGGTTGAGAAAGAGTATCGTGAATTTTTTCCGCCATCAACACCGCTTCCCGACAACTTTGTATATTATCTAATAAAACTGTAAATTCATCGCCTCCAAGTCGAGCAATGATATCATGGGAATTGACACAAGTTTCTAGTCGGTGAGCAATTTCAATCAACAGTTGATCGCCAATGAGATGACCTAAACTATCATTGACCACTTTAAACCGATCTAGATCAAGAAATAATAGTGCAAATTGATAGTTAAGTTCTTTTTTAGAACGTTGTAAAGCCTTTCTCAGTTGTTCATTAAAGAAGCTGCGGTTGGGTAAATGAGTCAGCGCGTCGTGAGAGGCTTCATAGATTAATTGGGATTCGACTTGTTTACGAATGGTAATATCTCTGATAATCACTTGGGTCGCTATTTTTCCTTGATAGGTTGCTGGAATTCCCACCACTTCAACGTCAATCACTTTTCCATCTAGTCGAATCAATTTTTGTTCTTCTAAAGGAATCGCAAGTCGTTTTTTTTCGGTTTTGTGAATACGATTTTGAACAAGACTTAGATATTCAGGATGAATAAACTTATAGATCGATTCTCCAATAATTTCATCCGCAGAATTAGCACCTAACAATTTAGCACCAGCATAATTAATATACATAAATTTTCCCTGGCTATGAACCGCGATGGCTTCTGGGGAAAGTTCCACTAAACGACGATAACGTTCTTCACTTTCGCACAATGCGACTTCTGCTTGGGCTTGTTTTTGTTGGGTTTGATGAGTTGCAATAAAACGACCAATACTTTCAGCCATTAACTCAATCATCTCTCGTTCTAGTGACTCAAAACCTTGGGTTCTGACTTGGGGAGAGGCAAAATCAAGTATTCCATAAATCACTCCATTTACCCAAATGGGTGTCCCGATATAAGATTTTAATTTCCAGTTTGGATGATTTAGATTTTTGCAGGTCTCTACCTCTAAATCCATTTGAGTAAAGATCATCGTTTTTCTTTGCTGAATGACTGTTTTACAATAAAGTTTTGAAAGATTAAACTGATCTTCTGGTTGTAATTCTTTGAGATCAGATTTTACGGCTTGAATGTGATAGCAGTCTTCCTCAATTTGAGTAATTCCACCCATCGGCAAATCAAAAATTTTACACCCAGCTTGCAGATAGTCAGCAAACATTTCTGGTAAAGATCGATAAATGCGCGTAGAAATTTTATGGAGATCTTTTAAACAAGAAATAAATTTCGTTAAATCTTGAGATTTTTTTTGCAGCGCAATTTCATAATATTTTCTTTTGGTAATATCCGCTTGAATTCCAATAAAATGAGTCAGATGACCCTTGGTATTATGAACGGGCGAAATAGACAAATCATTCCAAAAAGGAGTTCCGTCTTTCCGATAATTTTGAATGACTTGATTACAGGATCTTCCTTCAAGAATTGCCTGTTTAACGGGATCAGCCCTCAAACTATTTTGTTCTTCTTCACTTTGTAAAAAACGGCAATTTTTCCCCAAAACTTCTTCTCGACTGTAGCCAGTCACTTTTTCAAAACCTGAATTTGCAAAAATAATCGGATTATTGGGTTGAGTCGGATCAGTAATAATAATGCCATTATGACTACTATCAATCGCCCGTTTCATCACTTGCATCCATTCCTCAGAACGATGACGTTCAATAGCACTAGCTAACACATTGGCAACTGATTCTAAAAAGTGAACATCATCCTCAGTAAACTGACGATATTGACGAGTGTGAACCCCTAAAACTCCCCAGGAAGATTGAGATTTTTTTGACGGAGAGGAGTGATGTTCTGTGGATAAATACTCTTGAAAATAGGGGGTTTCTTGAACAGTTCCGGGAATAATCACACTCACACCACTGACGATGCGATGGTTATGCAAAAGCGGCGTTCCAGGAAAGCGCGTTTCGACCCAAAGATCTTCTACAATAACGGGTTTTTGGGTGAATAGAGTATATCCGGCTTGGGACTGCTGACTTGCGCTGACATTGGCATAACCCACCAGTCCTCGATGCCAACCTACCCCGGCACGCAGAAAGAAAGCATGGCCGTTCGGCATTAATTCTAACACTTTGCAGTATTCCACATCCAAGGTCTTAGCAATCAAAGAAACGGCTTCATCGAGGAGTATTGATAGATCAAATCCGGCTAGGGCGCGTTGTCCGAGATCAGCAACTGCGGCTTGTTGCTTGGCTTGGGCTTGGAGATTAGCGAGTAACTGATGTTCAGCGAGAGACGAAGATGGAGGAGGATTAGTTTCTCGGTTGATACTAACATAAGTTGTGACGTGATCGGATTCATCTCGCAAGGGTATTAAAGTGGTTTCACATCGTCCCTTAGTCCCATTTTTACGGGTAAAATCGAGTTCAAAAAGAGTTTGATCATCTGCTTTCCGTTTCGGATCAAATGTCAGAACTGTATTGAAATTAATTGAGGAAATAATCGGAGCAAAAATTGATAAGTTTATTTCGGTAATATTCTGACCAATGACTTCGGTTTTAGAATACCCAAACATTTGTTCTGCGGTTGAATTCCAGTCTAAAATTTTACCATTAATGTCAATTAAAATCAGTCCTTCTTGAATGTTTTTAAGTTGAGAGAGTTGTCGAATTAAGGTATTATCAAAGGTTGGGAATCGGCGTAGATGAATAAAGGTGACAATGATTGCCGGGTCGTCACTGTAGACAATGGGCTGCATGGAAAGAGAAGCCCAAAAATGATGACCGTTTTGGTGTTTGAGTTGAATCTCTACATCCTGAAGACATCTTCTGCTGTTAAAATTATTGCATAAAATCTGATAATCTTCGGGATGGGAATAAAGATGTTTATGATTATAGATTTTCTGGTTTTCTTCAGAGATTCCCAATATTTTGTAAAAGGGAGTATTTGCACAAATTAAGCTCTGGTCAGATTCTCGAAATATCGCCAGCGGTACAGGTATAAATTCTACAAAAGCTTGAATGTGTTCTTGACTAATTTTTTCTGTCGTTTTCATCTTTTTATAAATCTGCATGATGATCTCCGAAATTTAATTAATTTATTAAGTTGATTTTCTATATTGTTTTAATTCTAGAGAAAATATGATTGATCTCTTGAATAGTTTTCTCCTTAAATTTCCCGATAAAAAATTTAAAATAGGTTTGATAATTTTAATGAATACCTAAACATATTTTTTTACCTATATTATTTATTTTACTAAATTTATTGAACTCATTATGATTTTCTTTAAAAAACTTTAATATAGAGCCAGATTTAAGCCCATGTTCAACCGAAAAAACCCGACTTATCAGCGTTTCGAGGTATAACTAATAATTCAACCTCTAGTTGAAAATACGGGACTTTGATCAAAACAATTGATAGTATCTCCGTAAAAACTCGGATGTCATTCTGTGCAGCAGCAATACCTGTTACTCCGTTTGGGGAAAGCGATCACAGAGTCAAGAAGGATCAACAACTGCTCTGTCTAGATCATAATTATTAGCAATTGCTTAACAAAAGATGATCAGCTAAAGTAAGTCAATAGTCATACATTTAATCATTCTCAGTTCATCTGTTGAACATCAACCTAGACAGTCATTGAATAAAAAAGATAAAATTGACTCAACCCGATCAACTTCTATTCATCGAAGCTATTGTGAGGAAAAATCAATGACATCCAATAAACCTCGCATTTTGTTGACACTTTTAGTTTTCGCAATACTCGCAGGTTCAATCACTTTAAACTTTTTGTTATTTAACCGAGCTAAAAAATACTACCTCGAACTCAATCTTACTCGTTTAGATCCCTTGGGTTGGAACCAATATTTTCCCGACTCAAACCCACCCGTCAAAGCAAATTCTAAAGTCCGTTTAGTCTTTTTTGGAGACTCCAGAGCTGCGGACTGGCGATCACCAGAACTTGAGAACTATGAATTTATTAATAGGGGAATTGGTTCTCAGACTTCGATACAAACGGTTCAACGATTTGAACAACACGTTACCCCTCTAAAACCTGATATCGTGTTAATTCAAGTCGGAGTTAATGATTTAAAAACTATTCCATTATTTCCGATGCGAAAGGATTTAACAATTGCTAACTGCCAAGCTAATATTCAGAAAATTGTAGAAGATTCTAAGGCTTTAGGCGCTCTTGTTATGATCACCACTATTTTTCCAGTGGGGGAAATTCCCCTTGAACGCCAACCATTTTGGTCAGATGATGTGAGTCAGGCAATTGAACAGGTTAATATTTATATTAACAGTTTGGCGAGTGAAGATGTGATTGTGTTTGATGCGTTTTCGGTTCTTGCTGATGAACAAGGCACTATCGAGCGAAAATATACAAAAGATGAATTACATTTAAACCAACAAGGATATGAGGTTCTAAACCAAGAGTTAGTGTTGTTGTTAAATTCCCTAAAAACAATGGATGGGTCTAGGACGCCACAAAAGAGAATACCTAGAGAATCAGTTTAGCCCGTGCTTTGGTGAGACAGTCCATTGAGAATGGTTATACGCACCTTGATCAAAAAAGTGTAGATGTGCAGAAAGACAAATTAGGCGGTACAGTAGATCTGTAGCTGATTCATGTACCAGCCCGTGCTAGACGAACATCACGATCAAGTCTCTCCCCCACGGTTAATGGAGGGGAGCATTTTAGATCTGGGTTTAGCATCAACTTTGGGAGATCTATCTCTATATGAGTTTCAGGTTTCTGTAAGTTGTGTAGGAATTGTTGTCGCTCAAATCTTTGAGCGCTATCCTCTTGTTCCAGGAGTTATTCTTGTAGAGGAATCAACAGACGGAAATTCGCAATTTGTCGGGATGATCTCACGACGTCAATTGTTAGAATTTCTCATTCGCCCTCAAGGGATGAAACTGTTTTTACAAAAGCCCCTGCACGTTCTTTATAGCTACGCCCGCAACTCTCCCCTCATTCTCTCAGAGGACACACCCATTGTCAGTGCTGCACAACAAGCCCTCCGACGATTACCTGAACTGCGAAGCGACCCGGTGGTGGTGGAAATTGATCCGCAGTCTTCTTCCTCTGCCAGTTTACCTTATCGATTGTTGGATGTTAACGAATTAAATCTTGCCAACTGGCAAATTCGGGGGATTGAAACTCAAGTTCGCTATGAACGGATGCAAACTCAAAT
>CAZNCM010000098.1:844-17514 GCA_964571155.1 uncultured Lyngbya sp. | reverse complement strand
GTAACAGAGGAATGGTTTGGGGAATATCTTGTTCTATCGTGGCGAGGGAGCGTTCAATATAGTTACCAAATTTGATATCAGCTTGGGTTTTGGCAGTTAACGGTTTGTCTGCTGGAACCGCCACTGGTGCCGCAGCGAATAAACGACTAAAGCCTCCGCGAGTGGCTACCCACAGCGATAATGTTACGAGCAAAGAGGCAAAAGCTGTTCCCAGTAAAATCCGATCAAAAGATTGGTCTTTTGAGGCGCTGGCGTCTCGCAGTTTGACATCGGTATCAATTGCCCCATCTTCCCCATCCCGAAGTACCACGGGCGGCAGAATAATTTGAGGAACTTTGATTGATTTGAGGGAGATGAACTCCGGTTCTACCGGATCTTTCGGCAGTTTCGCGCCCCCATCGATCACACGTTCGACATCCTCAAAGATATCGTCCATCAGCTGATCGGCATAGATCTCGACGGATGCTGGATCTTTGAGAAGTTGTTCCTCTGACAGTGCGGGCTTGGTCTGATTCATCGTTTTTGTTTCTTGAGGCATCACTCTGCACTCCCCCTCACGCTCGTTTAACTCGGTTGATCAAAATTATAAATGAGTTGCTGTTTATTCTACTATGAAATCCCTAAACCGGACTGATTTCACAGAATTTAAAGATTGGGTTTGTCCCCCAGTCTGACCTGACGGGTCAACCTCCAACACTTCCAGATGAGAGTTGAATTCATTGATTTACTGGTTTTCGCTCAACTTTAGTTTGTTTTAAGACAATGATTACAATTATCAAAAAAACGTTTTTATCTTTGGGGAGAGTTGTCGAAAATACTTTTTTTTGCTAACACTTATGAAAGACTGTTCATGTATTTAACTTTGAGGAAAATTGTCAATGAATACTCAGTCAAAATCTCAAGGCTGCTGTAGTGGTCATGATCACAGTCACGGTCACGAACACAACCATAGCCATTCCGCAACGTTTGACCTCAAAACAGAACTTTTACCCATTCTAGGTGTTGTATTTCTCTTAGGAATTGGGTTAATTTTTCAAGAACAACTTCATGCCACTCCTTACTCTATCGGTGAATATCTTGTTTTTATTCCCGCTTATCTTTTGAGTGGTTGGACTGTTCTGAGTAACGCCGGAAGAAATATTTTACGAGGGCGAATCTTTGATGAAAACTTCCTGATGACGATTGCGACATTGGGTGCAATTGCCATTCACCAACTCCCCGAAGCAGTGGGAGTTATGCTCTTTTATCAAGTGGGAGAATTATTTCAAGATTTAGCGGTTAGTCGTTCTCGTCGTTCGATTCAATCTCTATTAGAAATTCGTCCCGATACCGCCAACCTCACAGTTAATGATTCTATTCAACAAGTTTCTCCAGAAACCGTTAACGTTGGGGATATTATTCTGGTTAAACCGGGTGAAAAAATTCCTTTAGATGGGGAGATTATTGAAGGCAATTCTCAAGTTGATACTTCAGCTTTAACCGGAGAACCTGTACCTAGAACAGTAAAAGTGGGAGAAACAGTCTTAGCCGGAATGATCAATACAACCGGAGTTTTAACCCTAAAAGTGAGTAAAAACTTTGGTGAATCTTCCATTGCAAAAATTCTTGATTTAGTTGAAAATGCGAGTAGTAAAAAAGCTAAGTCTGAGAAATTTATTACTCGTTTTGCTCAATATTATACCCCGGTTGTTGTATTTCTTTCTCTGGGTGTTGCGCTGTTACCGCCTTTATTTATTCCCGGTGCAACATCAGAAGAATGGGTTTATCGGGCTTTAATATTATTAGTCATTTCTTGTCCTTGTGGATTGGTGATTAGTATTCCGCTTGGTTATTTTGGCGGAATTGGAGGAGCGGCAAAAAATGGGATTTTAGTGAAAGGGGCAACTTTTTTAGATACACTAACTGCGTTAAAAACCGTTGTTTTTGATAAAACCGGAACCCTAACCGAAGGCGTGTTTAAAGTCAGTGAAATTGTACCGAAAAATGGGTATAATGAAAGGGAATTGCTCGCGTTAGCTGCTCATGCTGAATCTCATTCTAATCATCCGATTGCCCAATCAATTCGAGAAGCGTATGGTCAAGAAATAGATAATAAAATAGTTGAAGACTATGAAGAAATTGCAGGTCATGGAATTAAAGCAAAAGTAAAAAATCAGGTTATTTTAGCGGGAAATAATCGGCTTTTGCATCGAGAAAATATTAACCCGGAAACCTGTGAAGTCGGTGGAACGGTCGTTTATCTGGCTGTTGATGGTCAGTATGCGGGTTATATTCTGATTGCAGACGAACTCAAACAAGACGCAGCCCAGGCAATTTTCAACCTAAAACAAATCGGCATTGAACAAACCATAATGCTGACAGGAGATAATAAAACAGTTGCTCAGTCTGTGGCGGAAAAGTTGGGTTTAGACAACTATTTAGCTGAACTTTTACCCGAAGATAAAGTAGATGCTTTTGAACAAATTCTCCAGAAAACAGGAGAAAAAAATAAAGTAGCTTTTGTGGGTGATGGGATTAACGATGCTCCGGTAATTGCCAGGGCAGATGTAGGGATAGCAATGGGCGGATTAGGTTCAGATGCAGCCATAGAAACGGCTGATATTGTGATTATGACCGATGCACCTTCTAAAGTGGCAGAAGCGATCAAAATTGGCAAAAAAACCCACAAAATTGTTTGGCAGAATATTTTATTTGCGTTGGGGGTAAAAGGGATATTTATTCTATTAGGGATAGTGGGAATAGCGACATTATGGGAGGCTGTTTTTGCTGATGTGGGTGTAGCATTATTAGCAATTTTAAATGCAAGCCGAGTGTTGAGAACTTCCCCCGAAAATTAACCCGATAAAATGAGCTGGATTTCCCCCAAATACTCTCAAGACAATATCAAGATCAGGTTAACCTGTAGCGATGATCGGTTTCTGAACGTCCTGCGAACAGTGAAAGTTTAAACCTGAAGTCATTCTCACCCCCTAAAACTTGATGACTTCTCTATATTCTTGATTGAATTAGAAAACGTACCCAGATGTAAAATTGACTTGGTATTTCTAGAGTTAGTTGGCTCGACCTAAAATAGATAAATTGTAGGAATGCTGACCCTGTTCGCGATCGCCAACATAAATGTTATAAGTACCAGATGGAGCATACCCCGAAAATTGTAAATTTCCACCCCCTCCTTCTGGTAACACACAATAGCGTCCAGCCGGCCCCTCGATCAACAATGTCGGCGCTCCAGAAGTTTGTACTTTGACAGCCATATAAGGTAAATCTTCAGCAACATCAATGATATGATTGGGGGTAGCCGCAACAAAACCACAATCTCCGCTATTGCTTTCTCCACCGGAAGTTCCCGCCGCCGTAACCGTAGACCCTGGAGTAAGGGTTTGTTGATCTGCAAGAGCTAGATGAGCAGATCCGAGATTAACACCGACAGTCAGTGCAACAATGGCAAGATAGCGTAACTTCATGTTTTCTCCTCTCAATAGCAACAACGCCTTTAGTAAAATACAGGTAGTAGGGATCTTCAGCAGGTAAGTTTGCGCGCGTTAGGTTAGACAAGCGTTAAAAACAGCGAATTTTTTAACTTTCTGCTTCAACAGTCTGTGCTGAAATCTCCTAAAATTTTCAAGTGAACCCCTGATCACTGTAACCCACTGAGATCATTCGTTACTGATCCCAATTTAGCTTGTCGGTCCATCGAGAATTTCA
The DNA here is from genome assembly GCA_964571155.1 of uncultured Lyngbya sp. Classification (GTDB taxonomy): domain Bacteria; phylum Cyanobacteriota; class Cyanobacteriia; order Cyanobacteriales; family Microcoleaceae; genus Capilliphycus. The sequence goes on along the minus strand of CAZNCM010000098.1, from coordinate 13,809 downwards.
ACTTTGCACTTGAACTCTAAAACTAAATCAAACACAATCCTATGAATTACCAACAAGACGATAATCACGTAAAGCGCAAATTAGAGGAGCTAGAAGCCGAACTCAAGCAACCTCAACCCGTAAGCCAAAATTCATCTCCGTCTGATTTCATCTCAACGGTCAAAACCCTTTATAATCAATTTCTGGTCTGGTTTAAAGAACTCCCTAAACTCGGACAAGCCGCCATTGTTGTCGTCGGTTTGGCAATGGGGTTAACCCTACTGCGAACTCTGGCTGAATTAATTTCTTTGGCGATCAGTCTTGCAGTTGTCGGTGTAATCGTGTACATAGGATACCAAATCTTTAAATCATCCAAATTCTCGAAATAGAAATTGCGAGATCCGTTTGAAATCAACCACCCAACTATGACCAGCCCAACAGCAAGCAGAGATGTCAGTCCATCCAATCCGTCTTGGCAAATTCAAGTCCGACAACTTCCCCTGTGGGTTCGTAGGTGCGGGGCTTGGGCTGTAGAAGTTTCATTAGTCGTTGCCAGTGGCGCCGTCCCCTATGGTATTGGTGCGTTGTGTAACCGCACTTCAGACGTTCCTCTCAGTCCCGTTCTCCGGACAACAGGCCAAGTGATCGGCGCAACGCTCGGTTTACCTGTTCGCGATCGCAACCCCCAGGTCAGTCCTTTAACCAATTTATTTTGGTGGGGGGCGTTGTTGACTCCCACGTTAGTCGGAGGATGGCAGGTTTATCTATTGGCAACACGGGGACAAACTCTGCCCAAACGTTGGTTTGCGGTACAAGTGATTCAGACGAACTCTGTCGCCCCTCCTGGCTTGCTGCGTGCTTTCTATCGTGAAAGTGTGGGGCGTTGGGGAATACCAGTGGGAATTGCTTATATTATCTGGCGAGTAACGGGCGCTTTTCCCAATTTAATTATCCTCACCGGACTATCGGGTTTGATGATTTTAGCTGACGGGTTAATCGCCAGACGGTTTCAAGGTCGCACCGGACATGATCTTTGGGCGGGAACTCGGGTGCGAGAGGTGCAACTGCCGACGAATAATCCCTTTACCAGCTATGACTGGAGTAATGAACAAGAAGCTGTTCGGGCGATTGTCTTCCGCTCTGAACAAGGCAAAATTGCCCTCAACCTTTGGGCTTGGATGCGCCAACATCCTGGTATCACCTTATTAACTGTTAGTGGCGCGAGTATGGCGGCTGTATTGGGGACGTTTGTCGGAACTCAGGTTTATATTCAAAATCAAGCCAACCGTCGAGAATTTCAACACCAAGATAATGAAGTATTTCTGGCGTTGGTGAGTAAATTATCGCCCAGTGCGTCTACCGATCCGGCTCAACGTCGAGGGGCAATTTTAGCCTTGGGAACGTTAAATGATTCCCGCGCTATTCCGTTATTAGTGGATTATTTAGGACAGGAAAGCAACCCGTTATTATTAGATTCTGCTCAACAAGCGCTCGTTAGTACCGGGCCTGTTGCATTGCCCTATTTACGGCAGTTAAATCAAGCTTTAAAAAATGATCTTGACTCGATGCAATTTGGGGCAAATGCTAAAGATAAACAGTTAGTGGCTCAACGTTTACAAGCGACTCAAAGAGCGATCGCCAAAATTCTCACCGTTCACGAAGGGAATATTCATAATGTTGATCTCAGTCGTGTTGATCTCGGTCAATCGACGATACCTCCAACTCAATTTACATTAATTTTGGATCAAATTAATCTCTCCGGGTTTAATTTTAGAAGTAGTATTCTCACCCATGCTAGCTTTAAAAATAGCAGCTTTTACGGGCCGGGAGAAGATGGTCGTTACGAAACATTTGATGATTGGATTTCTGATTTGAGTGGGGCGGATTTGACTGGATCTAACTTCACGGGTGCTTTTCTGAGTCATATTAATATGAGACGGGCTAATCTCCTGAGAGCAACGTTAAATAAAGCGGATTTATCCGAGGCGGATTTAACCGGAACGAACTTCAGCAGTGCTAAATTAATCGGAGCAAATTTAGAGCAAGCCAAGCTCAATAATGCTAAATTTACGGGTACTGATTTAGCCAATGCCAATCTCTCTGAAGCGAATCTTAAAAATGCTCGTCTCAATGAAATGAATGCTCAAGGCGCTCAGTTTATGGAGGCGGATTTAGAAAATAGTCAGTTACAAAATGCTGATCTTTCTGGAGCGGATTTAAAGGGAGCCGATTTGAGAAATGCTGACTTAAGTTCGACGTTATTAACAGGTGCGAATTTTAGAAATGCTAACCTCAAAAATGCGAATTTACAAAATGCTGACTTGAGTTTAGTCAGTTTGAGAGGGGCGAATTTAAACGGGGTAGATTTTCAAGATGCTGTCTTTTTTGTGAATAAAATAGAGGAGAATAATCAGGATTCAATTATTGAACCTGTGGGAATTGATAATCAATCCAATCGCATGAGAGGAGTTAATTTTTCTCGGAGTAAAAACCTGAGTTCAGAACAAATTAGTTATCTTTGTAATCAAGGCGCTATTCATCCCGACTGCAAAAAATAGAGTCTCCACCCCTCTCACCTCACGCCCCTAAATCCCCCAATTCTGGGGGACTTTGATAATGGGAGTAGAAGGGGGACTGTGAGTTATTTAAAACACCTGTAGCATTCTTTTTTAAGTTTAATATTAACTGGCAATTTCTTCTAACTTTTGCCAATCTTTGATCATAATTTTTCCGCCCCGTTGATAGACAATTACCGATTTAATTGTTTTCATCAACCGTAAACATTCTTCATAGGTAATCCCAATACTGCGAGCAATTTGAGCATAGGAAAGATGAAGATTTAAACAGTCTCCGCCCTCAACGGCTTGGGTTCCATAACGGTTAGCATAATATTGAATCAAGCGCACAATTCGCACAATAGCCCGTTCAGAAATCAAGCCATGTACGGTATTATGAAGGTGCTGCAAACGTTGGTTGAAAACTTCTATAATTCTGAGGGCGACTTCGGGTTGATGACGAATGGTTTCTAATAAGGCTTCACGTTCAATTGTTAATACAATAGAATCGGTTTGACAGCGAACTGTCGCCGGAGCGATACCGTTACCAAAAATAGCAGGCGCCGCAAAAATTTCACCAGAAGCAATGATTCGTACTAAGGTTTCTTTACCATGAATTGCAGTTTTCCCCACTTGTAGCCTGCCTTCTATTAAAGCATAAAGTTGTGGAGAAAGACAATCGCCTTCGGAAATGACAATTTCATCTTTTCGATAACGTTTAATCAGAGTATGGGGTTGAAGTTGTTCCAGTGCGGAAGAATCAAGGTTATCCAACACCGAGATTTTGGCTAAAGATTCCCTTAAAGATTGCATCTGATTTCTACAGTTTAAAATATGACCTTACCATTTATGAGCTAGCTCAGATACAAAGCAAAAATATTTCGCTACAGTAAATATAACAACCAGTTTACCGCAAAAGCCAAGAATAAGTAAGATTTGAGATTTGGCGGTAACAGTTGACAAACCACAGGAGAAAAATCATGGCAAATACAATTGCAACACCCAACGCTCCCTACAACACGAATTTACAAGCATTAATTGAATATCCCGAAAAAGGAATTTTAAGCAAGGTTATTCTCAAAGATGAAAACTGTCAATACACGCTGTTTTGTTTGGCAAAAGGGACGGATATTGAAGAACATACTTCGGCTCGTAATGCAACAGTAATAGTGTTTGAGGGAAGCGGAAAATTAACACTTAATGGAGAAGAAATTACGTTAAATCCCGGCGTTTTTGTGTTTATGCCAGCCCATGCTCCCCATGCGTTACAAGCTGAAGAAAATTTGGCTTTTGTTCTCGCCGTTTCCGAACAGCCTCAAGTCAAAAAGTTTGTTAGTCTCGAAACGATTGAACGAATTAAATCTACCGCTCCTTTATTAAAAAAACAGGGTCAGGAAATTACAAACAGGATGTATGAAATCATGTTTCAAAATCATCCTGAAGTCAAAGAACAGTTCAATATGGAAGATCAAAAAAATGGTTCTCAACCCGCTCGGTTAGCCACCGCAATTTACAGTTATGCAACTCACATTGATAATTTAGAAGCCTTAAAATCAATGGTTGAAAAAGTTGCCCATCGTCACGTTGAAACCCATGTTCAACCCGAACAATATTCGATTGTTGGTGAGAGTTTGTTACAGGCGATGAAAGATATTTTAGGTGAAGTCGCAACGGATGAAGTTATGGCGGCTTGGAAAGAAGCCTATCAACTGTTAGCAGAAGTGTTCATCAAGCGAGAGCATCAAATCTATGAACAAGAAGCCTAAGAGACTAGAAGTTTAGATGAAGCTTTGCTGATCATTTTTACCTGACGAACAAATTGCAAATTGAACACTACTAACACTAAGCTTTGGCTAATAAAAGCGAACAAGATAGAAGCTAAATCCACGTTTTCAAATCCTGCTAAAAAGAGTACAGTGAATAGAAAAGGTAGGGGTTCTTCATGGGGATAAATTTGCAAAATACTAAAGACGATTTGCGGTAAAATAACGATAGTGCTGAGAATGCCAGTTGTCCATAATGTTCGTCTACGGCTTTTCATCAACAACATTAGTTGAGCTAAACTCGCACAGAGCAGAATAAAACTGGCATTCAAAAACAATCCGAACAACAGTATATCTTTGTCTGCAAAAGAATCAACTGTTAAAAGTGTGACAACACCAATCGGAACTGAAACAATTAGCAGGTTAATAGCAATCGCGATAATCGCTGGACTTTTTTCGCCCCAAATTAAATCTGAGATTAAATCTTTTTTCTGAGTCAATTTTACTGAGTCTCGTATCCAGTCTTTAAGGGTTAAACGGTGGGGAGAAAGGGCTGCAATTAACCCAAAAAAGAACAAGAGATTTTGAGCAAGTAAGAGTTGATAATTGATTAATCCAAAGTTTTGTATCGAGAACCCTAGACACAGAATGGTAAAGCAAGCTGTGATTACATAACTTTGCCGTTTGCTAATTGGTGTGGAAATCGGGTTATGAAAAAGACGATTGATTCCTTGCCAAATTAATCGAATCCAAACAACATAGTTAACGATATAAAACAAGCTTAAATTCAAAGCATTTGCACCGATGGGGAGATAAAACCAACGCAGTTTGTGTAGTTCTGTGATGTAATATTGAACGTTTCTATCAAAAATATGTTGTTGAGGAAATTCAGATAAAAAATAAGGCAACAGGGGAGAAGGAGAAAAGAGTTTAATAGCATCCCATCCATTATTGAGAGTGGGTACATTCGGAAATATTGCCAGAAAAACAAATAAACAAAACAGTACAAATGCACTCACTAACCAAGGCTTTAACCCGGCAATATTTCCCTTAACTAATCCCAAAAACAAGGCTAAACTCAACACAAAAAAGCATCGAAAAATTAGGAGAATGTCAAATCCTAATATCTCTATAAACCTGAAATTACTAAGCAATCCAGAGCAAAACTGTAAGGGTAGGGCTAAAGCAATTGCAAGAAATAAGAGACTGGGAACACCCAACAATTTTCCGATAAAAATATGAGTCGCAGACTGAGGAGTAAGTCGGATAAAATCTAGAGTTCCTCGTCGTTCTTCTTCATCTAAGTCGCTAACCAACATAAAGGTTCCAATGGTTAAAGCGGCTGTCGTTGAACCTAAACTCAGAGTCATAAAAATATCAAACCAATAATACTTTAAACGGTGAACAGTCACAATTTGAGCAATCAGAGAAAGGGCAACAATCAGGATAATATTACGAGATTTAAGGCGACCTTTCAGTTCTCGCAAAAGTTGGGGATTAAATTCTCTTAGAGGATTGAAAACAGTTTTAGTCATGGTTGATTTATCCAATAAATTCAAGGGACGGGCGAGAAAACCCGCCCAAGTTAGTTAAGCCGAACGACCACTTAATAAAGCTTTAGAAGTCGATTCACCAGCTTTTTTGAGTTGTTGAGTTAGCTTTAAGTTCAATACAATTGTAACTATCGACTGATTTACAATTACAGTCAAAATAAATGGAATCGTTGCATAGGGAAGGGCAGTAAAAGACAGAAAAGAGAATAAAAACGTTAAGGGTTCTTTACTCGGTTCTAGCCCTAAGAAAGCAAAGATCATCAAAGGTAAAACAAGGACAGATCCCACTATTCCAACGGCCCAAAATCCTCGTTTGGGAGTTCTCATTAAAAGTAGCAATTGAGCTAAACTTGCACACAGCCAAATTAAACTAGAATTTAACAGCAAGGCTGTGAGTATTTGGAAAGATTTATCCGAGATGCCTATTCCTAATATAGTCACTCCAAATAGAGTTATGACAATCCCTACATTAAGCCCAATTGCGACAACTACCGGACTTCGTTCTCCTTGAATTAAATCAGATAAGAGATGGGTTTTTCCGTTGACTCGTTCTCGGCGATATCGCGCCCAATCTTGCAACGTTTGTCGGTGTGGAGATAAGGTTGCAACCAATACAAAAAAGAGAAGTGAATTAAACACAACAGCATTGATTATAGAAGACTCATTTTTGAGTTCAAAATCTTGGAATAAAAATCCTAAATTCATCAAAGTCAAACATCCTGTAATCCCATAACTTTGTTGTTTACTGAATAAAGTAGCATCGGGATTATAAAAACACCGTTTGAGTCCTTGCCAAATTCCAAATGTCCACAAACTATAATTGAACAGCAAAAAGAAAATAATCAACGCTGTTGAGGTTCCTAAAGGCAGTTCAAACCATTTCAAGACTTGAAGACTATCGTGATTAAACGGGAAATTTAAGTCCGATAAATCTGTCCGATCAATTAAGTGGCGTAGCAGAAAAGACGGACAAAATAAGTTGAGCCAATCACTACCATCTTGATAGATTGGTTTATTATTAGCAAGCATCAAGAATATGAAAATTAAACCACTCCCTAACCAAGCTTGAAAGCCACTCTGTCCAAGAGTCATCAACCCGAACAGGAGTGAAAAGCTATAGAAAAGGGCGCAACTTGCAACGACTACTGTATAGAAACTAAAAATTTCTAGGATTGAAATTCCCCCTGATATTCCTGATATAATATGATAGGGAATAAATAATGCAATCGCTAGATAGAGTAAACTGGGTACACCTAATATTTTCCCGACAAAAATACTTTTGTAGGTTTGAGGAGAAAGACGAATAAAGTTGAGTGTTCCTCGTCGTTGTTCTGTGGCTAAATCATTGATGAGCATATAGCTTCCGATGAGAATTAACGCAAAGAAACCAAAGACACTCAACACCATAAATGTCTCCGTCCAGTAGTCACGCCACCATAACGAAGAATTAATGGCATCAGGCGGACAGTTAGCATTCATTAATTGACTGAGTTCAGACAACTTGGCTTCTAAAGCCTCACGGTTAATAGAAAGATCATTAGTGGGTGAAGAATAAAGTTGATTATTGATTTGCGTGTATTGTTCTTGATATTGCAGATAGGTTGGTTTCGCAGTGCAATATTTACTATCGAGTCTTATAGATTCAACGATTCTAGTCGAATAGGAAAGATAACCAAAAAATTGTACGAGGAGAGAAAGACCAATTGAAAGAGCTAAATTTCGCCGGGTAAACCGTCCTTTGATTTCCCGAAAGAGTTGGGGGTTGAGTTCTCCAAGTTGATTAAACCAATGAATTTTCATGTTCATGCTCCTTATTTGGGTTATTTGAGAGGATCAAAGATATTTTAGATCGGTGTATATTGTCTATCTCAAAAACATTTTGACACTCAATCAACATTTTGCATTAACCGCATTGTTTTCAGATATCAAGTTCTGATTCACCCAACTAAATTCTCAATGAAATCATCACTAAAAGTTGTGCTTTTTTTCTATGAAGCTTGCTTATGTTCGAGCTTAAGAAAAATTGATTCTAGACTTTCTTGAGTTGGAGAAAATTCAGTGATTGCAATATTTGCATCCATTAACTTTCGTAGCAGTCTAGCACAATCCTGTGGAGAACCTGAAAACTGAACTCGCACTTTCTGAGTCTGAGGAATAATTTCCCATCCTTCCACTTGAGGATAATTTTTTAACTGATCAATTAACCCCTCAAGTTTACCCCAAACCCCGATTAAGATCTGTTGATGACTCAAGCGTTGATACAAGTCTTGGAGAGATGCACTTTCGACTAAATAGCCCAATTCCATGATGCCAATTGAGGTACAAAAATCCTCTAAATCACTCAATACATGAGAGGAAATAATAATTGTCATTCCGGCTTCATGTAAGCTTTTAATAATATCCCGAAACTGCATTCTAGCAATAGGATCTAAACCCGAAACAGGTTCATCCAATAATAACACTAACGGTTCGTGAATAATCGTTCGCGCTAAACTCAGACGCTGTTTCATTCCTCTCGATAAAGTCGAAATCTGACTTTTACATTTATTCGTCAGTTGTACCAGTTCTAACACATCATACAAACGCCGCGATCGCTTGGGTTCCCGTAAATAATAAAGTCGGGCAAAATAATCTAAATAATCCCAAACCGTCAGGTCATCATAGAGCGGAAAATCATCCGGTAAATAGCCCAAACGTTGTTTCAGACTGGAATTTGTGCGATCCCGTTTTAACCGTTCACCGTGGATGTAAATCTCGCCTGTGGTGGCTTCTTCTGCGGTGGCTAACATTCGTAATAAGGTTGTTTTCCCCGCACCATTCGGCCCAATTAATCCGTAAACTTCACCCACTCTCACTTGTAAATCCAAGTCACTCACCGCCAGATGACGGTCAAATTGTTTAGTCAGTCCGCGTGTTTCAATTGCGAGTTCTGTCATATCATCTTCAACTGTTGAGTCAATAGCCGATCTGAATCCAGCCTAGCCTCTCTCTACAGGATTTGTCATCAGGTTTACGGAAGAAGAAATAAAAAGCTTAAAATATCAGAAATTAATTAAATTAAAATCGGCAGGGAAAGACTTCATGCTTCTGCCGACTATGGAAAAAATATTTTATAACTGTTTTAACTCAAAAACAATGAACTAAAACAGCACTCTGTAGCCGATTTTAGACTCCCGCTAAAACCTTTTCAAAATCAGGAATATTAACCCAAGTTCCCGTCTGACTTGACTCGTGAGTTAAATCCATTAACAACTGTGAATAAACGCCCTCACGCATTGAGGGAACCAAAGATTTTCCTTGTTCAATTCCGTTCACCCATTGATTAACAACCCGCACAAAGGGCGCTATTCTTCCATCAGGATAAACACGCGGAAACTGTAACTTTTCAGGAATAGGAATCTCTGCTAATGCCTCTCCGTTTTGACTTCCCCACAATTTGAAACCGTGTACATAATCCTGTTGATTATCACTTCCTAAAATTAGTGTTCCTTTACTTCCATAAACTTCTACCCAATGTCCGCGCCCTTGATACGTGACCGAACTCAAACTGACTTGACAAGGCGTTCCATCAGCTAATTCTAAAATTAAACTACAGGTATCATCTGCATCCACGGGCTTTAATTTTCCGCCCTCTGAGGGGTCAGGACGAGAGGGAATAGAGGTGCTTAAAACACTACACATTCGATTCACTTTTCCAAACAACCAATCAATATAATCAAACGCATGAGAACCAATCGCCCCCAGTGCCCCACCGCCTTTTTCTTTTTGGGCGTACCAATTCCAACCCCGTTCAGGATTGGCCCGACTTGAAACTAACCAATCAATTTTAATTAACCGTTTTTCACCGACATAATTTTGACTCAAAAGTTCAGCAAAATGTTGCCAAGCCGGAACAAATCTAAACTCAAAATCTAAGGCCGTTACACAGTTATTTTGTTTTGCCAATTGATAGAGTTTTTGGGCTTCATTAACATTCAATGTTGTCGGTTTTTCTAACAGTAAATGCTTCTTCGCTTGTAAGACAATTTTAGCCATATCATAATGCAAGAAAGGCGGTGTCGAAATCGCCACACCTGTCACCTCTGGTAAAGCAACAATCTCCTCAATTTTACTCACTGCATGGGGAATATTATGACTCGATGCCATTGCTTTGGCTTTCTCAATATCCCGATGATAAACCGCCACTACTTCTGTACGGGGATGTTCTTCAAGTCCGGGAATATGAACCTTTTTTCCGAACCCTGTACCGATCACTGCAATTCCAATTTTATTTGTCATTATTCAACTCTAATTCGTCAGTTTTATCGTTTAATTTAGCAATTTATTACTTGTTTTTTGCTCGATTTTCAATCCATTCAATCACCTGTTTTCCTAAATTAACATTATCTAATAAATCCACCTCCCGAATTCCGGTTGGACTGGTCACATTTACTTCTGTTAGATACCCCCCAATCACATCAATTCCTACAAAATATAACCCATCTTCTTTTAATTTTGATGCCAGTTGCATACAAATATCTCGTTCCCGATCTGTAATTTCTGCGGGTGCCACTCGTCCACCCACTGCCATATTTCCACGAAATTCTTTCCCCGTTGGAATCCGATTAACCGCCCCTATCGGTTCACCATCTAATAAAATAATTCGTTTATCGCCCTCTTTCGCCGCCGGTAAAAAAGTCTGTACCATCACAGGTTCTCGACCCAATTTTGTGCTAATTTCAATTAAAGAATTAAAATTGCGATCGCTTGCTTCCAAAAACAAAATTCCTTCCCCGGCTTTTCCGCCCAAAGGCTTCAAAACTCCCGCACCTTGTTTCTCGACAAACTCCCGAATCACCTGTTTATTTTGACTAACAATAGTTTCCGGAATCGCTTCAGTAAATTGTAAAGCATACATCTTCTCATTCGCCGCCCGTAACCCGTGAGGTGAATTAATCACCAATGTTTTTGTCGAATCAATATAATCAAGAATATAAGTTGCATATAAATAAGGAACTGTCACGGGTGGATCAGTCCGAATAAACACCGCATCCATGTCTTCTAAAGCCAATAACTGCGGCTTGTCCAACGAAAACCAAAGTTCAGCCGCGATCCAGCGATCGCCTTCTCGTTTCACTGGAGTCAGACGAACCGGAATTAAAGTCGCCCAGGCTTTCCCTTGCGTCACCGTTAGTTCAGCCATCTGGGTGATCCAGACTTCGTGACCCAGGGCTTGGGCGGCTTCCATAATCGCCACACTACTGTCGTGGCCAGGGTTCAGCTTTTCAATCGGGTCAATGATGAATGCAAATTTCATCGGATTTTAGGGGTATTGGTGAAGGAGTAACGGTCAAGCTGTATTGTTTATCCTACCGCGATCGCGCTACACCTTCCAATAATTCCTACCCTCCAACCCGTTTAAGCTAACAATGGATCAAGCTTTCCTTCGGCTTCTAACGCATGAATATCGTCACAACCGCCAATATGTTGATCGTTGATAAAAATTTGCGGGACAGAACGGCCACCATTTGCACGTTGGGCCATTTTGTCTCGTGCTTCTTCATCCCCATCAATGACATACTCGGTGAAATCTACGCCTTTCTGATTGAGGAGTGATTTCGCCCGCATACAAAAAGGACAGGTACTCCAAGTATAAATTTCGACTTGAGCGGCCATAATATTGTGAGTCTGTGAGTAACATTTCCTAATTTTAATACCAATAGCAGTTAGATTCAACTCATCTTCAGTATTAGGTTTTGAGGATTGGCAGATTGAGGGATCGGAAAAATGATTTTCTCTGTTCCTTATTTACTATTAAATAACTTGACGTTCATTCACAGGTTGAACGGGTCTAGCATTGACATTGTAAAGAGAGCGAAAATACTCAATCTGTTTGCTAGAAACTTCAATAGGTTTTTCAAACACTATCCAGTTTACCCCTTCACTACAGGGCGGTGTTGTTAACGAACCCTTGTAATTGTAATACACTTGATTTTCAGGCGGTAATGCACTAGCGTTAATCGCAACTCCACTAACGGGATTTTCTCGAATTTCTTCCGGTACATGAGGCCATAAACTAGAAATAAATCGATTTTCCGTTCCTTCTTCCATCAAAATACCAACGACTGCTAATTCACCATCCGAACTTTGATGAACCAGATGAACTTCCATCGGATAAGCTTTTCCATTTAACTGATGTTCACTCGGCGAATGAAAGTGAAATTGCTTCAATTCATATTGTTTATCATCAATTTTAATTTGACTTCCCGCTTCATACTCAATCTCAACAGTATGACCTCTGTTAATCACTTTTAGTGGCGTATAATCATAATTAAATTCTAGTTTGGGCTTCGGCGTTAAAGCCGATGTGTCAATATTAATCGGAGACTGTTGCAGTCCCGTTTCACAAAGCGCAAATTCTTCATTTAAGGTCGCCCAATTTTCCGGCCCTATTTCACCCCGATAGCCCCATTCACCTGTTTCGGGCTGAGTCATTGAACAAGCGACTGGAATAATTAGCACTGTCACAATAAAGATGATCAAGTACCTCATCCAACTTTTAATTCTGTTCATTTAAGGGTATCTTTTAGTAAAGTTCGTATTTCAGTAACGTACAAGCAATCGTTCCATTATAAACAGGTATTCGTTGCGCGGTTCTCAGTCCAACTTGTTTAGAGAGTGCTTTATTTCCAGTTAAGATAAATGCAGTCCACCCCTTGAAACGTTGCTTGAAAATATCTCCAAGCTGTTGATAAAGACTTCCTAACTGGTTCGCATCACCTAAGCGTTCTCCGTAAGGAGGATTACAGATAATTATACCGTGATCAGCCGGAGGTTCAAGGTGAAATAACGTTGCTTGAGTTAAACGAATTTGATCTTCTACCCCGCACTGTTGAGCATTATAACGGGCTTGAGCTACCATTTCTCCATCGCGATCGCATCCAGCGATAATAGTCTCTAACTGGGATAACTGACTCTTTTCCGCTTCTTGATACAACGAGTCCCACAACTCCCCATCAAAATCTTGCCATCTCATAAACCCAAACGTCTCTCGAAACAGTCCAGGTGCAACGTTCAAGCCCTTCAAAGCCGCTTCTAGAGGGAGGGTTCCAGAACCACACATCGGGTCTAAAAAC
>CAZNCM010000098.1:0-834 GCA_964571155.1 uncultured Lyngbya sp. | reverse complement strand
CAGATTGGGCTGCCATTGAGCCATTTCCAGCAACGCTGCGGCTAGAGTTTCTTTTAGGGGCGCTTTCCCCACCGCTGGCCGATATCCCCGTCGATGTAAACTCTGACCCGAACTATCTAAACTCAAAATTCCCCGATCTTGATCAATGTGAAGATTAATGATCACATCGGGATCTTCAGTATCAATACTCGAACGTTCGCCCCAGTGTTGACGTTGCTGATCGACAATTGCATTTTTGACCTGTAACGCACTAAAATGAGTATGATTGAGAGCGCGATTTCGACCTGTACAGTGAACGGCAAATGTATCATCGGGTTGAATATACTGTTCCCAGGAAAGGCTTTGAACGGCTTGATAGAGTTGTTTGGCATCGCCACAAGCAAAGTGATGAATCGGAACCAACACCCGAAAAATCGTTCTTGACCAAAGATTCACCCGATAAAGCAATTCGCGATCGCCTTCAAAGTGTACCCCAGTAAAGTCTGGACGAATTGCCTTTGCACCTAAGCGTTCCAACTCTTGAGCTGCGATCAACTCTAAACTCCGAGCAACTTTAGCAAAATATTGGCTCATCCAATAGACGAACTTAAAACTTTAGATAGATTTAGAAATTTAGAATGCACTGTTAAACTATAAACCCAGATTGACCTGCAAAACACTCAGCTTGAAAAACATATTGAAAAACATAAAATGAGATAAAACTAAAGCGGTCAGAAATCCCGACCGCATCGAAAATCCTCACACCACACACACAGGAATGACATACAAATTTAACAGAGACGTCATTTACTCTTTTCAGGAAGGACACCGGCGACTGGCCGTGTTTCGTCTCGG
>CAZNCM010000097.1:14975-17538 GCA_964571155.1 uncultured Lyngbya sp. | reverse complement strand
AAGGTGAAGAAACCAGTTTTGTTGTCTAACCATTGTAGCGGGTTAACACTCAAGAATCTCAACTTTTTTCTGAACTCTCTTTTCCTCCTCATCCTGAATAAATGATTGACTCAAGTTCAATTCTCGCTCTGGTAATTGCGGCTTGGCTCGACTTTCTCATTGGTGATCCCTGGGGGTGGTTACATCCTGTACAGGTTATGGGATGGGCGATTGAGCAATATACCCGTCTCGCTTTTGCTGGGTTTAAAACGCCTCAATCTCTCAAACTGTCTGGTATATTACTCGCAATCTTACTCATTTTTGGTAGCGGATTTACCAGTTGGTTAATTTTACAAGTCGTGCAATCGATCCCCCTTCAATTTCCCCTACATCCAATCTTGGATATAGGGGTAGAAAGTATCATGTTAGCCAGTTGTTTTGCCCTTCGCAGTTTACATCAGGCAGCCGTTGATGTTCTCCATCCTCTAAACAATGGTAATCTGATCAAAGCCCGTCAACAGTTAAGTTTATATGTAGGTCGAGATACTCAAGATTTATCTGAGCCAGAAATTCTCCGAGCAGTCTTAGAAACAGTTGCCGAAAACTCAACCGATGGTATAATCGCTCCTCTATTCTATGCCGGGGTTGGTATGGTAATACCTGGCATTGGTAGTGTACCGTTTGCTTTCGCCTATAAAGCTGCAAGTACCCTTGATTCTATGGTGGGTTATAAAGAAGCACCATTAACCGATATCGGATGGTTTAGTGCAAAATTAGAAGACATCCTAACTTGGTTGCCTTGTCGATTCAATACCCTTTTAATTGCGATTTTGTCGGGAAAACCCAAATCAGTTTGGACAATCTGTCAACGGGATGCAATTTATGACCCCAGTCCGAATGCAGGTTGGAGTGAATGTGCTTATGCTGCGACTTTAGGAGTGCAGTTAGGAGGTGTGAATAAGTATCGAGGTGTGATCAAATCTAAACCGCTGTTGGGTGACTTTATTTCCCCTATTACTCCGGCTATTGTTCACCAAGCACTACACCTGACTCGCCAAACTTTTCTGATAGAGTTGGGATTATTTCTTTTTGCTTATGGGGTGATCGGCTTAATTGTCAATAGACTTTAGAAAAGTTATCTGATGGCGATCGCCGATCTATCGATGTAAAATCCCCACTTTGTCTCTTTCAAACGCCCCAAATCCAGAGAGTACAACTTCCAGTCCTCAACAACTGACCTCTAATCATACAACATTGAACATGAGTAAAATCGTTGAAATCCTTTCACCCGAAGAAATCCGACGTACAGTTAATCGTTTAGCCTCAGAAATTATCGAAAGAGCGGGCGATCTTTCTGATTTGGTCTTACTGGGAATTCATACCCGTGGTGTACCCTTAGCCCAAAGACTGACTCAACAAATCGGAATTCTCGAACAACTCACCGTTGCTGTCGGCGCTATCGATATTACCTTTTATCGAGACGATTTAGATAAAGTGGGAATGCGAACTCCCGCAAAAACTCAAATCCCCTTAGATTTAACAGGTAAATTTGTTGTAATAGTTGATGATGTCATTTATAGTGGACGCACGATTCGAGCCGCATTAAACGCCGTTAACGAGTACGGACGTCCAGAAAGCATCACACTTGCTGTTTTAGTAGATCGTGGCCATCGTCAACTTCCCATTCATCCCAATTTTGTCGGAAAAGAACTCCCCACCGCCCGCGAAGAACAAGTAAAAGTCTATCTCGAAGAAACCGATGGACAAGATCGAGTTGAATTGATTAGCCCTTGACAGGGATGGGGAGATAGGGAGATAGGGAGATAGGGAGATGGGGAGATAGGGAGATGGAACTGTTAACTGAAAACACTGCCGAACCCGGAGGGTGACTGGTGACTGTCAAGGCTGTAAACTGTAAAAATCCAGTCTCATTTGGTGCAGAACTCACAGAATGTCTCCACAAATAACCCCTCGCTCTGAAATTTCCAATTCCGCGAACACAAACGCCCAAACCCAAACTCGCAAAGCTGATCACTTGCGGATTTGTTTGGATGAGGATGTACAATTTCGACAACAAACAAATGGACTAGACCGCTATCGCTTTACGCACTGTTGTCTACCCGAGTTAAACCGCGATGAGATTGATCTGACAACTTCTTTTTTGGGTAAAAAACTACAAGCACCCCTACTCATTTCATCAATGACAGGAGGAACCGCCCAAGCTAAAATGATTAACCAACGCCTCGCCGCCGCCGCCCAACAGTTCAAGATTGCAATGGGTGTCGGTTCTCAACGGGTAGCGGTTGAAAATCCTCAAGTAGCCGATACTTTTGCGGTGCGAACTCTAGCGCCCGATATTTTATTATTTGCTAATTTAGGTGCTGTTCAGCTTAACTATGATTACGGTTTAGAACAATGTCAGCGCGTTGTTGATCTTTTAGAAGCAGATGCTTTGATTTTACATCTCAATCCTCTCCAAGAATGTATTCAAACCGAAGGCGATACAAACTTTCGCGGACTACTTGACAAAATCAAAATACTTTGTACAAAACTCCCAATTCCAGTGATTGCCAAAGAAGTCGGA
>CAZNCM010000097.1:0-14965 GCA_964571155.1 uncultured Lyngbya sp. | reverse complement strand
GGTATCTCGGCAACGATGGCAACCCGGCTATTAGAAGCGGGTGTAACAGCGATTGATGTAGCCGGGGCGGGGGGGACTTCTTGGGCAAAAATCGAGGGAGAACGGGCAGCAGACCCCCGTCAAAGACGTTTAGGAGACACCTTCGCCGATTGGGGTTTACCGACTGCTGAGTGTATTACTCGAATTCGCACGATTAATTCTAATGTACCGTTGATTGCTTCGGGAGGACTTCGTAACGGTTTAGAAGTCGCCAAAGCGATCGCACTGGGGGCTGATTTAGCGGGGTTAGCATGGCCGTTTTTACAAGCCGCAGCCGAGTCAGAACAGGCTGTTCATCGCTTAGTGGAGATTCTCAAGGCGGAGATTTCAACGGTGCTTTTTTGTACGGGAAATCCCACGTTAACAGAATTGAAACAGTCGGGTGTTTTAGAACAAGTTCGGGGTTAAGCGGGTTAGGCTTCCATAAAGCGATCGCGGCGACTTGACCCCACTGAGGATCAGTTTTTCTCTATGCAGTTGCCAGGAATGGAAGCTATTTTTCGCGCAACTTTTCTCTCGGTTTTGTCATTAATATCACTTTTTTCAATAAAGTTGATTGATTAACATTCTGGCTGCTACTGAAAAGACTGAAAAAGATTTAAGATCAAATTAAGCATCCGTTGCGATCGCAATTCGATCAAACCGCTTTGTGTGTTAATCCTTCAAATTAGTCCAGGAAAACTTGAACACATCAGCAATGGGGTAAGCTATGATCAACTTATCTCTAATTTGTCAAGTTCTACAATTGATTGAGAACGGTCAAATCATCAACCCTTTTTAAACGCTCCACTCCTGACGGTTAAACGGATAATGAAAGACTTCCTAAAATACACCTTTGCTAGCTTACTTGGAAACCTTCTAGGACTCGCCCTGATGGTCACGATGGGAGTCGGAGGATTAATATTTTTAGTGATGGCAGCCGCAACCCAAGACTCTGGCCCTCAGGTAAAAGATAAATCTGTCTTAGTCTTTGATCTGTCCTTAAATATTACGGATGCTGATCCAGAATACAATACCAGCGAACTCTTTCAAAAAGCCCTCTCAGAAGATTCTCTCAATCAAATCAAACTTCGGACAATTTTAGAAGGGTTGGAAGAAGCCAGTCAAGATGATCGCATAGTGGGACTTTATCTCAAAGGAACCAGTAATCCGACAAGTACAGGTTTAGCAAATTCTACAGAAGTTCGACAAGCACTTGAAAAATTTAAAGCGTCTGGTAAACCGATTATTGCTTATGATTTAGATTGGACAGAACCCGAATATTATTTAGCTTCTGTGGCGAATACGATTGTGGTTAATCCCTTGGGTTCGGTGGAAATGAACGGACTCAGTTCAGAAATTATGTTTTTGGCGGGGGCGTTAGAAAAGTTTGGAATTGGTGTACAAGTAACCCGGGTTGGCAAGTATAAATCAGCCGTTGAACCGTTTTTACTCAAACAAATGAGTCCAGAAAATCGAGAACAAACTCAGAAGTTACTCGATGATATTTGGGGTAAATATATTACGACTGTTAGCCCGAGTCGTCAGTTAAATACGTCTCAGCTTCAACAAATTGCGGATGGACAAGGAATATTAATGGCGCCGGAAGCGGTCAAAAGTAAATTGGTTGACAAGGTGGCGCATTTTGATGAGGTGATTGTTGATCTCAAAAAGCTGACGGGTGAACCTGAAGATGAGGATAAAATGTTTCGTCAAATTAGCATTAATTCCTATGCAAAAATGCCGGAAGTGATCAAAGTTAATCGAGGAAATATTAATAGTAAAAATAAAATCGGAATTATTTATGCAGAGGGAAGTATTGTTGATGGTGAAGGTGTTGGCGATCAGATTGGGGGCGATAGTCTAGCCAAACAACTGCGAGAATTGCGGATGGATAAAGAGGTCAAAGCGGTTGTTTTACGGGTAAATAGTCCGGGTGGAAGTGCAACCGCTTCAGAAATTATCGGTCGAGAAGTTGAACTTTTACAAGCCCAAAAACCTGTGATTGTTTCTATGGGAAATTTTGCGGCTTCGGGTGGGTATTGGATCTCAATGGCAGCGACTCAAATTTTTGCAGAGGCGAATACCATTACAGGTTCTATTGGAGTGTTTGGAGTGTTGTTTAATGTGCAGGATATCGCCAATGAAAATGGGGTAACTTGGGATGTGGTAAAAACAGGTCGTTATGCCAATATAAATACGGTGTCGCGCCCCAAAACACCGGAAGAATTAGCGAGAATTCAAAAGGTTGTTGATGCGATTTATGAACGGTTTTTAACAAAGGTGTCTGAGTCGAGAAATATCCCAAAGTCGAAAGTGGTCGAAATTGCTCAAGGACGAGTTTGGTCGGGTTTAGAAGCCCAAAAAATCGGTCTAGTCGATCAAATTGGCGGGATAGAAGCGGCGATCGCAGCGGCAGCAGAACAGGCAAAATTAGAAGATGACTGGAAACTGGAAGAATATCCAGAAGGTGAAACGTTTGAACAACAAATTTTAGAAACGTTTATCGGAGGAGAATCTACTCAAGCTTCATCAACACTTGATCCGATCACGCTGGAGTTTTTGAAGTTACGAGAAGAATTAGCACAATTAAAAGCATTGAATGATCCCCGAGGAATTTACACTCGTTTACCCTTTAATTTGCAGATTGATTAATTCTTATCGAGTTCGTTTTGCTGTTTTAAGGATTCTAATTTTTCGAGGTTGTCTTGATTTTGATTTTGAGTTTGATTTCCGTCGGCGATGGCTTGGGGACAACTCCAGCTACTCGGAAGTAAAGACGGCCATCCTCGACGAATGGCTTCAATACAAACCGCATGAACGGTCAGTTGACAGTCGAGTAGATGAACCCCGGCTTTTTCCGCTTGTTTTTGACCGATTTTTAGGATAGACTCATCACTAAATTCAAAGGTGTTGTAGCACTGAACACAAACCAGATGGTGATGCCGACGGCCTTGGGCCGTAAAGAGTTCATAGTGTTTGTGGCCTTCGGCGAGTTCGAGTTCCCGCAAAATGCCGATATTGGTCAGTAGGTGTAATGTTCGGTAGACCGTCGAAAGGCTAATATTTTCTCCCTGACTCTGTAAGAAGCCATGGAGTTCTTCTGCACTTAAATGTTTGCCTTGAGGAAGACTGTGAAACACTTGCAGAATTTTTTCTCGCTGCGGAGTTAAACGGCAGCCTTTTTGGTTTAGCTCGGATTTGATAGAGCGATTGTTGTAAAACGCCATATTGTTGGAAGCTTGAATAGATCTCATAGTCCCTGCATGATCGATCTCTATTTTGACTATAAACTTATTGAAAGTATTTTGCAATACTATCGATCAGATCATCGGGAACAGGCAGTTTTAACAATCGCTTAAAAGAACGATGAAGTCTAGGGTGCAAGCACAATCAGTAATTTGGTACTGCTCGCTCCACAATAGACTCTATCGTGAGAGAAAATTCTTAATCTAGGATTAATCACCTAACTGCAAAAAACTATCAAACAATTGTTCAACCGTAGTCGAGAGTCCTGGTTTTTCTGTCAAGGCGTATTATTACTCAGAGAGTGGACTCAGAGATCTTGTCCTCAGTCCGATTAAAATCCCTATATTTTATTCCGTTCATCTATTGAGTTAATCTTACTCCAGACAAAAAATTGACTTCTTAACTTTTATCAGTTGTAGATGGAGTTTTGCTGATCTTCGTCGATTTTTTCCGCTTTTTAGCTGTGGGATTTCCTCCGGAAGTAACTGCTTTTTGGATACCACTACCTGGGGTTTGACGAGTCGTTTTAAAGGTGACATTCATACCTTCATTAGATTGTTCTAACACCAATAATGGAGTGGGTTTAGCCTTTTGATCCCACTGAATTTGTACAATTCTTCCTTGAATTGTGGGTTGCCAATTTTCGCGATCATCAGAAGGACTGAGGTAAGTCTCTAAACAGTCAATGATTTGATTGATTGTGGTTGAAGTGGCTTGAGTGGGGAGTTTCATCAGCCGAATTTGAATGCGAAATAAAATCCGTTTTTTACTAACATTTCCCTGTCCGGTTTCATACTCTACATCAAATGTCGAATCAACTTGACGCCCGGTTCCAGCATTACTTTTTTCTCCCACGGCGGCTTGAGTTGGACGCAAAGCCAAAGCAATTTTCTGTTTAACCTTCATCTTAATTTGAACAATAATGGCATAGTGAAAAACATCCTCTGCCATTCGCATTCTCAAATAATCTAAGTTAAACTCTCGCGAGTGAATAAGGTCAGGATTTTTCTCCATTTTAGAGATTGTTCCGACGGCTAATTTATATTTTTTCTGTAACTCTTTATTTCTAAACTGCTCCATTCTCAGTTGCTTGTCTAGATCTTGAGTTTTTAACTTAAACAAAATTGAGAAAATAATTAAAATCAGCAAGAGTATTCCCGATGCTCCCATCCAAATCACCTCGGGTGTGAGAGACTGAGATTGGGTTGCACTCGGATCACTCGGTGAAGCTTGAGCAAGTTGGGTTTCTGTATGGATAACTGACGCAGACATAAGCTTTAATTAATAAAAAAGGCTCCAGATTTTAGTCTCAATACTATTGTAATCTGAGATTTCCGAAGATTGGATATTTCTACATCTCAAACAGGCAAGTCTATAATAAACTGGGTGAGTAGATGCAAAACTCTGTACATTTCTCCAAAATAAACATCAATTGAGTTAAGGGTTGTTAACAAACACTCTAAACAACACCTGCACCAAACCCTATCATAGATGTAGATCTTCTGATAGCGTTAGGATAGAGATATTTAGATTGAGCAAATTTTTTTGAATCTGACTGCCTGGCTGTGACTTACGAACCCCTCCACCACAAATATCGTCCACAAACCTTTGCTGATTTGGTTGGTCAGGATGCAATTGCAACGACACTCACCAACGCCATTCATCGGGGGCGTATTGTTCCAGCTTATCTGTTTACCGGGCCAAGAGGAACGGGAAAAACCTCTAGTGCGCGAATTTTAGCCAAATCACTCAACTGTTTGTCAGCCGATGAGCCAACGGCTACTCCCTGCGGAACTTGTGCCGTTTGTCAAGGAATTACGAACGGTTCAACTTTAGATGTGATTGAAATTGATGCTGCAAGTAACACCGGAGTTGATAATATTCGGGAATTGATCGAACGCGCTCAATTTGCACCTGTTCAATGTCGTTATAAAGTTTATGTGATTGATGAGTGTCATATGCTCAGTACAGCGGCGTTTAATGCGTTGCTAAAAACCTTAGAAGAACCGCCCGAACGAGTTGTTTTTGTTCTCGCGACAACCGATCCTCAACGAGTTTTACCGACGATTATTTCGCGCTGTCAACGCTTCGATTTTCGTCGTATTCCTCTCGAACCTATGGTTCAACATTTACAATTTATTGCTAAAAAAGAACAAATCCCGATCACATTAGAAGCCCTAAAAATGGTTGCTCAAATTGCTCAAGGTGGACTCCGAGATGCAGAAAGTTTACTCGATCAATTAAGCTTACTTGCGGGTGAAATTAATGTTGAACAGGTTTGGGATTTAGTGGGTGCTGTTCCTGAACGAGACCTACTCGAACTTTTAAAAGCAATTGCCTCTGAAAAAAGCACCGATATTATTGATTATATTCGTAAACTTCTCAATCGAGGACGAGAACCCCTAATTGTTCTACAAAATTTAGCTGAATTTTATCGTGATTTACTTATTGCTAAAACTGCACCTGAACGTTCCGATTTAGTCAAATTAACTCAACCGACTTGGGAAGAACTTTGTCAGTTTGCTGATCATTGGGAAATCCCAACTATCTTAGCCGCTCAAAAATATCTCCGTGAAGGGGAAGCTCAAATTAAAAATACCACCCAACCCCGTTTATGGTTAGAGATTATTTTACTCGGATTATTACCCTCTGCACTTCGTTATTCTGCACCATCTACCCCTCAACCCACCGCTTTATCTAAACCTTCAATCACCCCTTCATCACCTCCCCAAAACTCACCCTCACCTGCACCGTTACCGACTCCGCCACCTAAATCCGAAGAAAAACCCGTTGTAGAACCTTCTCCAACTATCCCTCATCAACAGTCTGAACCTTCGCCGAAAATACAGGAAAATCACCCAGAAGAAACGCCAACACCTACATTTTCTGCTAATACAGAAAACTATGATCTTGAGGACATTTGGCGTCGGGTTTTGGAGGAACTTCAACCCCCAGCAACCCAAGCTTTATTTCGTCAGCATGGACGTTTATTAGGTATGGATACACAAGTCGCCTATATTGGGGTTCCCACTCAAAAGTTACTGAAAATAGCACAGGGAAGAAATTCTAATGTTGAAGCTGCATTTCAACAGTTATTTAAACATTCTATTAAAGTTCGTTTGGAAGTTGGAACAAAACCGAAAAATCTTTCTTCTTACCAGGCTACTCCTCCTGAAAAAATCGATAATCAACAAACAGCATCTCCTGAAATTGTTGTTAATCCTTCTCCAGAAACTCCTCAACCGAATGAACAACAAAATGAACAATTTTCTGCAACTCCTTCGCCAGAATTATTAGGGGAAACGGAGTTAGAACCCCCTATTTCTCCTGTTGAAGATTCTCCTAAACCCCTAGAAACTCCTCCTTTCAATTCGTCCTCATTTTCTCATCAAGAAATAATCAATTCTCATCCTTTACAAGAAGATCGGGTTGCAATTGCTTCTCGACAACTAGCAGAGGCTTTTTCTGGAGAATTGATGAATTTAAAGGATCAAAAAGATTCAACTGCGTTACCGAGTTTTTCTGGGGTTACAGAAGAAGAAAGATCAGATTTTGAAGCCAATATTGATTTAGACGAAGATCAGACTGATGACAGTGACTTACCTTTTTAGCCATTGATGTTTAGAGTCAGGGACTTTCTCAGGGAGTTCTCAGTTAAACTTCAGTCCGAATTCAGTCCACCGAAGTTGAATAGAAGCGAGGGATAGATTAATGTTTTCATCAAGTTTATCTATTAAATTTGGGTTAGATTAAATGGATGTTAGAAATTTTAAAGCTTAATCATACAAGTATGACTAATTTGAGATTCAAATATTTTGATCAGATCAAAAATAGGAAAATTTTACCGACGGCTTCTTTGAAATTTCAACTGACGCTAGGAATTACCATTTTTTCGGTGTTGAGTTTAGGAAGTGTGACGACTTGGACGAGTTTGAGAATGCAAAAACTCTTGGTTGATAGTCATAAATATAAAATTGAGGAGATGGCAAAAAAGTTTTCCCATGAGGTTACGGTTTATAGTGATATGATGTCTCGGGATGCGGCGATTCAGCGAGTGATTGAGAAGCCAGAAGTTAAAGAGCATTTAGTTTGGATTCGAGATAGTAATGGTGAAATTATTGCTGAATCAATGGGATTTCAAGAAGATATTAATCCTCAAACCCATGCTCAACTTTTAGAGTATACAAATATGCCCTTGAAGCCGAAGGTTGCTCTGATTAGTGATCGCTATTGGATTGCTTGTGGAGGGCCTTTAAAGCTTTCCAATCAACAGTTAGGAAAACTTTATTTAGTGACGGATATTACCCGAGAATATACAATTTTTTTATCAATTATTTATAGCTTAATTCCGTTGACAATCTTTGTAACGTTAGTATTAGTGATTATCAGTGCTTGGTATATTCATAAATCTCTAGAACCGTTACACCAGATGAGTCAGCTGACTGAAACAATTTCTGCGGATGATTTGTCGGATTATCGTCTCAAGTTAGAACAAGCGCCCAGTGAAGTGTCGATGCTGGCTAATACTTGTAATAAAATGCTAGATCGGTTGTCGGAATCTTGGGAACAACAGCGACAATTTGTAAGTAATGTTTCCCATGAACTCCGCACTCCTTTAACGATTGTTCAGGGATATTTACAAAGTACATTACGCCGAGGAAGTAACCTGACTCCTCCTCAACGTGAAGGCTTAGAAGTTGCTGCTAATGAAGCGGAACGTACCATTCGTTTATTACAAGATTTACTCGAACTCGCACGCGCAGATCATGGGAACCTTCATTTTCAAATTGAACCCTTTGAGGTGAATAGTTTACTGTCAGAAGTGCGAGAAATGGCACAACAATTTAGTCAAGGTCGAGTTCGTCTAGAAAAAATTCAAGGAACAATTCAGGTTAAAGCTGATCGCAATCGTCTGAAACAAGTTTTACTCAATTTAATTGATAATGCGATTAAATATTCTGAACCCGAACAGCCGATTACACTGAAAGTTAAACAAACAGACAAGAAAGTTTATCTGAGTGTTTGTGATCAAGGACAAGGTATTCCTCTACAGCATCAAAGCCGTATTTTTGAACGATTTTATCGGGTTGATGAAGCTCGAACTCGCGCCGGAGGAACGGGTTTAGGATTGTCAATTGTCAAAACTATTGTTGAAGGAATGGGAGGTCGAGTTACATTGCTTTCTAAACCCGGAGAAGGAAGTATCTTTACAGTGATTTTATCGGGTTTTTAGTCTATTCTCGTAATACATATCCCACACTCCGAACGGTCTGAATCAGGCGAGGTTCTCCTTCTGATTCTAGCTTAATTCGCAGATACCGAACATAGACTTCAATAATATTGGAATCTCCCATAAAATCATATCCCCAAACTTGTTCGAGAATTTGATTCCGAGTCAGAACTTGACGGGGATGACTCATTAAGTATTCGAGTAAATCATATTCTTTAGCGGTTAAATCAATTAAACGATTGGCGCGTCTGACTTCCCGAGTTTTCCGATCTAAGCTTAAATCATAAAAGGTTAATAAGTCGGCGTTGGGTTCTTGGAGATGACGAATATGGACTCGAACTCGCGCTAAAAATTCTTCCAAACTAAACGGTTTAATGATATAATCATTAGCACCCGAGTCTAAACCCGTAACGCGATCGCTAACTTCATCTTTAGCCGTTAATAAAATAATCGGAACATGATTATGACTTGTTCTTAAACGCCGACAAATTTCGATTCCTGATAATCGAGGGAGCATCCAGTCTAAAATGATTAAATCGGGATTAGATTCTCTGGCTTTGACTAATCCATTCATCCCGTCTTTTTCCACTGTGACTTCGTATCCCTCATAGGTTAACTCTTGTTTGAGAAATTGAGCGAGTGCTTCTTCGTCTTCAACGAGTAAAATCTGGGTACTCATCGGATTTTTATTAATCTAAATTCTAGAACGGTAAATGAAACTTAACTTTTCGAGAAAATGCTAGGATTTTCAACTTTATATCCTAACAAATTTGAGGACTTAATCCTCGAAAAAAAAGTGAGGGTTGCCAAATTTAGGCTTTTCGTCTAAAATCTTAAGTATAGAGTATTGTGGGTTTACTGTACCTACTGTGTTCAACTCCCGATCAAGATCAATCCTTAAGACCCCAAACTGATTGATTCGTGACTTAAAGCTGACAAGACTCAAGACGTTCAAACACCTCAAAAACCACTACCCGAGACAAAGCAATACACCACCAAACCACCCACCACGCGAACCCAACAGGAAGATGACCTTGAGGCGATCGCAAATCAAAAACCAGGTCATCGTAGTCTAACCATTTTCCGTCTTTTCGCCATCCCAAATAATCCCCAAAATCCGTTTCAGAGATAGATTCTTTCTGATTGATCAAACTTTCCCAGATTCGTTTTTGTACAGAAAACCCAAAATGTCCACGACTATACTCTAGCCAGAGTTGATTAATCGTGTAGAGGTCTGTACAAGGAAAATCACGAACGGCATAGAGATCAAGATAACCTGCTTTTTCCCGTTGAGCGGCAAGCAACATCACCCGAGTCGTTTCTTCATCAGCTTCTCGCCACTGTCTAGCTTCTAAAAGATTACGAAGCGGAGTGTAATTAATTTTCCGCTCGGAGTGTAGTCTCTTTACACTTGTAGAAGTCACAATTAAACTTCGAGAAGTAGAACTCTCTTGCTCCGTTAGATTTTGAGATGCAGTATTGGCAGAGTTAATATTCGGGATTTGTTCTAATTCTTGTAACTTTTTCCAAATCCTTCTCGCCCAAGCAACCTGCTGAGTCTGACGGTCTTGAAAATCAGGTGGACAGGGGGTTAAATCCCAACCACAAACCGAACAAAATGAAACATTTTCCGGTTGATATTCATTTTGACAAATAGGACAGAAATACATTAGATTAAATTGAGTCCATGCTAGATCCGCCTCACTCCCACGATTTGGAATCTGAGTCGTTTGATCAGACAACGCCTTCACCTCTTAAAAGAGTTAAAATCGCAACCACCCTTCTCCTTTAATCAGTCTAGACTGGAGTGCTTCAGCAAAACTTATACATCCAATTTAGCAACCGAGTCAGAACTCCCCTGAGACAACTAGGCAAACTTGCCAATCAGAGTTAAAGTAGAAACAATTTTTCCGGTGGGAATTTTCCCAAAAGCCGACGATCCTGTCAACTGTTGTCTCTATCTCTATGCCTCTACCTGAGCGCCCCACAGAGAACAATTTGAGAACTGACCACTGACAAGTGACAAAATCGTTCATCTAAACTTTAGAATTGAAGTGCTTCTCTCTATCGACCTCCTATGCAACCTGCCATTCCACTCGGAACAGTTCTGCAACATCGCTACCGCTTGATCGATATTTTGGGTCAGGGGGGGTTTGGTCGTACTTATCTGGCCGAAGATCAAGGACGCTTTAATGAACGCTGTGCGCTTAAAGAATTCATTCCCCCAACGACTGAAAATTATGCTTTCGAGAAGTCCAAAGAACTGTTCCACCGGGAAGCCCAGGTTCTCTACCAAATTAAACATCCCCAAATTCCTCAATTTTGTGCGGTCTTTGAAGAAGATCAACGGCTATTCTTGGTTCAAGACTATGTAGAAGGAAAAACCTATCACACCCTACTCAACGAACGGAAAAACGCCCCTCCTGGCTTTCCGACGACCTTCTCCGAAGCGGAAGTGTTGCTGTTTTTGCGACAAATCCTACCCGTCCTCGATCATATTCATAGCCTGGGGATTATCCATCGGGATATTTCACCCGATAATATTATTTTGCGACAACGGGATCAACTGCCTGTTTTAATCGATTTCGGTGTGGTGAATGCTTTAGCAACTCAAATTCATTCTAAGGGAGGAACATTACCCCCTGTAACCCGAGTCGGAAAAATAGGTTACGCCCCCTTTGAACAATTACAAACTGGAAATGTTTCTGCTAGTAGCGATCTCTATGCGTTAGCGGTGACAACCATTGTCTTGCTCACGGGTCAAGATCCTCATCTGTTACTCGATCAAGCAAATCTGACTTGGAATTGGCAACAGGCGGTGACTGTGCGTCCTGCTTTTGCTCAAATCATCAACCGAATGCTGAGTCGTCAACCGGGCGATCGCTATCAGTCAGCGGCTGAACTTGAACGGGCTTTACAAACTCTCAATCCGGTTGCGGCTTCTGCGGCAACGGGTTCATCTACCGTGAATTTATCGGAAATGAAGACGGTGGCGGTGGGAAACCAGCCTCTAGTCGGCAGTCCAGCTAGTTCTAACCCCAACCCAAAAAATCCCAGTATTCCCAAAAATTCGCCGAGATCCTTTTGGGAAAATCCTTGGGCGATTATTGCTACGGGGATGGCGGTTGCTTTGTTAACGGGTTGGGGGTCGGTGGCGTTAATTCGCAGTTTATTAACCTCTGATGAAGATCCCTCGGGCGATCAAACTCCCCCAGTGGTGATTAGCCCCAGTCCGTCCACACCCAGTCGCACTCTTGAACCTTTCCCAACTCGTACTCCTCAAGGTAGACCGACTCCCAGACCTGAACCGACTCCAACTCCCGAACCGATTCCTCAACCGACTCCCGAACCGATCACTCGCCGCTTAGAGGTGTATGCTGATGGGCCGGAAGTGGTCAAAAAAGGATCTGTCACAGCCAGTCAGAAAACGGACTATATTATCTCTGCTGAAGCTGATCAACAGCTGTATGTAACGGTGTCTGGAGAGGGAGTATTATTCAATCTCTATGATCCCAAGCAAAATGCAGTGGCTCAAGAGGTGTCTTTATGGCAGGGAACAGCCTCTATGGGGGGTGAGTATATTGTGGAGTTACAAACTTTACCGGGATTTTCCAAAAGCGATTATATCCTAGAGGTGAGTTTGGTTAATACTCTCCCTCCCATTGTTCCTGAACCGGAACCGACCTGGGAACCGGAACCGACTTGGGAACCGATACCTGAACCCATTCCTGAACCGACTTTTGAACCGGAACCTATACCGGAACCTATACCGGAACCTATACCGGAACCGACTCCGACTCCGACTCCGACTCCAACTCCAACTCCGGAACCCATTCCCGAACCAACTCCGAGTCCTGAACCCCAACCTGAACCCATACCTGAACCGATTCCCGAACCCCAACCTGAACCCGAACTGATTCCCGAACCCCAACCTGAACCGATTCCCGAACCCCAACTCAAGCCGGAAGAACCTCCAAAATCTTCCCAGGAACCCAAAATTCCAATTGTTCCGAAACCTGAATCTCCTGTCGAAGAATCATCGGAACTTGAACCGACGGCTTCTCCTAAATCCGAACCGAAAGAACCAACTTTTTTTCCTGAAATAGAAGAAGAAGCCGGAGAGGAGAATATAGAGAATAATGATACGGGTTGAATCTATTTTTCTAAATCTCAAGCATCAGTTTATTTCCAGTTTATTTCTTGAATCAATTACGTCTGGTGAGCAATGATTATGATGAATTCCCTTCTGATTTCTGGAACTGATACAGAAGCAGGTAAAACTGTATTAACAACCGCTTTAATTGCTTATTGGAAAAAGTATTGTTCTTCTCAAAATTTAGGAGTAATGAAGCCCTTACAGTCGGGGGTTGGCGATCGCGAATTGTATAGTCAACTTTTTGCACTCGAACAGTCACCCGAAGAAATTACACCCCTTTATTTTGAAGCCCCTTTAGCCCCTCCCATTGCAGCCGAACAAGAAGGACGTCGAGTCGAAATCGAAAAGATTTGGGCGGCTTTTTGTAATCTCCAACAACAGCGAGATTTTATTTTAATTGAAGCAGTTGGGGGTTTAGGTTCTCCAATTACCCATGAATTAATTGTTGCAGATTTAGCCCGAGATTGGCGTTTACCGACGGTTTTAGTGGTTCCTATCCGGTTAGGGGCGATCGCTCAAGCGGTTTCTAATGTGGCTTTGGCGCGTCGTATGGGCGTTAATCTCAGAGGAATTATTCTCAATTGTGTACAGCCTTGTAATCAACAAGAAATTGAAAATTGGAGTCCAACTCATTTAATTGAATCGTTAACTCAAATTCCTGTTTTAGGGATTATACCTTATCTGGAAAACCCCCATGATCTTCATCAACTCGCTCAAGTGGCGACGAATCTAGACCTAGAACAATTATTACCCCGTTTGGCTTTAAAAGCGTCTGTAGCCCTGTCTTAAAATTCTAACTCTGAAGCTGAAGAAGACACATGAGTTAGAGTTTGATGGGCGATTGCTTGCAGGGTTGATAGAGGAACTTCACAGAAATATTTACGACGAAATTGTTCTTCTTGAATCGCGGCTAAAAACTTTTCGATTAAAACATTTTCAGCTTCAGTTGTTTCTTGATTGTCTATTTTACGCATATAAAATTCACGCTCACGGTGTTCAATTTGAAATCCTAATTGTGTTAAAATCTCAAATCCCAACCTTAAGGCTGAATCTCCAATGGTTAAGGTTTGTTGTAACTTTTTACGACTCACTGATTTTTGAGTTCGACTTAAATATTTAGCAATTCCAATCAGTCTTGTCCAAATTTCCCTCGATGAAATCTCCGGTTGAAGTTGATAAGCCAAAATTAACCGATGTTGAGGATAAACTAAACGTCGAAACCAGATTCGCAACTCCTCCCAACTCGTCGGACAATCTTTAATCATCAAAGGCTTTATATCTTCATTGAAAATATCTTTTTCAGAATGATTGAGATGACTATTTCGCCAGTCAAGAATACAATCAATTTGAGGAAAAATTGGGTTTGAAGGAGTATTTTTAACCGGACGAACGTCTAACAATCGCACTTCATAACGTTTTTTAAATGTATTAAAATCAAGTTCCACCACCACATCACACCGATCTTCTGGAACTTCATCTTTATAATGACCCCACCAAAGCCCTGGAAACCCCTCTGTAACAGATTCATCCCAGAGTTCAAATGTAGTTTTAATATAAGAAATTTTCTGACCTTTAATGTCTTTTTCGTTTTGATGCCAAGGATTACTAAACCAACAATTTCGGATTAAAAGATGAGGAACAGGATTTCCCATTCCACAAGGTTCTAATAGTTTCAACTCCTGAAACAAATCTCGTCCCAACTCCGCAACAGTACAAACCAAATCTACTTGTACAATCGGTTCCAATCCGCCACCGGGAATCTGTTCAATCTGTTCGCGGAGTTGACGGTTAATTGCCTCTGTAAACATCGGAATATTTTCAACAGGTAAACTTAAACCCGCTGCAAAAGGATGACCCCCAAAGCGATGTAATAAATGCGCCTGACCTTTGACTAATTCATACAAATCAATTTGATTAACTGAACGCGCCGAACCTCTGGCAAAAAGTTGATGATTTTCTTCTATTTTTAACCCTTCTGTGGGGAAATCTTCTGTTGATACATTGCCCCCAATATCGGTACTTAATAATATCGTGGGTCGTCCGTATTCTTGGGCAACTTGACCTGCAACTAACCCTAAAACTCCGGTTGGCCATTGGGGATCACTTAATACAATCACACAAGTAGTTGATAAGTCGAGTTGGGCTAATTTTTTGATCACATCTCGACTGACTTCTCGCTGAAGCGACTTGCGGCGAGTATTAGCAAGTTCAGTTTCTAAAGCCAACTGATGACAGCGTTTTTCATCTCGGCTGGTGAGGAGTTCGACACAAAAACGGGCATCTCCATGAATCCGACTCACGGCATTAATTCG
>CAZNCM010000096.1:16234-17600 GCA_964571155.1 uncultured Lyngbya sp. | reverse complement strand
CACTCCCAATCCCAATTTTAATGGCAGTGACAGTTTTACCTATCAAATTTCTGATACTCAAGGTGGCTTAGATCAAGCAACTGTTAGCCTGACGGTGAATCCTGTCAATGATGCGCCCACTGCGGTTGCAGATAGTTTCAATACACAGATCGATACACCATTGACCTTCAATGTACTGGCTAACGATAGCGATATTGATGGTGATAGCTTAGTCTTCAATAGCTTCACGACTGCTACGAATGGCTCTTTAGTCAATCAAGGTAATGGAAACTTGACGTACACTCCGAATGCTGGTTTCACAGGGGTTGACAACTTCTCCTACACAATCGGCGATGGTAATGGAGGTACTGACTCGGCAAGTGTGAGTGTGTCTGTCAATAATT
The DNA here is from genome assembly GCA_964571155.1 of uncultured Lyngbya sp. GTDB lineage: Bacteria > Cyanobacteriota > Cyanobacteriia > Cyanobacteriales > Microcoleaceae > Capilliphycus. The sequence continues at coordinate 17,217 of CAZNCM010000096.1, read as the reverse complement.
TACCTCAACGAATTAGTGATCAGTTGGAGGTTCTTTATACTTTTGATGAAGGAAGCGGTAACATTGTTCGTGATGTCTCTGGTGTGGGGACTCCACTAGATTTGACGATCCAAGATCTCAGCAATGTAACCTGGGGTGACGACAGTCTCACGGTAGATGCTGCAACTCTGATTGCTTCAAGTGGGCCTGGGACAAAGCTGATTGATAGTCTGACAGGAACCAACGAGATTACGATTGAAGCTTGGCTGAGTACCGATAATCTGACTCAAGGAGGGCCTGCCCGGATTGTCAGTTTATCCTCAGATTCAAGAAACCGGAATTTTACTCTGGGTCAGGATAAAGACGCTTTTGATGTCCGCCTGCGAACAACCGATACGAATTCCAATGCGAGTAGACCTTCGGTATTATCGCCTGCGGGTTCTTTGGATGCTGATACCCTCAGCCATGTCATCTATACCCGAGAAGCCAATGGTTCAGCCAGTCTATATATTAACAATGAATTAGTTACAACTCAGACAATTTCAGGTGACTTTTCTAGCTGGGATAATAGCTATCAGTTAGGTCTAGCGAATGAACTGAGTGGTGGGCGGCCTTGGTTAGGAACACTTGAATTGGTAGCTGTTTACAGTCAGTCATTTGATAGTAGTGAAGTCAGTCAAAACTTCCTAGCCGGTCCTGATTTTGCCGTCATCTAAGTCATTTTATCAAAGCTGAGAACGTTGACCTAAATCGAGACTAAAACATAAAGGGACTTAAATGATGTTTTTCTTTAAGTCCCCAGAGAAATTATCATTGGGGGTGAAGTACCTATCACCAACACTGTTCGCTTATGGTGTAGGCTTCCTGCTTCACTCGCCGTTGCCTTTTTGTACGGGTACAAATTGGTCTTACACAGCGTCCACAGCCAGACACCCGGCTTCCCCAGGCTAAGTTTCTACGCTTGGTTTTCGCGTTATTGTTGGAATACCAACAAGGTTATATTA
>CAZNCM010000096.1:15833-16207 GCA_964571155.1 uncultured Lyngbya sp. | reverse complement strand
CAAATTTAGACTGTGCTTTCATCAGGGGCTGTGTGCGGAATCGAATTCCGCACTTTAAACGCCCCGTCCCAACCCCAACACGTTCGTTTTTGGAGTGGGACTTCCCGCACAGAGAGTTAAATCACAAAAAGGATGACCAAAAAATTCCTAAATGAATACCCCTGATCATTCTCAATCTTCTTCTATTCAAGATATTTTTGCCCCAAAAGGTGCCGAAATTATTCTCGGACAACAGCCCTCCGATGCGTTGGCGGTTCCCCTCGAACCCAACGCCACCTCGATGTTTGGGCCGCGCGGCCTGTGTTGGGTGGAAAATGGCCCGTTGTGGGTGGCGGATACCGGACATCATCGTTTGTTGGGATGGCGCCAACGTC
>CAZNCM010000096.1:15490-15823 GCA_964571155.1 uncultured Lyngbya sp. | reverse complement strand
ACAGGCGGCGGACTGGGTTATCGGACAGCCGGACTTTAACCGGGAGGGACAAAACGCCAACGGTTCCCCGACTGCTGCAACGGTGAGTGTTCCGACGGGGATGTGTATTTGTGGCGAAAGTTTGGCGGTGGCGGATGCGTGGAATCATCGCGTTTTAATTTGGAAAAAAGTTCCCCAAGATAGCAATATTCCGGCGGATATTGTTCTCGGTCAAGCCAATTTTAACGCCAACGAACCGAACCGGGGCGAGTTAGAAACGGCTGCCAATCGAATGCACTGGCCCTATGGGGTTTTCTATTATAATGGGTTGTTTTTTGTGGCGGATACGGGAAA
>CAZNCM010000096.1:0-15446 GCA_964571155.1 uncultured Lyngbya sp. | reverse complement strand
TGCTTGTTTGGCGGGATTTTCCTACAGAAAATGGTCAGCCTGCGGATTTTGTTTTGGGACAGTCCGATTTGGTTTCTCGCCACGAAAATGGGGGCGATAGTCCGACGGCTTCGAGTATGCGTTGGCCCCATGCGTTAACGGTTTGGAATCATCGTTTTGTTGTTAGCGATGCGGGGAATAATCGGATAATGGTTTGGGATAATATTCCCACAGAAACCAATCAACCTTGTGCGTTGGTTTTGGGTCAAATTGGTTTTGATAAGGTTGAATTGAATCAAGGGGTTTATTTCCCGTCCGACTCCAGTTTAAGTATGCCTTATGGGGTGGCTGCAACATCAGAATGGTTGATTGCTGCTGATACTGCAAACTCAAGATTAATTGGATGGAAAGGTGAAGTTTCGACGGGAAAATCGGCGGAAATGTTAACGGGTCAATCCCATTTTAAGAGTAAAAGTGAAAATCGTTGTTATGGGAATGCAACCCGCAATAGTTTGTGTTGGCCCTACGGAATTCAAGTTTATGGAAGTACGGCGATGATTGCCGATTCCGGGAATAATCGGGTGTTATTGTGGTCGATGGGTTAAATCAATCATAACATGAATTATCCCCCCTAGCCCCCCTTAAAAAGGGGGGAATAGAGAATAAAAATCAAAAAAGTCCCCCTTTATAAGGGGGATTTAGGGGGATCAATTCTCTCTAAAATTTGGAGCAACTAAACATCGCTTTGATTTTCGGTTGAGGATTGGGCTGCTTGTTGAACTTGTTCTAATTGTAGTCCTAATCTGACGGCTATTTCTTCCAAACTAATTCCCAAACTAATTAGAAAAGGAACCAATTCTAACCTGGCTTCTTCACGCCCTCGTTGACGCCCTTCTTCTAATCCTTCTTGACGCCCTTCTTCTAACGCTTCTTGATAAACTCGGGTTTGTTTCAAATCATCTAAACTAAACATCGCTTCGATTTCCTCCCGACTCAGTTGAGGTAACTTGTAGACTAAGATGGCTTCTATCAATTGTAAAATATCCGCTTGAGATTGTTGCTGAAAAGTTTCCGCCCTCACCCGTTCAATTAAACTCTGGGCTAGGGAAATTGCTTGTTCTTGCTGTGCTACAATCAGTTGAACGGTGGCGATACCGACGGAATTTTCCGCAATTTCTCCCAACTCATCAAGATAAATTCGACTGACTCGCCCCGAATGAAATAACTCTCGATAGCGGGGGGTTTCTCCGGGGTCAATATTGCGGCTGGGAAATAAAACAACGCCTCGCCAGTCGTTCACGAGTTCGGTTTTATTAAGATAAATAAAAATTTCGGCAAAAAACCGGGAATAAAAGCGAGAATCGGGTTGAAACTGAACCTCAGCAAAGTATATCGGCGGGTTAATTGCATTAAGATTTGGGATAAAAACCCCATCAATTCTAAAAGAAAGTTGTTTGACTTCTACGGATGCAAACTGATAATTTTCGGCTTCTTCGGGTGAACGGTTAATCAGTTCAAAGAATATGCCCGGAAAGGCTTCAAATAAGCGATAAAATAGGGTATCTGTTTTCACGGGATTGATTTTTGGGGAAATTTTGTCACAAAAGATAACACGCCGATAGCCGAAAAAGCCTGAAGAAAGACCAAAGAAATTCCCCCGATCGCATAATTAAGTTTCACAATAAAGGTATAGGATCTAAATGAGTGAATAATGGCGACGATCACGGATCACATAGCTGAAGAAATTCGCGTCTGCGGTATCGTTCAAGGAGTGGGGTTTCGTCCAACTGTTTATCGTTTCGCCCAAGACTGCGGCTTGTGTGAAGGAGTTTTAATTCGTGTGGTGGGCGATCGCGATGCTATCAATACATTCATTCATCGCCTAGAAACTGAACCGCCTCCTTTGGCAAAAATTGAGTCAATTCATCGCTATCCCTACACGGGCGATCGCTCTTTTTCTAATTTTACCATTGTTTCCAGCAAAAGCAACAAAATTAGAACAAAAATAGCGCCGGATGCGGCAACTTGTCCGGCTTGTAAGCGGGAAATTTTTGATCCTTTAAGTCGGTTTTATCGCTATCCTTTTACAAATTGCACCCACTGCGGCCCCCGGTTAAGTATTATTAAAAAGTTGCCCTATGACCGGGAAAATACCAGCATGGGCGGGTTTGAATTGTGCGGAGAATGTCAACAGGACTACGAAGATCCTCTCAACAGACGCTTTCACGCCCAACCCGTCGCCTGTCATTTTTGCGGCCCCAAAGTAACATTAGAACGGGCGGATGGCAAACCCGTAACCGCCCATATGTTCTCGATGTTAGATGAAGTTGATGCGGTTTGTACGCTGCTTCAGCGAGGGCAAATTGTGGCGATCAAAGGGTTAGGTGGATTTCATCTGGCTTGTGACGCAACCAACGAAGAAATCGTGCAGAAATTGCGCGATCGCAAGCATCGCCCCGATAAACCTTTGGCGTTGATGGCGCGAGATATTAATATTATTGAAAAATATTGTTTTGTCACGCCGGAAGAACGGGAATTGTTGGAAAGTTCGGCGGCACCGATTGTATTATTGCGTCGGAAAACGAGCTTAAAAGATTCAATTCAAAATCAAATCGCCCCTTCTGTTGCACCCAATCAAAATTATTTGGGGTTTATGTTACCTTACACGCCGTTACATCATTTGGCGTTGAGAAGATTGGAGGTGCCAATTGTTCTGACCAGCGCCAATTTTTCCGACGAGCCCCAATGTATTGATAACGCAGAAGTTCAAACCAAACTGGCAGAGGTTGCCGATTATTTTATATTGCATAATCGGGAAATTGTCAACCGGGTTGATGATTCGGTTGTGAGAATAAATAATAACCGTTTACAAATTCTTCGCCGTGCGAGAGGATACGCCCCCGCCCCGATTAATTTGCCGCCAGGATTTCAAGATAAACCTGCTATTTTGGCGATGGGAAGCGAACTTAAAAATACGTTCTGTTTGTTGCGAGAAGGTCAGGCGATTTTATCCCAACATATTGGGGATTTAGAAAACGCTTTGGCTGCGGAAGCCTATCAGAAAACGTTGAATCTTTATTTGGGTTTACTCGAACATCAACCGAGTGCGATCGCGTTGGATTTGCATCCCGAATATTTATCGACAAAACTCGGAAAAGAACTGGCAGAAACGAACAATATCCCGATATATTCTATCCAACATCATCACGCCCATATTGCGGCTTGTATGGCTGAAAATGGCTTGCCCATCGATACAAAAGCCGTTTTGGGAATTGCTTTGGACGGGTTGGGATACGGCGAAGATGGGACGATTTGGGGCGGCGAATTTTTGTTGGCAGATTATCGCAGTTTCCAACGTTTGGGAACATTTAAACCCGTAGAAATGATCGGCGGTGAACAGGCAATTTATCAACCCTGGCGAAATACTTATGCCCATTTAAAAGCGGCTTTTGGAGAAGATTTACCCTCGCAAATTATGGGTTTAAAATTGGGCGAATTTTTAGTTAAACAACCGCTAAAATTACTCGATCAATTAATAGAGAAAAAGATTAATTCTCCTCTCGCTTCTTCTTGTGGGCGGTTGTTTGATGCGGTGGCGGGTGCAATTGGAATTTGTCGTGAAAGTTGCAGTTATGAAGGACAGGCTGCGATTACCCTAGAAGCGATCGCGGAAGACTATCTGTTAAATTACTCTGAAGAAATTGAGCCTTATCCGTTTATTGTGGCACAACTAGAATACCCGTTATTCTCTATCGAACCCCGTCCGATGTGGTCGGCTTTGTTAGCAGACTTGCGAAACAATATCCCGGTGAGGATGATGGCGGCGAAGTTTCATTTGGGGTTAGCTGAAGCGATTTCAACGATGGTTGAACGGTTAAGTGTTGAAACAAGTTTTCATCAAGTTATTTTAACGGGAGGTGTGTTTCAAAATCAAATTTTACTGAATCAAGTTCGCGATCATCTTCTGATCAAAAATCTAGAAGTTTTAACGCACAGTCAAGTTCCTTCTAATGATGGCGGACTCTCTCTCGGACAAGCGGTGATTGCTGCTGCTAAACTAGAAGAAGAATAAACGTTTATTCAACCCTATTGTAAAGATTACCAAAAAAATGTGTTTAGGAATTCCTGGTCAAATTACTGAAATTACCGACACCACCAACAAATTAGCAATGGTTAGTATTGCGGGTGTCAAACGACAGGTGAATATTGCTTGTATTGTCGATGAAACTCACCCCGTCGAGTCTTGCGTTGGGGATTGGGTGTTGGTTCATGTGGGTTTTGCGATGAACCGAATTGATGAACAAGAAGCCGCAGAAACGTTAGAAATTTTACAGCAATTAGCGGCGATTCAGTAAATAATTAACCAGCCATTTCCCGTTTAGGAGAAAGCAGGATGCAAACCGCACCCGAAAAGCTGTCTTGGTCTGATATTCCCGCCGAAGTTAAAGATTTGTTAATGCAAGCCGTCGAACAGTGGGAAGATACGGCAAAATCTGAACAGTACATCTATCAAGCCTTAGAAAAAGCCGGGGAAAATTACGAGGTATTAATTGGGGCTTACCGCTATTTTTTCTACAAAAATCAGCAGAAAATGGCGTTAAAAATTGCCCAAATGGTTTTAGATAAAATCAAAACCGAGGAACAATTACCCGAGAGTTGGGAAGACCAAAAACCCCGATTAATTCAAGACAAAGAACAGCCAAAAATTCGACTCTACCTGAATGCTTATGCTGCAATGGGTTATATTCTCGCTCGTTTGGGTGAAGTGGAACAGGCCAAACAAATCACCGAACAAATCAAAGAAATAGATACAAAACGAGAATCAAGTGCGACGACGGTTTTTGAAGTGTTAACGCGAGTACCGGAAGAAGACGAAGAATAATTTTCAAGATAATTTAAACCTGAATTTTAGCCAGGAGAACACAATAAATGAAGTATGTTGATGAATTTAGAGATCCGCAAAAATTGCAAGCATTAATGGGAGAAATTAACCGCTTAACGTTAATGCTTGAACGGACACCCGAACACCCGTTAAAAATCATGGAAGTTTGCGGAGGTCACACCCATTCTATCTTTAAATATGGCATTGAAGAACTTCTTCCTGATAGTATAGAACTGATTCATGGTCCCGGTTGTCCGGTGTGTATAATGCCGCGAGGAAGACTCGATGCTGCGATTAAATTAGCCGACATTCCTAACGTTATTTTTACCACATTTGGGGATGCGATGCGGGTGCCGGGTTCAAAAAAAAGTTTGCTGCAAGCCAAAGCCCAAGGCGCCGATATTCGCATGGTTTATTCGCCCTTGGATGCCTTACCCATTGCCAAACAAAACCCCGATAAAGAGGTAATTTTCTTTGGGTTAGGGTTTGAAACAACGGCGCCGAGTACCGCTTTTACCATCCTACAAGCCGCTGCCGAAAACATCAAAAACTTCAGTATTTTTTGCAATCATGTGATTGTGGTTCCGGCGTTAGAAGCATTATTAGATAACCCCGATTTAGAACTCGACGGATTTATCGGCCCCGGTCATGTTAGTATGGTAATTGGATCAAATCCCTACAAAATTATCGCCGAAAAATATTACAAACCCGTCGTTGTTTCCGGCTTTGAACCGTTGGATATTGTGCAGTCTGTTTGGATGTTGCTGCAACAGTTGGTAGACCGACGCTGTGAGGTTGAAAATCAATATAAACGTCTCGTTCAACCGGATGGAAATCCGATGGCGTTGGATGCCATTAAAAAAGTGTTTGAAGTGCGAGAAGAATTTGAATGGCGGGGACTCGGAGAAATTGCCCAGTCCGGACTAAAAATTAATTCAAATTATGCCCAATTCGACGCAGAAATAAAATTTGATGTTTCCGATGTTAAAGTTCCCGATGCTGCGGCTTGTCAGTGTGGGGAAATTCTCAAAGGAGTCTTAAAACCCTGGCAATGTAAAGTATTCGGTACCGCTTGCACGCCGGAAACGCCCATCGGAACCTGCATGGTTTCTTCAGAAGGGGCTTGTGCGGCTTATTACAAATATGGTCGCCTTTCAACCGTTGCAAAAGCCAACAAACCCCAACAACGTTCTAAAGCAAAAGTCTAAAGCTTTCTATCTTTTATATAGCAACAAATGAGGAGGAAAACTGTATGCCATTTGTCACAATTCAAATTGGAGAAGGTCATTCTATCGAGAAAAAACGGGAACTCGCCAAAGCCATAACCGATACTTTGGTTGAAACTTTGGGAACGAAACGGGAATGGGTGACGATTCATATTGATGAATTTAACCGGGATAATTGGGCCGTCGGCGGTGAATTGCACTCCGACAAACATCCCGGACGTCACGCTGATAAATCCGCTTAATTTGTGGGGAGTAATAGGATTTAACTTGGAAAAAGATCGGAAAATTTAAACTATTACTCCCCGAATAATTTTTATTAAATAATCGGCAATACCATGACTCAGCCATTAGTTACTAAACCGATTAGTAAAATTGAACTCCATCCCGGTAGTAAAATCAAAATTGATGATGTAAACTGGCGGGAGTTTGAAGGGCTGATCGATGAGTTTGGAGAACGGCGAGATGTTCGCATGGCTTACTATCAGGGAACCTTAGAAATTATGGCTCCCCTACCCGAACATGAACGCTCAACTGTTGTAATTTCTGACTTGGTGAAAGTTATTTTGAGGGTTAAAAAACAGCCTTGGGAGTCCCTCCGTTCGATAACATTAAAACGAAAAACAATGGCGGTTGGAGTTGAACCCGATGACTGTTTTTATATCAAAAACTATCGGGCTGTTATCGGAAAAAATCGGTTAGATTTGGATAACGATCCGCCTCCAGACTTGGCTATTGAAACGGATGTCACCTCATTTACAGAAATTAGTGCCTATGAAGCTTTAAAAGTTCCCGAAGTTTGGATTTATGCCCAAGATGTTTTAACGATTAATCTATTTCAAGGGGGCAAATCTATCGAATCCCAAACCAGTTTAATCTTTCCCGATTTACCCATTGTTGAACTCATTCCAGAAACCATAACAAAAGCAAAAAAAATAGGAACTAGCCAAGCTTTAGAAGAATTTGAAACCCGGTTATTAACAACAAATCAAGGTTAAAATACATGACTCATTCTTTAGATAAAAAAGCCGAACAACATCCCCTCTTTCAAAAAGTCGAAAAAGTTCGCCGTCGCCCCGCAAAAGTTCGCGATACAACCGTTACACTCGCCCACGGAAGTGGGGGGAAAGCGATGCGGGATTTAATTGATGATATTTTTGTCAGAAATTTTGATAATCCGATTCTTTCTCAACTCGAAGATCAAGCCAGTTTAAATTTAGCAGAATTGGCAACACTGGGAGATCGGTTGGCTTTTACAACGGATTCTTATGTTGTCGATCCGATCTTTTTTCCCGGTAGCAATATTGGGGAACTTGCTGTTAATGGAACCGTGAATGATTTGGCGGTTAGCGGTGCAAAACCCCTGTATCTTTCCTGCGGTTTTATCCTCGAAGAAGGGCTACCCATAGAAACATTGCGGGAAATTGTTCAAAGTATGAAAATAGCCGCCGATAATGCGGGGGTAAAAATCGTTACGGGAGACACGAAAGTTGTTCATCGGGGCTGTGCGGATAAACTGTTTATTAATACCGCAGGGGTGGGCGTTATTCGTTCGGGAATTCATATTTCCGCTCAAAATTTACAGCCCGGAGATGTTATTTTAGTGAATGGTTATCTCGGCGATCACGGGACTGCAATTTTGATTGCTAGAGGTGAATTGGCTTTGGATACAACCATTGAAAGTGACTGTCAACCGTTGAATCATTTAATTGATAAAATAATAGAAACTTGCCCAAAAGTTCGCGCTTTGCGAGATGCAACCCGGGGCGGCGTGGCGACGGTTTTAAATGAATTTGCCATGAGTTCGGAAGTGGGAATTCGCCTGTTTGAACCGGAATTACCTCTAAGAGAAGAAGTGCAGGGAGTCTGTGAAATTTTGGGACTCGATCCGCTTTATTTAGCCAATGAAGGTAAGTTAGTTTTGGTTGTTCCGAAAGACGATGCAGAAACGGTTTTAGAGGCGATGAAATCCCATCCTGCGGGTGAAAATAGCCGTATTGTTGGGGAGGTAATTGCTTCTCCGCCCGGGGTTGTTTTGCTGCAAACGGCTTTCGGAACGGAACGCATTGTTGATATGTTGGTGGGCGATCAGTTGCCCCGAATTTGTTAGTTTTTGAACAAAAATTAGGAGGATTTAAAATTATGCACGAACTCGGAATTACTCAAAATATTGTGGCGATTGTTAGCGAACACGCCAGGGGCGCACCCGTTAAACGAGTTACAATAGAAATCGGCAAACTTTCGGCAATTATGCCCGATGCGATTCGATTTTGTTTTGATGTTTGTACGCAAGGAACGGTGTTAGAAGGGGCAACTTTAGAAATTGTTGAAGTGGCGGGTTTGGGAAAATGTCGGCAGTGCGGAACCGAAGTAACTCTCGAACAACCTTTTGGAATTTGTCACGCTTGCAATAGCGTTGAACTCGATATTATTCAAGGCGAAGAACTTAATATTAAAGAAATGGAGGTTGAAGAATTATGTGCGTAACTTGTGGCTGTTCTGATGATAGCGAAACGACAATTACAAACTCTCAAACGGGAGAGAAAATTGAGATGAAAACTCAGAATCATCAACCTCATTCTCATACTCACACCTTGGCAGATGGCACCATTGTTGAACATTCTCACCCCCATTCCCACACTCACGAACATCCGACTTCACCCCACGAAGAACATACTCACACCCACACGTTAGCAGATGGAACGGTTGTGACTCATTCCCATTCTAATTCTCATTCCCATTCTCTCACTTCTGAAGTTCCTAAAACTGAAACAAAAGTTTCTGAAATTCATGCTAAAATGCACGGCAATACTATCGCTTTAGAAGAAGCAATTTTAGGGAAAAATAACTTGATTGCGGCTCAAAATCGGGGCTGGTTTAAAGGGCGAAAGATTTTAGCTTTAAATCTTGTCAGTTCTCCCGGTTCGGGAAAAACAACGCTGTTAACCCGCACCATTAACGATTTAAAATCTAAGTTAACCTTTAGCGTGATTGAAGGCGATCAAGAAACGGTCAATGATGCCGAAAAAATTCGCTCTACGGGCTGCAATGTGGTTCAAATTAACACCGGAACCGGATGTCATTTGGAAGCCGCAATGGTTGAACGAGGGTGTGAAGAATTGAACCCGCCTCTCAATTCTATTGTAATGATTGAAAATGTTGGTAATTTAGTCTGTCCGGCGTTATTTGATTTGGGTGAAAAGGCAAAAGTTGCCATCCTTTCTGTCACGGAAGGCGAAGATAAACCGATTAAATATCCCCATATGTTTCGGGCGAGTCAGGTGATGATTTTAACGAAAATTGACTTGCTTCCCTACGTTCAGTTTGATGTTCAACGCTGCTTAGACTACGCCCGCCAAGTTAACCCTAAAATGCAAATTTTCCAAGTTTCCGCCTCAACGGGAGAAGGCTTAGAAGCTTGGTACAATTGGTTAGAATCTCAGTCTCAGCAAGTCTAAAATTAGGGGTTGGGTTTGATCAAAGTTCAACCCAACCTATTCAATAATATTTTACAATTCTAAGATAGAAATAATTTTACAAACTGCAAAATAAAACCACTCTAATCCAACTTGCTTGATCCATAAGGGGGGAAGATCATTGCTATTGTCTTTGACTTGGGATGAGACGATGACAGAATTTGAAACTTTCTCAATTGTTAAGCGCATCATTCTTAATTTCTCTATCAATGTGTAATTGTTTTGGCTACGGGTTCGGAGATTTAAACTGTGAGTCACAATAGAAGGTGATAATTTCAGCCAGGATCATCATGTGAAAAACAGCTCCCGTGTTCAGAGATGAACTAGAATGTCAACCTGATCTTTTCTTGAAAACCCAAAAGTCTAAAACGTAAACTTTTGTTAATTTTATTAGAGATTTGCATCTGATAACCAAACCGAAATCATCATATTCACTTTTTTCTCCGGTCACTTCACCAGATAAGCATTTTCTCATCTTTCACACGTTCATTCTATCCGGGTGGCCAGCCAGAAAAAAAGAGGGTTATGTAATATCTGTGTAAAGCTTTAGTAAATTTAAGTTCGATCCTTGCGAAATTGATCCTACAGCGTCGCTCAAAAAAGCGACTATAGCCCCTCTTCATAGCACAAGTGACCAACCAACGTCCATCCCAATGTCACAAACCCAAAAACTGAGAACCCAGTTAAGAAGCAACAAATAGTATCATCGGAGACCCTCGATAAATATTAGTGATGGAACTTGAGCTTCACTATCGCGATCGGATGATATTTTAAGTTTATACAATTTAATTCTACTGCTATCATTTCCCCGATATTATAGAGTAACTTAGATATAGCGACTCGGACGAAAAGAGGATATTGAAATGACACATCTATCCAGTAATCTGAAAATGATAATTATGTTTACATTCAGTGATTGCCAAGGACGCTATTGATTTCAATGCTAGATTAGATAGCTATTGAGGATCTAAAAGTAGAGCTTCTGTTAAATTTTATTTAATTTTAGGATAAGGGTTAACTGCTTAGTCAAAACTACTATCTGAACTCATAAAACCAACTTAATCTCTAACATTAATTACCTATGAATTATAAGCAATTACAACGATTTTTAATTTTTTATTCTGCGGTAGGAATATTTACGATTAGTGTATTAGTAGCAGTATTAAGTATATTTCCTCTCTATCAACAGCTTAGAAAAAGTGAAGAACGAAACTTACAATCAGCTTTACAAACTCGCAAGCTAGCTGTTGAAGAATTTATTTCAGGTGTAAAAAATATTACAGCACAAATTGCTGGTCGTACCCAAGCAAAAAAACTATTAGAAATTTATAATCAAAATCCAAATGAGCGTAAATCTGCCGCGATTAATATCACATTTTTTCTAACTGATGCTCTCAATCAAACTGAATATTTAGTGGGCATTACTCGCCTGGATCAAAATAATCAATTTATGGCTAAAGTCGGTTTATCTATTCCGAAAAGTTTTTTGGAATTTTCTGCTGTCAACTCTCAAGATACCCAAATTAGTAACCCAATTCGCCTGAATGATCAATTTTATCTAATTGTTCGTCAACCCATTTTTGACTTAAATCAGGAGCAAATCGGTACAGATTTGGTTTTATTTAAAATAGATCGTTTAGAAGAAATTATAGTCACAGATTATACAGGTCTAGGCAAAGCTGAACAAGTTTTTTTAGGCAAATTTGAAAATCAAAAATTCAAGTTGTTATTATCCTCAAATTATGAAAATGAAACCTTATTAAAACCCATTATAGAAGCTCTAGAAAAAACAATAGTTTCTCAAGAGTCTGGACTCACTGTTGTCAAAGATAAGTTCTGGACTCATGCTCAAGTTATTATCTTTGAACCCCTATCAGAATTGAATTGGGGACTTGTGATTAAAATAGATCGTCAAGAATTATATGCACCCGTCAATCGTCAGCTTCTTACCATTGGAATAGTTACAATTATTTTTAGCCTTTTAGGTGCAGGTGGAATGGTTTTGCTATTGCGTCCCTTAGCAGGTCGAGTCATTATTAAAACTGATGAACTGGAAAAACAACTTCAAGAAAAAAGCCTGACTTTACGTGAGTTAAATTATACTCAAGAACAACTACTCTTAGAAATTCGTGAGCGTAAACAAGCTGAAACTGAACTGCAACGACGAGCTGAACAACTACGAAATCATAATACTGTTTTAATAGAAATTGCTCAACAGCGAGCTGTCAATCAAGGAGATTTGTTAACCGCAGCGCAAGCAATTACCGAAGCTACAGCCAAAATATTAGAAGTTGAACGAGTAGGAGTTTGGTTTTTCAATGAAAATCAAACACATCTTAAATGTTTTGATTTGTACCAAAAAAAACTCAATAAACATGAGAGAGAAGGAGAGATTAGACAAAAGGATTATCCCGCTTATTTTAACGCAATTAATTTAAAAGATAGTATTGCAGCATCGGATGCACGCAATGATCCAAGAACGTGTGAATTTCTCTCGAACTACTTCATTCCTAATAATATTTTTTCCTTACTGGATAGCACGATTCGGATTGGTGGAAAAATCGTCGGTGTGATCTGTATAGAGCAGTGTAATCAAATTCAAAATTGGACTCCAGAAGATGAGATTTTTGTGCGTTCAATTGGAAATATTATCTCTTTAGCAATTGAAGCGAGAAATCACCAAAAAGCTGAAATTGCATTGCAAAAAAGTGAAAGAATGTTTCGTCAGCTTGCAGAAAGCATTGATAGTGTATTCTGGATTAGTCATCCTCATCGAAAAAAAATATACTATGTTTCTCCTGCTTATGAAAAAGTCTGGGGTCGTCCTTGTTGCGAACTTGATGAGCAACCTCAATCTTTTCTGGAGTCAATTCATGCAGAAGATCGCGAAAGAGTAATTTTTGCTTTGACTAAAAAGGGATCTGGTGGATATGAAGAAGAATACCGAATTGTTAAACCAAATGGTGAAATTCGCTGGATTTATGACCGAGGTTTTCCTGTCAAAAATGAGCATGGAAACATAGATCGAGTGACTGGAATTGCCACCGATATTACCCAACGTAAACAAGCAGAAAATGCTCTCCGACAATCAGAAGCCCAATTAAGAGAACAAAAACAACAGCTTCAGCAAACTTTAAAAGAACTTCAACGAACTCAAGCTCAGATGATACAAAATGAAAAAATGTCGAGCTTAGGCCAAATGGTAGCCGGAATTGCTCATGAAATTAACAATCCGGTTAACTTTATTCATGGAAATATCGTTCATGCTGGAGATTATATTCGCGACTTGCTCAGTTTAATTCAACTCTATCAACAGCATTATCCCTATCCCCATCCAGACATTGAGGAAGAAATTGAAGCAATTGAACTTGATTTTATCCAAGAAGATATCAAAAAACTACTCAAGTCTATGCAGGTTGGCACAGAACGGATTCGAGAAATTGTCAAATCGCTACGAATCTTTTCTCGTTTAGATGAATCTGAAATCAAAGAAGTTGATCTCCATGAAGGACTGGAAAGCACATTAATGATTTTACATAATCGCCTTAAAGCTAAATCCATCTATCCAGGGATAAAAGTGATCAAAGAATATGAAAAGATCCCTCGGATAACCTGTTATTCTGGACATATCAATCAAGTCTTTATGAATATTCTCAGTAATGCAATTGATGCAATTGAAGATGCTCAATCTTTTCAGTCTCCCGAAGAAATTCAGCAGAATCCTGGCTGTATTCGCATTAAAACTAAACAAATAGCGCCCAACTGGATACAAATTTTAATTGCTGATAATGGGCCTGGAATGAGTGAAGAAGTTCGCACTCGTTTATTTGATCCATTTTTCACAACAAAACCCATTGGTAAAGGAACAGGATTAGGACTGTCAATTAGCTATCAAGTTATTATTGAAAAACATCAAGGAAACATTGAATGTGACTCTATCTTAGGACAGGGAACAGAATTTAGAATCCAGATTCCCATTCGCTAATCACTAAGATATTTTTAAAATATTCGTCGGTGTGATTTCTATCACGCATTTTTTTGAAAGTTTTAACTAAATTTAAGATAAAAGAGAAATTTATGAATAGTGTTGAGAACAGCAAGGTTAATGGATGAAACTCATTATCCCCTCTACCCAAGAGGTGTGAATTCTGGAGATCATCTACAGTTGATAGACTGGACTAGAGAATATAAAACAGGAGTTAATGATTTCTTGAACACAACGATTTCTATCCCTATTAGACTTAAATCATTACTCAATGAACTCAAAAATGACTTTGATGATTAAAAATATTTACAGATTGTTTAACCGAAAAAAATGTCCATAAATACTCCCAATACCAATGTTATTTTAATTGTTGATGATAGCCCAATTTATCTGAAAGTGCTATCTGAGAGTTTACTGAATGCCGGATATGAAGTCGCCGTTGCTATGAATGGTGAAACCGCATTAAAGCAAGCTCTTTATAATCCTCCTGATCTAATTTTACTTGATATTCAAATGCCAGGAATGGATGGATTTAAAACCTGTCAACAATTAAAAGCCCATCCTTCAACTCAAGCTATTCCGATTATTTTTATGACTGCTCTCGCCGACACATCCAATAAAATCAAGGGATTAAAAGCAGGTGCTGTTGACTATTTAACAAAACCTTTTCAACAAGAAGAAGTTTTAGCACGCATAAAAGTACATCTTCAGATTAAAGATTTAACTCAATCTTTACTTGAAAAAAATGTTTTACTCGATCAGCTTAATCATCAACTCAAACATTTAGTTTTTGAAAAAGATATTCAGCTTCAAGAAGCAGACAAGTTATCGTCTATAGGTGAAATGATGGCAGGAATTACCCATGAGATTAATAATCCTTTGAGCTTTGTGATTGGGAATGCTAATCAAGTTGAGGAATTTTTGCAAGATGTATTAACTCATTTACAACTTTACCAAAAATTTTATCCAAATCCTACTTTACCTATTCAAAATCATGCTGAAGAAATTGATATTGACTTTTTAATGGCGGATTTGCCTGAAATGATAGCGTCTATCAAACAGGGAGCAATGCTCATTAGAGAGATCAGCACTTCAATGCGAATCTTTTCTAAAGTTGATAGTCAAACTCAAGTTTTATTCAATATTCACGATGGCCTTAATAGCACTTTATTAATTTTAAATAATCGCCTTAAAGCCAATGAACATCATCCAGAGATTCAGGTGATCAAAAACTATGGAAAAATTCCAGAAATAGAATGTTTTCCAGGAAAGCTTAATCAGGTTTTTATGAATATTATTGCTAATGCTATCGATGCCTTAGAAGAATCAAACCAAGGTAAAACTTATACAGAAATGATAGCGAGTCCTAATCAAATTACCATTTCTACTGAACTCACACCCGACCAAACTCAAGTTTTAATTCGGATAGCAGATAACGGTATCGGAATACCCGAAGAAATTAGGTCTAAATTATTCGATCCCTTTTTTACAACTAAGTCTGTGGGAAAAGGGACTGGATTAGGATTATCCATTAGTTATAAAATTGTTGTAGACAAACATCAGGGAAAGCTAGAGTGCTATTCTAGAAATGGACAAGGAACAGAATTTGTAATTGCAATTCCAGTTCATGCACCTAAATGTTAAGGCAATTGTTACAAATTAACTGGGCTTAATAACAGGAAGGGATATGAATGAATAAACCTGGATTGAACAGCCTCTAGTTTAAAATGCTGTAGCTCAAGTTAGCCAGGGAAAATGGCATCGAAAAGTTGAGGTTCGAGGTCAAGATAAATTAGCAATTTTAGCACGAACCTTTAACCGCATGGCAAAAGCCTTAAAAGAATCTTTTTCTCGTTTAACTGAAATGAATCAGGATTTTAAATCCTCAGAAATAAGAAAAC
>CAZNCM010000095.1:2061-17682 GCA_964571155.1 uncultured Lyngbya sp. | reverse complement strand
CAAACGACTTATTTACGATGCTTTTAACCGGATTATAGATACACTCTCAATTCTATAATACTAGCACCTATTGATTCTTTTGGCTTCATAGGCGACTAAAAAATTTATATTCAGCCTGATGAGTCGGTTGTGTTGAGAATGGATCGAAGCCAGGATAGGATTATCTCTTGAAGTCTGCAATGATGTCGGATCTAAACTTGGGGTTAAGTGTTCAGAGGAATATAAATGATTAAATTTTGATAAAACTGCTATAGCGAGTATTAGAAACTCTGTTGCTTATTGTTAGGTTAGCATCGTTATCTCATAGACTAACCTTTAAGTTTACCGTTAAAATTAAGCGATTGAAAATTAAAATTAATGATTGAAATATAATTAAAATTGTTACAATTGAGCCAAAATTAAACGGTCGCAATAATAAAAAAGACTCAAAAATCCGGTCAGGTCGTCTCTTTTTTACGAAAATGGACAGAAAAAATACTTTGACAATAGAAAATATCAACTTAAACTATAAGAAGGGAAGATAAACGGACAGTCTCTAATCGTTAAGAATGAAACTCAAATACTGAGGGAGTCCTCACGTTAATGTTTCTTTCATAAGCGACTGATATCTTGCTGAAACCTCTGATTTTGTGACTTTTTTTTGTCTCTATGAAAAAATTACTGGCTCGCTTAGATTTGTCTTATCTCTATGCCCTATTAGGAGAGGCAACTCTCGCCCTTACATTTGTTTTCTATATTACAATTGCTCGGGTTTTAGGGCCAGAACAATACGGGATTTTTGCCGCCGCAATCGCTTTAGCGGCAATATTATCTCTATTCATTCAGTTTGGACTTCCGACTTTAATGAACCGAGAAGTTGCAGCCCATCCCGATGAAGCTCCTCAATCAACCGTTTTATTTTTGGTACTCCAAGGCTTAACCTCTATAGGGGTTTTGATTATTCTATTACCCCTTGCTCTAATATTAGGTTACAGAGGTGAAACTCTAATTGTTTGTTACTTAGCGGTTTTTTCAGAAGTGTGTCGCGCCGCAATTATGACACTCCGAAGTACCATTAAAGGCTTAGGATGGTTTCGGACTGAAAGTGTTGCAGTTGCGATTGAACGATTGGCGGTTGTCGCCATTGCCACGGCAGTTTTATTTCAAACAAAGAACCTCATATTAGTGATGGCTACGATTGTAATTGTGCGAGGAGTTAATACAATCGGGCTACTTTATTATCTGAGTCGTCAGGTTAAAGTCTCGTCTTTCATCAGTAGGGAAAAACTAATCAATACTCTGAAAATTGCCTATCCTTTTGCCTTGTCGGGGGTATTATGGATTCTGTATTATCAGGTTGATGTGGTTATGCTCAAATCTTTATCAACCGGAGAAGAAACAGGCTTTTATAGTGCATCCTATCGGATTTTAGAAATGTTTTCGGCTCTCCCTAGAGTCATTTTTTATGTTATTTTCACTCGTTTTGCTCGATATCAAACCACTGAACCCGAAAAACTTCCCGAACAAATTTATAAAGCCACTCGTTTATTACTTTTGGCTGTTATTCCGGCAATTGTCATTGCGGGATTTATACAGACTCATTTAATTAACATTCTTTACGGAGAGCAATTTAATCAATCCGTTAAATCCTTGTCAGTTCTACTACCCAGTTTAGGAATTAAAATGTTTGGAAATATAGCCGATCAGTTCTTACAAGCGACAGGAAGAGAGAAGAAACTTCCCAAAATCCTCATGGCTGTTGCTTCTACAAATGTTGTTATTAATGCTCTCTTGATTCCTCATTTTGCTTCAATGGGAGCAGCAATCGCTACTTTTATTAGTGAATGTGTTTTGGCGATTTTAAGCCTGAGAATTCTGGGTCAAATTGGCTATAGTAAAGCCAGTCAAAATATTGGATTGATTACAGTTATCAGTTCAATAGTTACGATTATTCCCTCTCTAATATTGTACGGATTAACCCCAATAATTGGCTTTGCAGTCATGTTACCTTGCATAGCCATTTTACTCTGGCGGATGCGCTACAGAAACTTCTTGGATACTGCTGCATCCTAGTGACTAGGATTCAATAAAATAAAATATTCCTGTTTAGATAACAGGAATCTCTTTTGTAGATCGTAGACATACAACTTTTGGAAAAATAAAAAAATTTGGGGCAATTTTAGCTATTTTATAGTTAATAAGACCCCAAATCTTTCACCACCGCTATAGTCTAGAAATATAGCTAAGTTCGCAAGATTTTAAACACTCAATCAAAAGAAGGCTTAGTCTTTGCAATCTGAGCATCAATCTTGAATCCTTCAGACGAACAGCACAGAGGAGAAATAACTCGCCAGTAAGCATTCAGCAAGTTGACTCCTAGATTATTTAATTTTGTAGTTGGAGAGTTTGATTTGATGATACTTTTGGGAATATAGATACTGTCTGCGCGTAACCAATCCCGATCATGCTTTAACTTCAGTTTTTGAAAAGCTTGTCTTTTTTCTAAAGTTTTAGAGAGGGTTTGAATCACCTCGAAGTTGGCTTTCCAGTAATCTCCCCAGTTCCCTTTTATCAAAAGTAAAAGAGCTTGGGAAATTTCAAAAACAAACAGCATGGGTGCAATCAAAATTAGAGTTTTCCAGGAATACAGCTTCAGCATGAAAAACCAACGGTTGCGAACCATATAATAAGCTTTAGAAGTTCCGCGAGCTTTGCCTTTGTGGTGTACAATCGCGTGAGGAACATTAACACAAAGATATCCAGCTAAAGTTAATCGGATCACAAAATCCCCATCTTCCCAGTTAAAAAAGTAATCTTCATCAAAGCCCCCCACTGCTAAAGCTGCCTCTCGTTCAACTAATAAAGCAGCACCCGAAACCGCATCAAAAATTTCATATTCTGGACGTTCTTCGACATCATTTTTCCGAGAAATATAAGCTCCTAAATAGTGAATCCATCCGCCATTATAATGATAGACAAACTCATCATTCGGATCACAAATTTCTGGATGACAAACTGCGGTTTGAGGTACAGTTTTCATCACTTGCATCAAACGAGTTAAGGTATCAGCTTCAACGGTGATATCATTATCTAGAAACAGGATATAGTTAGTCTCAACCTGTTGTAAAATGGCATTTCTTGCACCAGCCGGTCCTCGGTTAGAGTCTAAATAAAGACAACGAACTTCTGGAAAATGTTCTTCTAACCATTCCCGACTCCCATCTGTTGATAAATTATCAGCAATAATAATCTCAACATCAGGATAATTTAAAGCTTGAATAGATTGAATTGTTTCGGCTAAATGAAGTTTACCATTGTAATTAATAATTCCAACAGTAACTTTCTCTGTGCTGATCTCAGGGTTATTCATTATTTGAATCCATTATTAATGATAAAGATGTGATTCAGTTGATGTAAAGTCGCTAGGCTCTCAGACTGGGTTATCAATAGTTTCCAGTCAGAATGAATTAAACTTTTAAAAGGGTTTAGTAGATTTCTACAGTCTTTGCTCGACGCTGTAACTTCGCCTGGAAAATTTTCCAAAGTGGATACCGTCCTACACCTGGAAGTCGAAAGAGATAGTCATCTTTGAGACGGGGAATATAAAAGGGAGAATCACCTGGTTTATTACTATTTCGCTCGTCTAGAGTGACCCAAAAGTTGCTAATATAACCAACTTCTTGGCTGAGAGTAATCGCTTCATTACTACCGATACCCCAAGGATAACATAAGTGCTGAATCGGTTTATTCAACCGTTCGGATAAAACCGTTTTAGACTGAATTAAATCACTTAACATTTGCTCTCGTTTTTTTGATTCTGATTCATATTCACCTGAAGATAAAGTTTTTTGAATAGTGTGATAATAGTCGGTTAATTCTTTTTTCCAGGTGGAACGCTCAAAAAATGTCGTTCCTCCTTGAGATTTTACCCAAGTAATACAAGCTTCTCGGACTTCAGGATTATCAATAAAACGAGAATGACCTTCTAATCTGGGTGCATAGCTGTAAATGGGAGTTCCCAGTTGTAGTTTATTGGTATAAGAACCATTATTTCCAATCCAAGGAACGTCTAAACCTAAAGAATCTGGAAACTCAGGATGATAAAAATCCAGCAATTTAGGTTCAATGAAAACCCGAGCATGGTAATGGCTATGAGATTCTATTTCCATCACTCCAGATTGCTCTAGTTCGAGTAATTCTGACCAAGATAACCAGGTTTTTCCAGAAGTGGCTGAACTTGGTTTTTCCTGAATATAGTGAGGAACAACAAAACCCACTGCATTAAAGCCATAGCGTTTGAGGAGGGGATAAGCAACATCATACCAACTTTTTTCGCCATCATCAAAAGTCAACAAAACTGAAGGTTCTGTGAGGGTAATTTCTCCTTTTATAAACGCCATAAATGTTTCTAAATTCAGCGTCCGATAGCCATTGGTTTTGAGAAACTCTAACTGGCTTTGTAAAGTTGCTGAGTTAACGGTATGAAACATAAAGACCGGAACTTCATCCTGGAGTTTATCTAAGTTTCCATCCGTCACAAAAGCAGGATATTTTTTCTTTAAAAAACGTTCAAGTTCAATGGGAACTTCTCGAAACCCTTTGGAAACTTTTTCTAAAATTGATCCCATACAATTTGCTCTCCTTCAATTCTACATCGGGTAAAAAGGTTGCCAAAAATGAAGTAAACTGCAACTCAGCTTACTCCAAACTCCAAACGAATATTTGGTGATTTTAACCGTCTCTCTCTGTCAGTATTTTCTGCACAGAAAGTATCAACTGCGACCAGTATCTTGACGGTTTTGAACCACTTTAGCGGGAACTCCGACAGCAACAGAATAATCAGGTAAATTCTTTGTGACAACGGCACCTGCTCCCACAATACAGCCTTTACCGATTTTAACACCATCTAAGACGGTTGCACCTGCACCTAACCAAACGTCATCGCCAATTTCAACAGTTCCTTTGGAAAATAAACCTTGATCCATTAACGGAATGTCTAAGCGATCAGAAATATAGCGTCCACCGCCAATATAACAGTTTCCAGCGATTAATACCGAATCACCGATGCTAATTCCAGAAATTGCAGAAATAATCGTACTACAACCAATATCTGCGCGATTTCCAATCTTTAATGGCCCTGTTTTAGCTTGAATGACACAATTCCTAGAAATCATCACATCATCCCCTAAAATCAAGCCTTTTTCTCCCGCTCCACTGCCATCAATCATACTATAATCATCGATAGCAACGCGATCGCCAAGAGTGATTTTTCCAGGGTGACGCAAAACAATTCCCTTCCCAAAAATCGCTCCTTTTCCAACTTGTTTAAATAAGCTCGGATAGGTTAATTTTCTCAACGCATAACCCAACGTTCCCGAAACATCTCCAAACAATAAATTCGCCAGTTCATAGCGTAAAAAAGGAAGAAAACGCTCATCTCCTAACGCCTTTTGTTGGTATTTTTTTAACAGCGAAGACTTTTCTTGATTAAGTTGTTCTGTTAAGGCAACCTTGGATATTTTGATTCTTTCGTCTGGTGCGACCATCAATCTGACTGCTCCCTATTCTTTTGAATTTAAACTAAGCTTTTTTCAACGAAACCCATTCTTTATCTGCATACCATTTAGCCGTTTCTTTGATACCCTCTATATCAGAATGAGCGGTATTAAAACCCAAAATATTTCGCATTTTTGAGGTATTAAAAGAACGATCTTTGGTGTAAAATGCCACTCGTCTTCTGTAAATTGGGGGTTGAATTCCTAAAGGTTTACAAAGAATTTCAAACACATAGCCTAAAGCAAATAAGGGAGCAGCAGGAAGACGTAAAAATTGAGCTTTCACGCCGTAAACATCCCCAATAATTGAAATCATCTTTTCAAAGGTCATCGCCTCGGGACTGCCGCAAATAAACACTTCTCCTTCTGCTTTGGGATGAGTCGCCGCACAAATCATAAAGTTCGTTAAATCATCCACATGAATGAAGTGATAAAGGTTGCTCCCATCTCCAATGACTGGCACCCATTTCTTATTCACCATCTGGAAAATTTTCAGCAGTCGTTTGTCACCTGGGCCGTAAATTCCAGCAGGTCGGACAACGGTAAAAGAAAGTCCTTCTTTGGGAGCAAAATCGCGAATCCAAAGTTCAGCTTCAACTTTTGTTTCTTGATAAATATCACCGGGTTTCATGCGGTAAGTTTCATCAGCAGGGGGATTTTCAATATGACCGTGAACGCCAATCGTAGAAACATGAACAAATCGTTTAAAGTTCGGTTCTTTTAAAGCGGCTTTAGCTAAGAGTTGGGTACTCAACACATGAACATTGAAATACCCAATATCTTTGAGTTTGGGGTCACGAAAGGGTGTAACCATATGAAAAATATAGTTAACCCCTTGGATAGCTTTGTTAATTAAGTTTTCATCAAAAACATCGCCGCGAAGCCATTCAATATCGAGTCCTTCAAAGGGTTCTAAATTGGAAGTCGGACGAGCAATCGCCACGACTTCTACTCCTTGTTGAACAAGCTTCCGAAGCAATAGCGACCCGGTGAAACCTGTTCCACCTGTGACCAATGCACGAGAACCGGGGGGCAGTTGATAGATAGAGTCTTCCATTGTAACCTCAATGAATGGGATGAAAATTTAGGTTGTCAATCAATTCTAACCTTTGGTGAATTTCGCAATCACAGGTGAGCCAAAAAAATGGGTTAATTTTAGCGATCGCACAGATTGTTCTAAAGTCGAGGAAAAACTCGGTGACTTTAGCATTCGGTGTAAAACCATCGGAAAGAAAAATTGTGGATAGCGTTCGGCTGTTTGGAGTCCGAGGCTTTTTAAATAAGCTTTAATTTCAGCTTCTTGATAACAGATAAATCGACGTGTATTTCCTTCCAATTGCTTCTTAAATCGAAACAAATAGGGAGCAATCGCATTCACACTCTGAACAGTTGGATAGTCGATAATGACTGCTTTTTTAGCAACTCTGGCGAGTTCACTTAAAAATTTTTTATCTTGGGTGACATGAGCGAGAAAACGATAACTAATCACCACATCAAAAGCCTGATCCGGGTAAGGTAAATCAAGAACGTTACCCACTTGAAAACAACAGTGATTACTGTTTAGCCAATGTTGAATTCTGGCTCGACAAACCTCTGAACTTCCTAAAACCGTGACTTGATAACCATTGGCAATCAAAGGAGCTGTAATTTGTCCGTGTCCCCCTCCGACATCCAGTACAGTCGCCTGGGGATAGTCTTTCAGCATTTGTAGGGTGACTTCGGTTTGAACATTCAGCATCCAAGTTCCAACTGCTCCTGAAAATCGCGAAGCATACCCTTCTGAGGCGGTTTCAATATCTGCGGTTTCTGGAAAATCAGAACTCACGATTCTGTTTTCATGATTTGACTCAGCTTCTGTGAACATTCGCACCTCTATTCTTGATTTTGATAGCGAAGTGTGACTTGATTGCGAATAAAATTCCAAGGAGTTTGTAAAGATCCATAAGGATGCAATACAGTTTCAGGACGGAGTAAAACTTCTTTCATACTTTTTCCGGGTTCTTGTTTATTAAATGAACCCCGAACTTGAAATCCAAAACTTCCGGGTCGAGTTGATTCAGATGCAATGGGAAGCGGATCACTTCCCGGTAAAACTCTTAATCCTTTGTCTTCTGCGAGTTGGAAATAACTGGGTCGTCGCCAAAATATAGGACGTCCGCCATTATCCCCTAGAAATAAAGGAGAGGAATCATCAGAATTTAATAGATTATTTAATACTTTTCCTCGCCGTCCCAGCCACTTTCCAAAACCCCAAGGAACTATCGGTAAACCCCCCGCTTCTCGCACCGCTTGAATCGTGTCTTGCAGGGAAGAACCATCAGAAAACGTTTGATCGGTGATTAAGGCTAAAACTTCTAAGTTTTCTGAAGTAATAATCTGACGTCCGGCAATTAAATACATCCCTTGACTTTGGGAATTTTCAGCGTAAATGGATTCTGTTTCTGATGTTTTATAAAAGTTCCAGTCTTCAACTTTTTGTTGTTTTTCTGCATATTCAACTAAAGTTTTAAACCAATTATTATCGCTGGTTTCTGTTAAAAACAATAGAGAATAGGACGGAATTTGATGGGGAAGTTTAGCAACTGTTTTTTTAAAATTATTAAAGGCTGAATTGAGAAACTGTTCAAGGGAAAAACAGTTATAAATATGAACATGAGCATCTGCTAGAATTAAAGGATGAGCAGAATCAATCGATTTGGCTAAAAGGGAAGTCATCATTATTAGGGCTGACAATTCAAAATGTTCAAGTTGAGCTAGCGATCGCAGGTTTTACCCTTCTATTTTATTTTACTCTACAAATTTTTGAGATTGGGTTTGTTTCCAAAACCATAATCCGGTGAGAATGATTGCGGAGTAACCCAACTCCCAAGCCACGAAAATTAAATGGCTAAGATCAAATAATCCTCTCGAATGATGTACGGGAGGAAAAAGGGGTAAAGAAGATTGAATATAAACCTCTGAAAACGGCGAGAACAGTTGTACACCTAACCCACCTGCGGTAAAAATATCCAAGAGTAAATGAGAACCATAGAGGATCAATATCCACCCCATCAATTTTTGAGCCGAGAACTTCTTCAACCTACTTCCGAGTAATCCGACAATCAAACTCAAACCCACTGCAAAAATTAGAGTATGAGTTAACCCTCGATGAAATTGTTCTCCCGTCAGCAATTGCGGAATAAAATCAAAGTCAGCCGCAATCGCAATAAAAACGGCTGCAAAACTTTCCCAATGATAACGCTTTCTTTGATTTAAAGGGCGCGATTTTAAGGGAAATATCTCAGATAAAACGTATCCAGAAACAGCGTGAGCGATAGGAGAAGACATAATTCAAGTGGGGTTTTCGTTCTATAAACTCCAGATTTAAACACCCGATAAAATCGGAGTACAATGCTCCCTAATATTTCTTACTTGTTGCAGTTCTTGCTGTATTTTAGTCGAACTCCAACTCAAGAGATCACCCATTATTTCCGCACATAACTGTACAGAATTCTCGTCTAATTCACCTGCACTCCCCAGTTCTGTTCGCCGAAACACAACATCACTGAGCGTCTGTGCCATTTCATCATTAACAGCATACAAGACTTGCGCCTTGAGAACCGCATCATCCGATGAACTAGGTTGAGATAATTTCTTCAGATAGCCTAACACATCTTGATAAACAGATCCGTAATTGTAGACTAAGCTGCGAATTGTCTCCGCTGCAAATCCCTCTGATTCTTTAGCAATCATTTCCTGTTGTAAGAAAGCAGAAAAGTCTGAGATTTGTCCTCCATAAAGCGGTGTTTTTGCGGATACAGACGGAGGTGATTTTTGTCCCCAAGATTTAAACACTTGGTCGAGGGTTTTTTGAGCGACATCGCGAGCGGTTGTATATTTCACTCCCACCACAGAGATTAATCCGGGAAGTCCTTCTGCGGCAAAATCACGAATTTGATACTGTTTAAGCATCACAGGTTCGCCTGTTTTCGGGTCGATTTCTTTGCAAGGAAGTTGACCTTGATGTACAAATAAGACATCTTCTCGGGTCAGTTGAGCAGGGGGATAAGCTTGATTAATTTGATTGATAAACCCTTGAATAGATTCTTCTGAAATTTGAAACTGATCAGGGTTTTGAGACTCGATTCCTTGCCAAGTCCCAATCATCGATTTTCCTCGCCAGGGAGAGACAAACCAAAAGCGTCCATCACCGGGTAAACCGACTGCATAATGATTAAACAGAGGACGAGTAATCAGATTCATCGCTTGCGCCAGACGCATTTGATGTTGAGGAGGTTGAGGTTTGACTAAACCTAAAACATGATTGACCCAAGGCCCACTGGTATTGATAACAGTTTTAGCCTGAATCTCTAAGGAATTCCCAGTTAAAACATCTGTCGCTATGACGCCAGTAATCCGATTTTGCTGTTGTAAAAATCCGGTAACTTTTGTATAGTTGGCAACCTCTGCGCCTGCTTCCACAGCCGAATGTAGAAAAGCCAGAGTGAGTCGTTCAGAATTGTAGACTTGAGCATCGTGAAAAATTGCTCCTCCGGTTAGTCCTGCTATCGTTAAACCGGGAATTAATTGTTGACATTCGGTTTTAGAAATAACCCGACCTTTGGGAAGATGTTTTTGTTTGTCTGGGAGTCGATTGCGATCAAAGCTCACTAAATCATTGAGTTTGAGGGCGATAGAAAGCGCTTCTTTTCCCTTCGTCGTATGTCCATAGGTGGGAATTAAAACCGGGAGGGGATGAACCAAATGGGGAGCGATTCCCATTAAAGTTGTGCGTTCAGAAATGGACTCTCGCATCCGTTTCAAATCCGCAGTTTGTAGGTATCGCAATCCCCCATGAATGGTCTTTAAACTGTTTGCTGAGGTCGCACCCCCAAAATCTGATTGTTCGACTAAAGCAACGCTTAAACCCCGTGAACTCGCTTCCCAAGCAACACTTGCTCCATAAATTCCACCACCAATAATTAGGATATCGTAGATGTTTCGGGTTAAGGTCGCAAGGTTTCTTTTCATCACTGTTTATGGATTGTTTATTCTAATCCAGCTTGGACTTGAGTCGGAAAGATTTCACGCTGTAACCAACGATAGAGACCGTTAACTGTTTTGCTAAAAGCACTGTAACTGTGTTTCTCTTGAATCATTTTTTGTCCAGCGTTTCCGAGTTGTGAACACAAGCTAGGATTATTGATTAGCTCAATCATAGCCTGAGAAAAGTCTTCGGGTACAGGTTGAGCCAGCTTGGAGATTTCGGGTGTTAAAACTTGGGTGTGCGTTAACAAGTCAGTGGCGAGTAAGGCTTTACCACTATCTAAGTAGGAGTAAACTTTCATCGGGGTATTGATACCCTTTGTCCGAGGAGAGACTAATATGTCTGCTTGGGAGAGATAAGCACTCAGGTGTTGAGCGGGTCGTTGACCGAGAAAATGAACTTTATGCTTAATCCCGAGTTGAGTAGATTTGGCTTGATATTTTTCAATTCCCGCTTCATCTCCACCAATAATTACTAAGTCTATTTGATCAGTGGATTTTAAGGTGAGCGCAAAACTTTCGAGTAACAAGTCAATCCCTTGATATCCTTCTAAGTTCCCCACATACATTAAAACTTGATTTTGGATACCCAGGTCTTTGCGGATGTCTTCGTTGACTTCATCAGTGGAGTCTTCTAACAGTGAGATATCGGGAAGTATAGTAATATTCTCGGGTTTGTAATCAGCGATATCGTCGGCAATTGCATGACAAACGGGAAGCACTGATTTCGCATTTTTAACGGCGATTTTCTCAAACCAGTTAAATACTCCAGCTAAGGGTTTTAGCCAAGGCATTTGTTCGACCATTTGTTGGGCGATAGAAGAATCCATGTCATAAACATAGGGAATTCCTAACATGACCTTCATCAATAAGGCGATAAAAACTGATTCTTCAACGGCTTGAATTAGGTGATATTTGCGGGTTGACACCATCTGCATCACCTTAAAAACCATTAAGATGTCGTAGACTAATTTCTTCCACGAAAATCCGGGACGTACACCTTCAACAAAAGGAACTTTTAGCGTTCTGTGAATCGTCACATTGTCGAGTTCAATATCTCGTCCTTCTGGAAAAGCGATAACATCCACTTTATAGTTGTTTTCTGATAAAACTCTTAAGAATAAACAATCATCAATGGGGGTTCCTCGATCTTGATAAAAAGGATGAGGTGCTAAAAATAAGATATTTAAACCATGAGAATCATTTTCATTTGGGTTGTGATTTTGACGAAACCTTTTTATCTGATGCTTAACAACGCTGGTTTGATTTGAGTTAATGTCGCGAGTGAGTACCATTATTATCCCTCTAAAATATGTTTTTATTGCAGAATAAATTCAGCCGAACTAATCCGACTTCTTGGGCTTTTGTGGAATCTATCTCAACCGTTACTTCACCAAGAGATTAAGCTTGAGGTGTCAATCAATAATACTATTGAGTCAAGTGTGAGAAGTGAAAATTCCAGTAAAAAACACCCTTGTTTTGAATAATCATGTCTTAGCCCTTGCTAGATTTAATCGTATCCTCTCTACTCCGAAAAAGTAAGGGTAGTTCTGTAAAACCTTAGAGAAAATTGTAGGGATTTATGTAAAGCTTCGGTAAAGGTAATGTATTTTAGCGTCGTTTGTTCATCCGTAACTCTACGCAATTTTTCGATCTGAGTCACCCATAAAGAGACTCCTAACCTGTATTTTTCTCAGATACTGACATCAAAACAGAGGTTGGTAATCATCGGATTATTTTGTCGAAAGTCAGTCATTAACTGTGATCTCAAAACAGTCAATCTCTATTTCAACCCAACTTTACATAACTTAAAACTTTTCTAGGTATCGTTTCAACTCTCTCGCCATCCGTTCCATTCCCCGCTTCTCATCTTCACGAATAAACGGTAAAAAGATCCGCGATAACCATCCCGAAAATTCTTCTCGGTGAATATATTTTGTCCGATCAACTCCAATGTCTTGCAACTCAAACCAATATTCTCCCCGAAAACCGGGAATTTCAGAAACCCAACTTAAGCATACTTCCGGTTGTACCACTTTAACAATCGCTTGAAACTCTGTATCTTGGTCAGCAGGACTGCGCCACACCGATAGCCGCACCATTTGATTCGTCTGAAACGGTAAACTAGAATCACGGTCAAATAAAAAACTATTCCAGTTCCGCCACTCTTCTTTGTGATAAAGTATCCGCCAAACATCCTGTTTAGACGCATTAATTTCAATTTCTGTATAGAGCGTTGACATTTTAATTTAAAATCAGGAAAGAGCAAACCAGAATTGAGCCAGAATTGGTAATTTTTGTCTCCACTATCGGCGACTCTTGTCTCTGTCAAAGATTTTGCGCCGACTTTTTCCTCAATTTCAAGAGTTGTTACTCAATTCAATGATGAATTCTGCTTCCTGGACACCCCTCCATGCTCAACTGCATCGAATTTTAAAAGTGCGTCAACTTTTACCTTTACAGCAACGGCTTTTGGTGGCGGTATCCGGTGGACAAGACTCGCTCTGTTTAATCAAACTCCTCCTAGACTTACAGCCGAAATGGGGTTGGGACTTGGCAATTGCCCATTGCGATCATCGTTGGCGTTCTGACTCTACTGCTAATGCTGACTATATCGAACAACTGGCTCACTCTTGGCAACTGTCATTTTACCGTCAAACGGCTTCATATATTCCAAAAAGTGAAGCCGATGCTCGTCAGTGGCGTTATCAAGTCTTTGCTCAAATCGCTCTGACTCACAATTATGATTATGTTGTCACCGGTCATACCAAGAGCGATCGCGCTGAAACATTACTATACAATTTAATTCGAGGAAGTGGCTCCGATGGGTTACAAGCTTTAACGTGGAAACGCCCTCTAGATATTGCAGCGAATGTAAATAATACTAATCATAATATTGGGTTAGTGCGACCAATGTTAGAAATTCTGCGATCGCAAACGGGTCAATTTTGTCAAGATCAACAGTTAAAAATTTGGGAAGACAGCACCAACGCAGATCTCAGTTATGCTCGCAACCGCATTCGCACAGAATTAATTCCCTACCTGCAAACTCATTTTAACCCGCAAACCGAACAAGCTTTAGCCCAAACCGCAGAATTATTACAAGCCGAAGTAGACTACTTAGAACAAGCAACCGAACAACTCTATCAACAAGCTGTCTCAACCGAACCCGAATCTACAGGTTTAAAAATCAATCGCCTGATATTACGTCAAACTCCGCTGGCGTTGCAACGTCGAGTCATGCGTCGTTGGCTGCAACAAATTCTTCCAACATCACCAAGTTTTGAACAGATTGAGAAACTCACTGCATTAATCTCAGCCCCAAATCGCTCACAAACCGATCCGTTTCCAGGAGGAGCGATCGCCAAAGTAGATCATCAATGGATAGAAATCTCATAACTAACCATCTGACCGGACTTTGTTTCGTTAATATTGTTTTAATACTAAGGTCATGCTGAAACCTAACTCAGCCGCGACAGTCTCTCAAAGCTGTTGACTCTTAGTTCGTCTGGCTTTTGAGCTGTCCTGACCCCAAATTGTAATAGTAGGATATGTTTCTATGTATTTACCTGTCTGGCAAGGATTACCTTATCCTCTAGGCGCAGTCTGGGATGGTAAAGGAACAAACTTTGCACTCTATAGCGAAAATGCAACCGCCGTTGAACTCTGTTTATTTGATAGTGAGGATCACGAAACTCGACTGTGGCTAACCGAAGTCAATAACTTCATCTGGCATGGATACCTCCCTGGCATCGGCCCCGGTCAACGCTATGGGTTTCGCGTACACGGCCCCTATTCACCCGCAGAAGGTCATCGTTTCAATCCCAATAAACTCCTCATTGACCCTTATGCCAAAGCCTTAGACAGTGAAATTCAGTACGGAGAAGAAATCTTTGGCTACCTTTGGGATGGCGAAGAGCAAGACTTATCCTTTTCTGAACTTGATGACGCTCATCTGGTTCCCAAAGCCGTTGTCATTGATGAAACTTTCGATTGGGAAAACGACCAACTGCTTCGCATTCCCGAACATGAAAGTATCATATATGAGATGCACATCAAGGGATTTACCCAACTGCATCCTGACATTCCCCCCGAACTTCAAGGAACCTATGCAGGACTTGGACATCCGGCTGCCATTGCCTATCTCCAGTCTTTAGGCGTTACCGCAGTTGAGTTAATGCCTGTGCATCATTTTCTCTCTCAACCCGGACATTTGCTAGAACATGGCTTGAAAAATTATTGGGGTTATGATTCGATTGCTTATCTTGCCCCCCATCAAACCTACAGTGCCGATCAAACTCCCGGACAGCAAGTGCAAGAATTCAAAGAAATGGTGAAAGCACTGCACGCCGGGGGAATTGAAGTCATTTTAGATGTGGTTTATAACCATACCGGAGAAGGCAACCACATGGGGCCGACGTTATCATTACGAGGGATTGATAATGCGGTTTATTATCGTTTGGTTGAAGATGATCCCCGCTACTACATGGATTTTACCGGATGTGGAAACTCTCTCAATGTTTGTCACCCGCAAGTGTTGAGGCTAATTATGGATAGCTTACGCTATTGGGTGGAGGAAATGCACGTTGATGGTTTCCGGTTTGACTTGGCTTCGGCGTTGGCGCGAGAATTGTATGAAGTCAATAGTTTGGCGGCATTTTTTAATATTATTCACCAAGATCCAGTGTTATCGAATGTAAAACTAATTGCTGAACCTTGGGATGTGGGAGAAGGCGGTTATCAGGTTGGAAAATTCCCGTTATTGTGGTCAGAATGGAATGGACAATATCGGGATACCGTCCGCGATTTTTGGCGAGGTGAAGATAGTTTGTTGGCTGAATTTGCCTATCGGTTTACCGGAAGTTCGGACTTATATGAAGATAACGGCCGTCAACCTCACGCTAGTATTAACTTTATCACCGCTCACGATGGGTTTACCTTAAATGATTTGGTCAGTTATAACGAAAAACATAACGAAGCCAATGGTGAGGAAAACCGGGATGGGGAAAGTCATAATCGTTCTTGGAATTGTGGGGAAGAAGGCGAAACCGATGACCCCGAT
>CAZNCM010000095.1:0-2051 GCA_964571155.1 uncultured Lyngbya sp. | reverse complement strand
TTGGCTTTACGCAATCGTCAGCGTCGGAATTTCTTAGTAACATTGATGTTATCTCAAGGGGTGCCGATGTTAGTCAGTGGCGATGAATTGGGACGCACTCAAGATGGAAATAATAATGCCTATTGTCAGGATAATGAATTATCTTGGTTGGATTGGAATTTGCAAAACAGTAATGCAGATTTATTGGATTTTGCCCGTCAATTGATTCATTTCCGTCGTCGTCATCCCGTGTTTCGTCGCCGCCGTTGGTTTCAAGGACAGGCTATTCATGGATCAGCGGTGAGTGATATTGGTTGGTATAATCCCGATGGCGGTCAAATGACCGAAGAACAGTGGAGTATGGGGTTTGCAAAAGCGATCGCTGTTTTTCTCAATGGGCAAGAAATTCCTGAAGTTGGCTATAAAGGTGAGCGGGTGATGGATGAGAGTTTTATTCTCTTTTTTAATGCTCACTACGAGATGATTGAGTTTGATTTACCCGAAGGTGTACGCGATCGCAAATGGCGTGTTGTGATTGATACGAAAGAGCCGACTTTTGTCACTGATTGGGTTTTTTATACAGAAGATAAACCTGTGCCTGTTACTGAACGTTCAGTTGTGGTATTGCAACGGTGTTAAAGGTGTAATTCATTAACATAAAAGAAAGTCGGGAATGAGCGATTACTCCCGACTTATTTTTGGATTTTAGTTAGATTCCCAGTGTTGAAATTTTGGCGATATTAAATGAATTAGCCAACAATAGAGAATTCGTTCGCGCTGAGAGTGGGGTTTCCATCAAGAGTGGCTAACAACGTAGAAGTCT
Source organism: uncultured Lyngbya sp. (assembly GCA_964571155.1). Lineage (GTDB taxonomy): Bacteria > Cyanobacteriota > Cyanobacteriia > Cyanobacteriales > Microcoleaceae > Capilliphycus. The sequence continues at coordinate 1,249 of CAZNCM010000095.1, read as the reverse complement.
GAGAACCGATACCATCCACATCAAAGAATAAATTGCCACTTGCTGTATCATACAAAAAGCGATCGTCACTATCGGTTGCTAAAGTTCCTAAAACAAACTGATTTGAGGCGAGGGTTCCCACCGTTAAGCCACCGCCAAAGCCCGATGCAGAAATCTCGAACTGGTCGCCTTCTGTTGCATCAAAGTCTGTAATGATGTCACGACCTTCTGTGGGTTGCTGGTAAACGAAAGTATCTCCGCCACCTTTACCTGTGAGTTCATCGTCACCATTACCGCCCTGAATGCGGTTGTTAGTGGCGTTTCCAGTCAGAACATCATCAAAGTTTGATCCGATGAGATCATTGATTTGGCTGAGGTCATCGCGGCTACCTTGAGAATCTAGCAACCCTTCAAACCAAAGTTTCGCCATCTTATCGTAACCCGCTTGAGAGGGGTGCAGGCCGTTATCGCCCGTTGTTGGGTCTGCCAAGTCGTCCAGGGTTAAGATGCTTTCAATATCGACCAAACCATCAACTTCGAGATCCGACAACGTGTTTTCAGGGTTATAACTGGGATGACCCACAACATTTTCCCGAATCAGTTGATTGTATGCCTGAATGTTTTGAGGACGAACCTCGCCTTGTCGCTCGGGGTCAGCCGGAGGAATGGTTGCCAGAACCAGTTCGGCACCTTCACCGTTATTGTAGGTGGGGTCATTGTCAGTCAAGTCATTAATCCGCTTCAGTAACCTATCAGTCTTACTGAACATATTGGAAGCATTATCTTCTCTGTTGCTGGCACTATTGGTTCCAATCATCAGTAAAATTGCATCGGGTTGGTATTCCGGCAGCCAAACATTTACCCCGCTGGTATCTTCGGTGTAGCCATCTCGGTTAGCTCCCCTTAATAAATCGAGAGCTCGCCAGCCGGGATGTCCTTGGTGGTTGGTTTCATCTCCGAGTTCAGCCGGCCCGTTGGATTTAGAACCCACAAAGTCAACGTCTACACCCAAATTTTGCAGCTTGTTCCACAGTAAGGTTCGATACCCTCCTTGTTCGGCTTCAGGTGTGACTCCGGGTTTTCCATCTCCTCCGTCAACTCCTTGGGTAATAGAGTCACCTAAAGGCATGACTTTTAAGGGTTTATCGAGAGCTTTGTCTGGAACAAAACCCACGCCTTCTTCAAGATTGGCAAAGATACCTTGTTCAGCGTTTGCATAACTTTGGCTTTGTCCGGGAGTCGGTTCGGGAGTCGGTTCGGGAGTCGGTTC
>CAZNCM010000094.1:17348-17683 GCA_964571155.1 uncultured Lyngbya sp. | reverse complement strand
AAGTTCGGGTTAAACGATTACTCGGTGTCGGTAAAATTAGCGTGGAGTTTTCTAAATCTAAACCCGATAATTCTGGGTGTTGGCGGGCGATATTCAAAGCCAGGGCGTGTAACGTATAGACCAAAAAACCGCCCATCGGTAAACCCAACTTTTTCAGTTGTTCATTAATTTTAGACCGAATATTTGCCGCTGCTGCCCGAGTAAACGTCACCACCACTAACTGACGACGAGTATTCAAACCATAACGGGCAATTGCAATGGCTGCGGCTGATGCCATTCCGGTAGACTTTCCCGCCCCAGGAACTGCCGACACCGCTAAAGATCCACCTTCCCAG
>CAZNCM010000094.1:10081-17336 GCA_964571155.1 uncultured Lyngbya sp. | reverse complement strand
TCTGCCATTTGTTGTTGTCCAGGACGCAAACCGTCCCGAATTTTCTGCAACGCGGCTTCTCTAGAAGCTAAAATCACTGGAGAGTCATTTCCTTTCGAGGTCAATGAAACCGATACCGGATTAAGGGTTGACATCGGTCTAGCAGGTGAATTCAACTCGGAATCAAAATCGTCTGTCAAGGTTAGAGACTACTATCAGAATATTGAGGCGGTTGATTTTTTCAGCGTGACAAAATGGATAAACTTTCACCAAATGCCTATAGTTGATTACAATATCGTTAATTGTTATCAGTCGTCAAGTGAATCATTGCAAAAGTCAAAAGCCAGAAGTTCAGTTTACAGAATGATTGTCATGTTGAGAGAAGCGAAGAATCTCAGACGCACACATTTTACTCCGGGTGACTTGATTTACACAGATCATTGATCAATGATCCCAACCCAATGGGTAACTGTACAAATTCGCTACATTTAACGCTTATAAATTCAATGATTGTCGAAACACCGCAAGACGCTTTAAATAAACTCTCTGAAGGAATTGCCCTGTTAATTGACTTGGCAAAACGAGGAGAAATTGATCCCTGGGATGTACAAGTGATTGAAGTGATTGATCGCTACTTGAGTCAACTCACGCCTCAACACAATTCTTCTCCCGGTCAAAATTTTACTGAATTGTCTCAATCGGGTCAAGCTTTTTTGTATGCTTCAATATTGGTTTTATTGAAAGCTGACAGTTTAATGTCAGTTGATCCCTTAGAAGGAGATGGAGAAATCATTGCAGAAGAAGAATTTGTCGATGCTGAAAATGGGTTAAATGGGCTGCAACGTCCCCAAAATCTAGAACGTCAAATTCGACGACGAACGGTGGGAAAAGTGCCACAAAAACGCCGAGTGACGTTGCAAGAATTGATTGATCAGTTACAATTAATGGCAACTGCGATTGCTGAACAAAAAGCACGTCCAAAACGTCGCCGCACCAGTTCTCAAGCCAAAGCACAAGCTGCTAAAGCGATCGCTGAACTCGCTCACCAAGAAAATTTAACTGAAACTGCAACTAAACTCGAACAGTTACTTAGTAATCAATGGTCAGATTTGAGTTCAGAATGGTTAGATTTAGAACAGCTTTTAGTCTTATGGTCTGATGCGACTGCCCCTGAAGCTTTATCGCCTGAGTTATCTTCCGAAGATAATGATAACAATAATGATCAAGCCAATTTAGGTCATCAACCTCGCAATGAACGAGTCGGAGTCTTTTGGGCATTGTTGTTGTTATCAGCTCAATCTAAAGTCGAATTAACTCAAGAAGAATTTTACAAAGATCTTAAAGTTCGCACGTTACCGATGCCCGATTCTGTTTAAGGTTTAAGAGTAAGTTTTCCAGATCAAACAATTGTCATCATCATTTGATATTTTTTTATAAAAAATGCTAAAGTTAAAGAAAAAGCTAAGAATCCATAGGAAAGTTACCCATGTATTACTGGTTTTCTAAAAAATATTATTTTTTACCCGTTCATTTTGTCTCAAGTTTAAGTTTCTTTAATTCTTTAACTTATTTAGCAACTTCCTTACTTCTAATCATCATAGTATACTTTATCTATAAAATAAAAAGGTCTAATTTTCAGAGCGATGATCGCCCAATTAAACCCGAAATTGAAGACTATCGTCAGACTGTCGAAAATTCTCCTAATCCAATCTTTTCAGTCAATAAACAAGGTCAAATAAAAATCTGGAATGTTGCTTGTCAGCAAAACTATCATTATCATCAAGAAATTATTGGTCAGTCTTGGAAAATCCTATTAGCAGATGAAAGTTTATCTTCTCTTGAATCACTTCTCACCCAAGTTTTTCAAGAAAAAAAGTCATTTAGTGGCGTTGAAATTACTTATCGAGGCGCAGATCAAACCCAACATTTTGCGATTTCCCGTCTTTATCCCTTGTTTGACTCTCAGCAACACGTGAGTCAATGTGTCATTGCCAATACTCACATTACAGAACGTAAGCAAGCCGAACTTAAACGAGAAAAGTTACTCACACGCGAACAGCCTGAAAAAGCCCAGATCGAGAAAATTTTAGAGCGAATTAATGATGGTTTTTTTGCAGTAGACTGTCAGTGGAATATAACCTACTTAAACTCTCAAGCCGGGCCATTAATCGGTAAAAAAAACGAAGAATTAATCGGTAAAAATCTCTGGGAAGCCTATCCTGAAGCTGTAGACAGTATATTTTATCACAAATATCATCAAGCTTTAAACACAGATACCCCAGTTCACTTTGAAGCCTTTTATCCTCCCTTCAATTATTGGTATGAAGTTCATGCCTATCCGGACGAAGATGGACTCTCTGTGTACTTTCGAGATGTTACTGAACGTAAACAGTCACAAATTGCTTTAAAAGAAAACGAACAGTTTTTACAGAGCATTTATGATCATGTTCAGTATGGAATTTTTATTATTGATGTATTAGAAAATGGAACGTTTAAATATGTTGGGCTTAACCCAAACCATGAGCAAGTAATCGGAATTTCAACTGAAGAAATAAAAGGAAAAACACCCGCCCAAATTCTTTCGCCAGAAATTGCCCAAGCAGTTGAACAAAACTATCGCCGTTGTGTAGAAACAGAAAGCATAATCAGCTACGAAGAATTGGTTCCCTTTCAGGGACAAGATTTTTGGTGGCTGACAAGTTTAGCACCCTTAAAAAACGAAACCGGGCGCCTCGTTCAAATCATCGGAACAACAACTAATATTACCGCCCTCAAACAAGCCGAAACTCGTTTTCAAAATCTAGCCGCCAATATCCCCGGAGCAATTTTTCGCTATATTTTGCATCCCGATGGTTCTGATGCCGTTATTGATATGAATCCCGGTTGTTATGAACTCTGGGAAATTGAAGCCAGCGAAGTTGAACACAATGCCGAAATGCTCTGGAAGGTCATACATCCCGACGATTTACCCGGTATGCAACAATCAGTCTTAGTATCGGCTCAGACCTTAGAACCTTGGTTTTATGAATGGCGAATTACCACGCCCTCCGGTTGTCAAAAATGGCTACAAGCCGTAGGTAAACCGGAACAACAAACCAATGGTGATGTTATTTGGGACACAATGATTATAGAGGTGACGGCCCTCAAACAAGTTGAAAAGCGCCTGCAAAATTTAGCCGCCAATCTTCCCGGAGTGATCTATCGCTACGTCTTGCATCCTGATGGATCGGATGCTGTCACTTATGTGAGTCCCGGTAGCCGAACGGTGTGGGAATTTGAACCCCACGACATCGAACAGGATGTTAATGTTCTGTGGAAACTCATCCATCCCGAAGATTTACCTGGAATGCGAGAGTCCCTGCGGGTATCGGCTCAAACTCTACAACCCTGGTCCGACGAATGGCGAATTATCACACCCTCCGGTCAAGTTAAATGGCTGCAAACCGTTGCCAAACCCGAAAAACAACCCAACGGAGATCTGATTTGGGATGGTTTAATTCTCGATATCAGCGAACGGCAAGCCGCGCTTCGCGAATGCAAACAAGCCGAAGCCGCACTGCGCGAGAGTGAAGAACGGTATCGGTTACTCGCAGAAAATATGAGCGATCTGGTTTGTATTCACAACCCCGAAGGTCAATATCTTTATGTTAGTCCTTCTTGTCAGTTCTTACTCGGCTATGACCACAAAGAACTGATTGGAGAAGATCCTTATACCTTTTTTCATCCCGAAGATCGCGATCGCATTCTCCAAACGTCTCATCTGGCGGCTTTGAGCGGTCAACCCATCCCCATGACTTATCGGATGCGAAAAAAATCAGGAGACTATATCTGGCTAGAAACCCTAACTACACCCATTTTAGATGATACGGGTCAAATCGTTCGTCTACAAACCACTTCTCGGGATGTGACGGATCGAGTCCAAGTCGAACAACAACTCAGATATGATGCTCTACATGACTCTTTGACGGGATTACCCAATCGTCATCTACTGATTGATCGGATTGAACTGGCTCTTGAGCGTTTAAAACGTTATCAAGACTTTCGGTTTGCGATTTTATTTTTAGATCTTGATCGGTTTAAAGTGATTAATGATAGTCTGGGTCATTTAGTTGGAGATGAATTGCTGATCTCGGTTGCCAATACCTTACAGGGATTAATTCGCAAAGTTGATCTCGCTGCTCGGCTTGGCGGTGATGAATTTGTGATATTACTCGAAGAAATTGACAATATTAATGAAGGCATTCAAATTGCTAAACGTATTATCACACAACTCCAATCTCCATTTATATTAAATCAACAAGAAGTGTTTATTACACCGAGTATTGGGATTGTGTATGGTTCGAGTGATTATCACCAAGCAATTGACTTGTTGCGGGATGCGGATGCAGCCATGTATCGAGCGAAAGCAAAAGGAGGAGAACGCTATGAAATTTTTGACTTTTCTATGTATCTACAAGCTCTCAAACGTTTACACTTAGAAAATGATTTACGTCAAGCTTTAGACCAAAAAGATTTTATTTTATATTATCAGCCCATTATTTCTGTAGAAACTGGAAAAATTACGGGGATGGAGGCTTTAATTCGTTGGCAACATCCTCAAAATGGGTTAATTCCTCCGTCTGATTTTATTCCCGTGGCTGAAGAAACTGGACTGATTGTTCCGATGGGAATGTGGGTGTTAAAAACGGCTTGTTCTCAGATAAAAACTTGGTATCAACACTTTCCAAATACTCAAAATTTAAAAATCAGTGTCAATCTTTCAGCGCGACAACTCCGAGAACCCACTTTAGTTGAACAAATTGATCAAGTGTTAACGGAGATAGATTTTCCAGCCCATTGTTTGACTTTAGAACTGACTGAAAGTATGTTATTAGATGATATCGAAAATATTATTACACTCCTCTCTAGTATTCGATCTCATTCTATTCAACTCAGTATAGATGATTTTGGCACGGGTTATTCTTCTCTGAGTTATTTACAACGATTGCCGTTAAATACTCTCAAAATTGACCAATCTTTTGTTAATTGTATTGGAGAACAGGGAGAAAATAACGAAATTATAGACATTATTATGACTTTGGCAACGAAGTTAAAGCTAGAAGTGATTGCCGAAGGCATTGAAACCCGAACACAATTTGAATACTTAAAAAACATCGGATGTCCCTTTGCTCAAGGTTACTTAATTGCTAGACCTTTAACGGTAGATGCTTTAACCACATTATTTCAAGAAAATTGGCAATATCAATAATTGCAGAATCAGCGGGAATAGTTGATCGCAGTTAAAGTCGGGGTCTGAGAGAAAAATGACGATAACGTAAATAATCTTCTAAAATCCGATCATGATCAAAACAAAGATTAGTTGGAATACGCCACGGTTCAAAAATCTCTAAATTTTTAGCATCATCGGCGGCGACAGGTTCTCCTTTTGCAGTTGCTAAAAACACAATCGATAAAGTATGTTGACGTGGGTCACGATTCGGGTCAGAATAAACATAAAATTGTTCAATTAATGTCACCTCTAAACCCGTTTCTTCTTGAGCCTCTCGTTTCGCCGCAGCTTCAACCGATTCTCCATAATCAACAAAACCGCCTGGAATTGCCCAACCATAGGGCGGGTTACGACGTTCAATCAAAACAATTGGTCGTTCGGGTTTATCGCTCAATTCAATAATAATATCAACAGTCGGAGTAGGATTACGATAAGTCATTGGGATTTAGATTATATTGAGGGGGTTTTGGAGATTCTGTTTTCAAAGCAGTCGGAATTTTTTCGAGAATATGATCCACCACCTGTTCTGGGGTATCCTGTTGAGTAATCGTCACTTTCACATCTGCTTCAGCGTAAAGAGATTCTCGCTGTTTGAGCAATTCTTGCAATCGACCCAAAGGATTATCATGTTGGAGTAGAGGTCGGGTAGTATCTTCTTTTAACCGTTGATAAAGGTCTTCTGGAGACACATCCAACCACACAATTAAACCATGACGGAGATAACCCCAGTTCGCCCGTTGGAGAATAATACCTCCTCCTGTCGCCACGATCAAACGTTGATGAGCGCATAATCCTGATAATACCTGAGATTCTAACGTTCTAAAGGCTTCCTCGCCTTGTTCTGCAAAAATTTGGTTAATAGACTGACCCGCGACTTGAGTAATCACCTCATCCGTATCGATAAAGCGATAATTAAACTGTTTTGCTAACAACTTTCCGACCGTCGTTTTACCTGCACCCATCATACCGATGAGATAGAGATTAATTCCTCTCAATAAATCATTCACGAGATTTGTTTTCAAAAAACTGCAATTATTATAGCAATCTGCTCCCAAAACACAAAGGGAAATCAATTCAAACAGGTTATCATTGACACTCAACCCTTTTCAAACGGCAATAAATCTCGTACACTGAACGAGGCTCAGTTCAGGCTCAAGAATGTCTAATCCTTACTCTCTGTTAACCGGAGTGAAGTCCCAAAGATCTCAACAGCAAAACCCGCCGACAACAATCCAAGTCCCATCTCAACGGGATAGACAATCCTTAATCCAACTGAGAGATTATCAACAACAGGACAAACAACAACTCTATCAACTCATTCAAAACGGATACAAGCGAGTCTTATTTGTTGCGCCTTGTGCTTATGGGAAAACTATTGTCTTTTCTTCTATTGCCTACGATGCTATTCAAAAAAACGGTAAAGTTTTAATTGTTGTTCCCTTTCAAGCCCTAATTCAACAAGTTTTAAAAAGTCTGGCATTATTTGATCTCAAAGCAGGCGTGATCGCGGGCGGTTGGAAAGAAGATCGACAAGCGAAAATTCAAGTGGCAATGAGACAAACCCTCGAACGAGGTCGGCGAGAAACATGGTTTGATCCGGATCTGGTGATCATTGATGAATGTCATCAAGTCATGTGGTCAAAATGGGCAAAAAAACGATTTCCGCGTTTGAATAAAACCCCAGATTCATTAACCTATTCTCCACTATTAATTGGGTTTACAGCGAGTCCTTGGAGACTCAGCAAAAGAGAAAATTTTGGTCATATTTTTGAAGTGCAAATTGCCAATCAATCTCCAGCAAGTCTAATCGAAAATGGTTATTTAGTTCCGACTGTTTATTATGGCATTGCCGGGGCAGATCTCAAAGGGGTTAAAATTCGACAAGGAGACTTTGCAATTGGTGAACTCGAACTCCGATGTAACGCCCCAGCGGTGGTTAAGGCAACTGTAGACAACTATGAAAGATTGTCTCCTCAGCGCTTAACGCTTGTTTATGCAGTCGGGGTA
>CAZNCM010000094.1:7436-10071 GCA_964571155.1 uncultured Lyngbya sp. | reverse complement strand
TTTTCAAGAGTTTACAAATCGAGGTCATCCTTCAGCTTTAGTCACTGCAAAAACATCCGATGAAGAACGATTAAAAATCTTTGATTCTTTTTCCCAAGGTGAGGTCAAAATCCTGATTAATGTCGGAGTTTGTTCGACGGGTTTTGATCGACCTGAAGTCAGTTGTATTATCCTCGCTAGACCGACTCAATCTAAAGCACTTTATGTTCAAATGATTGGTCGAGGAATGAGGTTATGTCCGCAGCAAGGAAAATCAGATTGTTTGATTTTAGATCAGGGCGGAAATATTCAGCATGAACCTTTAACCGAATTAGAGTTCTCTCAAAACCGAGGAGAACCTGCGGTTAAAACTTGTCCTGAATGCGGTCATGTAATCAAATTATCTCAAAAACAATGCGATCATTGTGGGTATGAATTCCCCTCTTTAGAAAGACCTGAACCGGAAGATGAACTCAAGTTACTCTTTCATAGTCATGCTAAAAAATCAGTTCATCAAGCCTTTAGAACACTATTAGAACAGTGTTATTTTCTAAAACTTTCTCCAGAAATTGCGCGTCGAGAAGCCAAAAAGTTTCTGCAAGAACAAGGCTTAAAAAGTGTTCCCGTGTTAGCGTGGTCGCGAGAAATTGCCGGGTTAAAATCAGAGTGTTTTGAAGATCAAGTTAGTTATTTATCTTATTTATTGCAAGTTGCAGAGTCCGAGTTTTCTATTCATCCTCAACAAAATTCTTGGATTTTGTATTGGTTTCTGGCGGTATTTGGCTTTCCTCCTCAACACAATCAGTTGTGGGAGTTAGCCCGATTGAAAGATGAATAAATTTTGCTAAACGCTAAAGTTGAATAGGTTTTCCACCTTGTTGGAGAGATTCACTTAAACCACAAAGAACCCGAACTAAATCCGTTCCGACTTCACCCGAAGAAACCGAACACACTTGATTTTGACGAACACAATTTAAAAAGCGATCGCAAACTTGGGCTAACGGTTCCCTCGGTTCAACCTCCACCTTTTCACATTCAACTCCTGCTGCTTTCCACCCTTCATTAATTGTCTCTAAATATCCCCGTTGCAAAGTTAACGGTTGATCCTTTAACATCTCATCAAAAATCAACGTTCCTTCAGTCCCGACCACCGCTAAACGTCGCTGTTTATCCGGATTTAACCAACAAAAATGTAAAAAAGCTTGAAAACCCGACTCATATCGAATCGTCGCCATCACCAAATCAGACAACCCCGAAATCCGATTAGAGATCGGAAAACTCGGACTATTGAGATCAAAACTTCGATCCGGTTGTAGCCAAACCGTCCCTGTCGCTTGTACCTCAACTGCTTTTTGTCCTAACCAAGTGCTAAAAATTCCCAGATCGTGAATCGCTAAATCCCACAACACATCTACATCCTGTCGTACAGGTTCGAGGTGAGTTCGCGTTGCATACCCATACCGCAATTGTCCTAAACGTCCTTGTTCAATCACCGCTTGACCTTGAGCAACCGCAGGATGAAACAAATAGGTATGATCAATAAACAGTTGACGATTATGCTGTTTAGCCAGGCTACAAAGGCTTTCAGACTCCGAGAGTTTGAGCGTGAGAGGTTTTTCAGCAAAAACATGATAACCCCGCTCTAGAGCCTCAGAAATCAAAGTGTAGTGGGTTGAGGCGGGAGTTGCAATCACAACCGCATCCAGGTCATAACCATGAATCACCTTTAACCAATCCGTCTCCAACTTTACCCGATTATCTAACCTCAAACGTTCCTTCACCGTTTGCAGTCGTTGAAAATGAGGATCGGCGATCGCGATCAGTTCCGCGTGAGGATGCTGATTAAAATTGCGAATCAGATGCGTTCCCCAACGACCCGCTCCAAAAATAGCAATCTTGATTGGATTTGTGATCACAATACAACCCTCAAATTAATCTGAATTTTGGTTCTTCGGAGAAATCACCAAAGCCGTATACGCTTCTTGAGCCGCCACCTGTTCCGCTGCTTTAATTGAACGTCCGCGACCTTCACCCACCGATTTACCTTGAAACCAAACTTGCGCCGTGTACCGCTCCTCATCGCCCATCGGCCCACTTTCAGTCACGGTATATTCTGGTAAAACTTTATAATGACTTTGCGTCCACTCTTGCAATGCCGCTTTGTAGTTTTGACGAGCCGGATCGCGTAAAATTTGGGTCGCCCCCTGTCGGAAGTGAGGTTCCAGCCAAGGATGGATCAGTTGTAAATTGTGGGTACTCAAATAAAAAGCCGCCAATATTGCTTCCAAACAGTCAGCGAGACGAGACTGTTCACCCATACGATCTTGCGCCGCACTCCCGCCAATCAGCAAATATCGACCCATGCCATAACTTTCAGCAATTTCTGCCAAAAACCGATCGCTAACTAACACTGAGCGAATTGCACTAAACTCTCCGACTGGTTGCTGGGGATAAGTTTCCCACAAAAATTCAGAAGCCGCCAGTCGTACAACAGCATCTCCCACAAATTCTAACTGCTCATAGTTCGCTTCCATTGAGATCGAAGGATGCGTTAGGGCCAAATCTAACAAATGCCACTGAATGGCGTCTTGTTCCGACAGTCCCAAACGTTCAACCAGCTTCTGTAACTGGCGTTGGCGGTTTGGATAGCCGATTT
>CAZNCM010000094.1:0-7426 GCA_964571155.1 uncultured Lyngbya sp. | reverse complement strand
TAAGCCGGATTCTGTTTTCTCAACTGTATACAGTCAAGAGGGCAATTATCTATCTGGGATGTTTGTTACCAAACACCTCAAGCGGTACCTCTTAAACCGGAACGGGGAAAAGACCAACCTTAGTTCCTCCGACCTTGCTCCCACCTGGGGTTTACCGAGCCAACGCCTCTCGACGTTGCTGGTGCGCTCTTACCGCACCTTTGCACCCTTACCTTTTCTGTTTTCAATGATCAGTGATCAAAGAACTGTTCACGGTTGACTGAAAAGGCGGTATTTTTCTGTGGCACTATCCTCACGATCACTCGCACTGGGCGTTATCCAGCAGGTTTAGTCTTTTGGGAGTCCGGACTTTCCTCAGACTCAGGTATTGAGTCCGCAATTGCCTTCGCTGACTCTCTCTAATTCATAGTATCTCACAACAGGATGGTTCTATCACGGGTGAAAACCGTTACTTGAGCGAATGTGATTGCACTCCATTTACAGAACTCTAGGTTGTGAGGTTTAATAACGATATTGTGTGAGGGTTGTTTAAGGAGAACTAAATGCCACGACTATTTCGTTGGGCCACCACGGGGATCAGCAGTTTGGCGATCGCCTTTTGTATGGGGTTAACTCAAACGTTACCGATGTGGGGTTCATCCAATGATGTTTATGGTGCAGGTTCAATAGATGAATTAATTGAACTGCGCGATCAAATTCTTCAGGAATTAGAAACTCCAGTTCAAGACGCTTCCGAATCGGGTTTTTTAAATTCTTTCTTATCTGAATCTCCCGCATCGAATCCAGATAAAATCTTATTTCAAAAGTTAAAAGATGTAGAACTGCAAATTTTAATTGAACAGCGCTCCAATGACAACTGGAAACAAGCCATTCATTTAGCCACAGAAGCCACAAAAGAGGACTCAAACGCTTCAGATTCTCTCGCTCACAAAAAACAAATTAAAGTTCTTTGGCAACAAGCAATCGGTAATCTAAACGAAATCCCTAAAACTTCATTGATTGCCGATCAAGCGTCTCAAAAAATCCAAGACTATGAGACGATCTTAACTGACTTAATCCAAGATATTCAACTCGCTCAAGCATCTTTCCTCGAAAATATTCGCACGGAAAGCCGATTATCAACAACCGCGATGATTAGTGTTTGTAATCTTAACCGAGATTGCGCTCATCTGCGAGGTGAAGATCCTCCCGCTAGTCCGGCAAGTTTGATTAAAGTTCCGATTGCTGTTGCACTCTTAGAGAAGGTTTCTAAAGAAAATATTAGTCTCGAAGAACAAGTCTATGTTGATGGTGGAAACTTCACCGAAGATGCTTCTTCAATTCGAGCCAGAACCAGCTATTCTCTCAATCAATTAATGGGAGAGATGATCGATCATAGTAGTAATATTGCCACCAATCAACTGATTGATTATTTGGGTCAAGATTATATTAATCAAACCCTAGAAAAACAAGGGTATAAAGAAACTAAAGTTAAATTCAAATTAATGGGGGATCGGATTATGCCAAAACGCCCCGGAAGTGGTAAAAATCGCCTCACCAGTAGCGAACTCACGGAAATGATGATCAAAACCTATAATCACGAATATCCGAATGCTGATGCTTTAATTCAAGCTCTTAATCGTCAGTATGATCGAGAAATTGGTTATCAGGCTTTAGAAGACTTAGTAGACGCTCAATGGTTGGGTGAAAAAACAGGTCAAAATTCTCGGGTGATTGGTACAACTTTAGCCGTTAGTATTGATGGAGAACCCTATGTGATTACGGTGATTGATAATAACACAGGTAAGATTCCTGAAATTCGTAAAGCGATCTCTAAAATTGCCGATCATCTTCAACAAAACGGTCATCTATAATTCTTGTTTTTAACGATTATCTAGAACGATGGAACCTTTACCGCTTAATCTCCAAATTCAAGGCGAAGGATTTCCGATTCTTTGTCTTCATGGTCATCCGGGTTCTCGTCAATGTATGTCTGTTTTTACCGATTATTTATCCTGTCGGTTTCAAACCATTGCGCCTGACTTACGTGGATATGGTCAAAGTCGAGTTGCTCAACCCTTTCAAATGCAAGATCATTTAATTGATTTAGAGAACTTACTCGATCAACTTAATCTTCAGCATTGTCTCATTTTAGGATGGTCTTTAGGCGGAATACTCGCCCTGGAACTGGCATTAAAATTTCCTCAACGAATTACAGGATTAATTTTAGTCGCTACTGCCGCTTATCCTCGCGGAAGCCATCCTCCAATCACGTTGCTCGATAATATTTATACAGGTTTAGCCGGAATCATTAACTGGTTTATTCCCGGTTGGGATTGGAATATTAATACCCTTGGGAAGCGATCGCTGTTTAGATATCTGATTCAACAGCATACACCTACCGCCTACCAATATCTCGCTCGCGAAGCCGTACCCGCTTATCTGCAAACTTCTCGTTATGCGACTCAAGCTTTAAATCAAGCCCTCAGAGCCAGGTACAATCGTCAAGCCGATCTCGATCAGATCCAATGTCCCTGTTTGGTGTTAGCAGGTGAAGCCGATCGTCATATTACCGCCGAGTCGAGCCAAGCCACCGCTCAACATCTTCAAAATGCTCAGTTTTATTGTTATCCTCAAACTGCTCATCTTTTTCCCTGGGAAATTCCGCAACAGGTTCAAAGCGATATTGAAAACTGGCTAAATACTCAAATTCTCTAGCCAGTACCGCGTTTTCTGTTCTCTATTCCCCGTTTCTCCACTAAGATTAAGGACTAAAAGCGGGAATTACTTGTTGAGCGATTGTTGTTGTCTCGAGATCTTCAGCAACGGTTAGGCGAGAGGGTTTATCACGTTTTACAAAAACTGTGTAGGTGTTCGCGCCTTCACTTTCAATATCTTCTACATAACCGACTTTCGCAAAATGGGCATCTTGGGCGGTCAAAAACGGGCCAAAATAATAAGTACAATCTGGATCTGTCGTAATGATTTTTACCCAAAATGCCAACCCAAAGAAATTGAGCAAATTAATCAAAAGTTCTTTCATGTCTGTTTTCCGTTGATCAAATTTTAGAAATGTTTGTTTGGAACTAAATCAAATCTGTCAGCGAGCGGATCAAGTTGGTAATGATGTTCTCTCAAGTTCTACTAGAATCAGTCTTCACACTTTGTTATACCCGTCTCGCATTTCTTTTTTCAATCATTTCATCGGAGTTGCGACACGTTCACCTTTTCTCCACAGACACCCTTCTTCTGTGCCTCATAGAAGCCGATCCTACATCGTTACTTTATCTTAATCTTCTATCCTCAGACAGAGTTCATTTATACGGTTTAACCAAGACGGAGTTGGAGAATTTATTAACCAGACTGACGCTGACGATAAATCTCATAGAGTGCCATTCCTGTCGCCACTGAAACGTTTAGGCTAGGAGTCTGTCCGACCAAAGGAATTGACACTAATATATCACAACTCTGCTCAATTAAGCGAGTTAAACCTTGACCTTCACTCCCCACAACTAAGACCACAGGACCGCTAAACTTAACCGTGTACAAAGCTTGAGCCGCAGTTGCAGATGTACCGTAAATCCAAAAACCAGCTTGTTTGAGTTCTTCGAGAGCGCGATTGAGATTGACAACCCGAGCAACGGGAAATGTTTCTAATGCGCCTGCGGCTACTTTCATCACCGTCGAGGTAATGCCTACAGCCCGACGTTGAGGTAAAATTAGTCCAGAGGCTCCGATCGCTTCTGATGTGCGGATAATTGCCCCTAAGTTATGGGGATCAGTCAATCCCTCCGCCATCACAATTACAGGTTCAGAACTTGCCGCTTTCGCCCGATCAATTAACTCTGAGAGTTCGCGATAGGCATAAGGTGAGACTTGAGCAACAATCCCTTGATGATTGGTTCCCGGTGCAATTTGATCGAGGCGTTGATTGCTCACCTTATCGATCAGCGTACCATTTGCCTTAGCAGTAGACAACCCTTTTTGAAACCGATGATCGGATTGGAGTTGCGGCACCATCCAAATTCGATTCAGCGATCGCTCATTTTCGAGCGCGGCGAGAACCGTATGACGACCATAAATTAAGTCCGTGTCTGTCTCCTCTTCCTTTTGGGAGTCAAACCCAGATTGAGGCGAAGGAATTTGAGACGAGTGCGATCGCACTGGATTAATTTTCCGCTTTGGTCGATAGCGTTGACCCTGAGAGTTGGGTTGCGGACGTTGGGAATTTTTACTCATTTTTATCCTCCCCCTGTTCAGCTTCCACAGGATCTAATAATCGATTAACGTTCACGGTTCAAGTCTAACTGGGCGAATAATTGAGACAAACGTTCGGGATCAGTTAAGTAGAGATATCCCACTAAAGTCTCTAAACTGGTTGCGAGTTGATAAGTTTGCTGATCAATCCGCTTTGGGCCTTTAACGGCAGCATTTCGTCCTCGACGAACGACCTCTAATTCTGCGGGTGAGAGATGGGGTTCAAGCGATCGCAAATGACGGGCTTGAGTCTCTGCTCTAACTTGAGAAACAACAAGCTGGTGATAAAGTTGCGATCGCTTCGGAGGGATCAGATATAAGTGACGGATATACAACTCATAAACCGCATCTCCCAGATAAGCCCAAGATGCCGGAGACAGTTGTTGAACTTGTTCAGGTTTGATCGGGGAATGATCCATTAGCTCCCATAAAACATCAGCCAGACAGCAAGCTGGCCGATCTTTAAGTCTTTTGTTAGATATAGACAGCGCTCTCGGTTCACTATGAGGATTTATTTATCTATATTCTCGACCGCAGCTTCCACCGAAGACTGCAAGGAGAGAAACTTTTCCAAGCGAACTAGCTTGACGGTCTGGGTAACACGAGGGTTGGTTACAATCTGTAACGTTCCACCTTCGGTCTGAGCCTTCTTGACAAGCTGTACAAGTGCGCCTAGCCCAGAGCTATCTGAGACAAGTCCAATACGATGTTTGTGGGTCCACCTTCGATACACTTACTCACCACCTTGCGGAATGTTGCTTCCGAAAAAGCGTCTAGTAAGCCCGTCAGACGGAACAACTGATATTTATCTTTGACATCGCGATTGCCCCTAAGGCTTACGGTCAAGTTTAATTGCTCAGGAATAGCACCCTCCTAACTCAAGTAGTGCGTACATTGCCGATCCAGTATAGTTTGTTTTTGTCAAATTGTCTAGCATTTGGCTGGACTCAATCTTCACGTGCGCCCGTCCCGCCCAAGTTACTGACTTTTCGACTTTTCCATCTGTTGAACAAACTGTTCAAACAAATAATCTGCATCGTGAGGGCCAGGACTCGCTTCCGGGTGATATTGTACCGAGAAAAAGGGCAAATTCTTGTGCTTCAATCCAGCCACCGTGCGATCATTGAGATTAAGATGAGTAATTTCTACCCCATCAGCCAAACTATCGGGGTTAATCGCAAATCCGTGATTTTGGCTGGTAATTTCCACCTGTCGTTGTAAGCCGGCCGGCTGGTTTAAGCCTCGATGACCGAACTTGAGTTTAAACGTTTCGGCTCCCATAGACAAGCCTAATATTTGATGTCCCATACAGATCCCAAACACAGGCTTACTAGACTTGAGCAGTTCGCGAGTTGTGGTAATTCCCTCAGTCACCGTCGCCGGATCTCCAGGGCCATTGGAGAGAAAAATCCCATCTGGATTGTACTTGAGAATCTCCTCAGCGCTGGTATCAGCCGGAA
Source organism: uncultured Lyngbya sp. (assembly GCA_964571155.1). Taxonomy (GTDB): domain Bacteria; phylum Cyanobacteriota; class Cyanobacteriia; order Cyanobacteriales; family Microcoleaceae; genus Capilliphycus. The sequence continues at coordinate 1,730 of CAZNCM010000094.1, read as the reverse complement.
CCACAACTACCCGACATCCATAACTGGCTAAACGGCGCAAAATATTGCGTTTAATCCCAAAATCAATCGCTACGACCGTATAACGAGGTTCTACAGCCTCCCCGGAAGACAACGACGGACTAAACTCCCAAATCCGATCAGTGGCTTGCGACCATTCATACATGGTCTTAGTGGTTACTTCCTTGACCAAATTTAACCCCGCCATACTGGGTGCTTGTTCCACCTGACTTCGTAATTCAGCCGGATCAAGAATTTCAGTAGAAATCGCCCCATTCATCGCCCCAACCGTGCGAATTTTGCGAGTTAGAGCGCGAGTATCAATCCCATAAATTCCCGGAATCTGGTGTTGTTTGAGGTAGTCAGACAAAGATTGAGTCGAACGCCAGTTACTCGGACGAGTACAAATATTACGAGCAATCGCCCCCCGAACTTGAGGACGCTGGGATTCTTCATCTTCGGGGTTCACCCCTGTATTTCCCAACTCCGGGTAAGTAAACGTCACGATTTGTCCCAAATAACTCGGATCAGTCAAGACTTCCTGATACCCAGTCATTCCGGTATTAAAAACAACTTCGCCGACAACAGTTCCAGACGCACCAAAAGACCAACCTCGATAAGTGGTCCCATCAGCAAGAACGAGAAGGGCGCTTTGAGCAGAAACAAGCGACATGGAGTTTTCGACCTACAACTGAAATGATCATTGTTGATTATCCCAAACCTTCTCGCGGATAAATGTGTTCTGATAGATAGTTTGTCATTATTACCTCAGCTCCGCTTGATTCGGGTTTTGATCCGATCACCCAAAGTTCTGATCTTCTCAAGTCACGCTATACCAATGCCTCAACCCTGTTGATAAAATAGAGATGAACCCTCAATTGGGGGTCTTGTGATCGGCTGACGGGTTGTTTTCTCATCGCTACATTCGCCGAATCAGCTTCTAACGCCCTTTATCCTTTCTTCAGAATTTCACCATTTCAGTTTTGTAGAGTTTAAAAACAGTTGAGGTCAGCATGATGAATAAAAACTTAACATTCTCAATTTCTAACTTTCAAGTCCTCCAGAGTGATCAACCCTTGAAACCATTTCAGTGGCTAACGATCTTAGCCTTGATGAGCGGATTTCTGGTTGTCCCTGAAGTCCGGGCGATCGCTCAAGAACTTCCCGGTTGTTTTCTCAAAAATAAAGCGGGAAACTATGTTCGTCTCAATAATATCTGCATTTTTCCCGACTCCACGTTTGATCCGACTTCGACTTCGACGGCGAGTGCGAGTGGTACACCCGGAGTCTATCAAGCCCAAATTGTCCGTCGTCAAGGAGGAATTCCGGTGATTGAAGTTGTTTTTAATGAAAATCAAACTTTTGAGATGTTAGTCGATACGGGTGCGAGTGGGACAGCGATCACTCCAGCTATGGCTGAAATTCTCGGAGTGATTCCCACCGCCACAGCCACAGCAGATACACCCAGTCAGAGAAATGCTGAATTTAATATTGGTTTAGTCGAATCTGTTCGCGTCGGTGGTGCAACAATGTCCAATCTTCCCGTAGCGATCGCCCCGGCTTTGGGTCTGGGACTTCTTGGCCAGGATTTCTTTGGGGACTACGATGTCACAATTAAAGAAGATGTGATCGAATTTAGGGAACGCAGTTGAACGTTGCTATCATCTAAAAGATAAGTCAGCTTTGCAATGAATTGGGGTTCGTGAATGCTTACAGAAATTGTTCGTCCACTG
>CAZNCM010000093.1:13085-17854 GCA_964571155.1 uncultured Lyngbya sp. | reverse complement strand
ATTGTCTTGGAAGCCCACACTATATCCAAAACGGATTAGTGTGGGAGATGTCACTACACCTTATATATATAGCGCAACTCAATTCAGCCAGAACAATAGATCTCCTCTCTGACTGGGTTAGAGTTGAAAAATCTGTCCTCAGCCCAGGTCATAGCACTCTATATATAAGATACAAAAAATGCTTTTGCTAGATCATCATCTGACTCGATCAAAAGCAGAATGTATAAAATTTTCTATTTTGTAACTTTGGTAACAGAAATCTGCTGATTATTTACTTTTTTTTCAGCCGTTCACCTAATAAAAAGAGAAATATTGATGATGAATAATTTTTATTTTTTCTTTGATTAAATAATTAAAACAATGATAAAATAGCTTAACTTCTTTTTGAGAGTGATCGAGTGTAAATCCTCTCCTCAAAAGATATAAAATAACTCGATCTTGGATTTGCAACCTTATTATCTAATCTATCTATAACCTTTTCATATTCGTTACTCTAGAGAGAGAAAAATCCTGATTTTCAACTGAACTGAGACGTTAGATAATTCCTCTCATCAAATTTTAAATAATATTTTTTGCCTTTATTCAAAAAGTACAAATAGGAGTAAAATTACTTATATAACCCTAAAGAGAGAAAGAAGTAGCCTTGAGATTGTAAGAAGAAATACAACACTCTCAAATCTCACTTACTTTTCGATCACTTTTGGCTAACTTTCAGGTAACACACCCACCCAAAAAACTTCTAGAACACATTACTTTGTTCTTACTGACAGGGCTATAGGATTGTTTTAATCTTAGAACATACCGAACAAAACAACCTCTCTTTAAAGCACCTGGAGGGTCTAACTCATGAAAAGCACAATCAAAGCATTCGTCACCACTGCTATCGTCACTGCTGGTTTAGTCGTTGGTATTTCCCAAGCCAAAGCTCAACCGGATACCTTTACTCAAGAACGGGTTGTCTTTCAAACTGTTGAAATCGACGCCGAAAACAATCAATATGGTACGGTTCCCATGATTGTACGGGAAACCTACGACACTCGGTGGAAATTCTTTACTGAAACGGGAAGTCGTCCAGGTTGCATCTGAACCTTTAGTTATTTGGCAAGTTACTCTTTCTTCTAGTGATCCGAACGGATCTTACACTCCTGACCGTCGCGCTGCGGCAGTTAGCACTCGTTTAACAAACTTGGCTGACTCTTTAGGCGTGACCACTTTAGAAGAAATGTATCAAGCCGGAGTCGTTAACTACGAAGGCGTAATCTTCGCCTCAGAAGAACCCGGTGACGCTAACTTCCAAAATGTAGTGTTCACTTTATCTCCAGGAAATCGGGATCAAGGCGATGTGTTCGTTGAACACCTCCAAGACTTTGGAGATGCAACTGCGAGTGGTGAGCCGCTTTACAACTAATTGAGCTTACCCCAAGAATTTCAGGAGTTGTCAAAAACCTCTCATAGATACAGACGTTATTGTGCAACTCCTGTCTTTCTCCAAAGCTAAACGCTGCTCAAATCATTAGATCGCCTTGATTGAAGAATCGTCAACCTTTAGAACTTCACGAGGGCTAACCATGAAAGCAATACAACTCACTACCGCACTGCTTCTATTGTCTAGCTTTGCCAATCCCTCCGCCGCTCAAGAAGAAATCTCCGCAGTGACAACAACTTCTTATTCTAGAGTGCAAGAGGTTCACGAGACTAACAATCAAGTTATTGATCACAATCTCAACAATAATGAGTTGAGCGTCAGTTTAGATCAATTAGAAGTTCAGTCTCAACCTGGGCTATCGCGCAACAATCTCAATCAAGTGAGTGAAAACATTAACTCACAGATGGATAAAAATCATCAGAGATGGGAAGTAGAAGTTGACTGGGAGAATAACAAACTCAAACGTTACTTCTAGTTTCTATGAACTCGGTCAAGAAAGCATCAATTCCACAGAGCACCGAACGCTCCAACCTCACCCTCACAGAAGCCTGCATTATGGCGATCGCCATGATCACCGCTCTCAGTCTTCAGGCTCATGCTAAGTCACAAAACCGTCAACTTGCAGCGAACCTCGAATCAGACTTTGAATCTTTAACAGAGTGTAAGACTTCTGAGATGACAATCTCCAATCAAGTTGGACAATGAAGCTTTCTGACCTCTAGACAAAATCCATCACCTCAGTGCTGTTCACCCTGCAATTATCTCAATTCAACTATCTCAACCCGATCAACAGGAGAATCTATCATGTTTGGCAGATCCATCAAACCCAACAACCAAAGCCTGAATAATCCCTTCAAAATTTCTGCTGCTCTTGCTTTAGTCACGATTGGAATGTTCGGCGTGATCTCCGAAACTCCGAGAACACCTTCGGCTAGATATCACAACGAAGATCATACCGAAGAAATCAATCGGATTAGACAAGGTGGAGTTACAATCTATCGCTACGAAGTCACAGATCCCACAACCGGTTCAGAGATTTCTGTCTCCAAAATTCAAAACCAGTAATCTTGGAAATTAGAATTTCTCAGGTAAGCAGGTACAACAAGTAGAGCAACAACAACAGACGAGTTACAAATCGTTGAGTCAGTATCAAGTCCAACCGAGCCTGAAAGCAATTAAGACAGTCCTTGTAACGATAGATAAGAAACTGGAATTGCCCAACTCAGTGTTTTCATTTGTTGAACTTGTTCTGGAGAAGGGCTAGAGCCATCGCTATAACGATAGACCTTATCTGCTGAGAGGGCAAACTTAGAACGACCGTTAATCCCAATCAGTTCACCGCGTTGGTTAAACACCGGGCCACCACTCATTCCACTGCGAATGTCGTTGGTATAACCCAGTTGATACCCTTCTACTAAAGTTCGGTTCGGTACCATTCCCACTTGACCTTGAGTGAGTTGAAACGGCCGATTTCCCCAGTCCCGAGTGTCTTGCATCCGTCCTGGACTATTCAACCAATTCGGAAATCCCGCAGCAACGACTGTTTCTCCAACTGTAACCCGACTGCTATCTCCCCGCTTTGCCACTTGATAGGAGCCACTACTATTAAACTGTAGTACCGCAACATCAAGATTTCGGGATAAAGACACCAGACGGCCTCCGTGCATTTGGCCATCTACGGTCAAAATCATAAAATTGCCCGAGTGATTTTCAACAACATGAGCATTTGTGACAACTGTATATCCTTGTCCAGAACGATTGATAATCACACCCGATCCCACACTTCGGTTAGCAAAAACTCTGACTGTTACCTTTTGGGCCATTTCAGAGATCGAAGCCGGGACGTTTTCAGAAGGAGAAGGGGAAGACATCGTGTAACCCACAGAATAGGACGGAGTTTGGCTCTCTGCCGCCGGGAGATTAGCCCCCAGGAACAATAACGATGCGCCAATGACCTGAGTTCCCAATAATACAGTTTTCAAAAGTGAACGAGACGCTTGGGAAACGGTAGCAAAACGGTTTTTATTTGATTTGTATTGTACAGAAAGCATAATATTCAGTGTTTTTGTTGTAAATCGTGTTTTTTTGAAAAAAATATTGAGATTGCCTCAGCGCGATCGCTATTGATCCGCTTCAGTCAATCCTTTCTAAAATCAGGATGCCCAAGTTTAAAAAGATAAAATTCACACCACCGTCTTAGTCAGCTAGCCTAGCAGTTAGAGTCACAAACGGCAAGATCAAATTCAGGATCAAACAAAATAGCCGCCAACTGCTGATGATTAGCCGAGTTCCTAAAAATGCAAACGTTGATTCTGATTCAAAATCTACTCAGAGAAAAAGATCTCAAATCAATCATATAGGAGAACGACCCTAAATGTATCCGACTTGAGGAGAGTTTGAAAAAAACCCAAAATCGTAATCTGCTAGAACACATCGTTAAAATAAAGGTTGACTTTCAGCACCATGTATAGTGTTGTCACGGGAAACTTACCCATCAGGGACTCGGGTTGATTTTTCAGAGGGACTAATGGAATATATCAGGCGACCAAATCGCAATACCAGCAAGCCGATGCTTCGCGATCACAATAATTTTCAATCATCAGGTGCAGCGTCCTTTCTATCTTGTCAACTTCCCGATGGACAGACTCTGAGTGAACCTTTTTTTCGACAACAGAAAACTTTCGGCCCCAACTTTTCAACAACGCTTGATCTCGATTGGCTACTCGCTGCTTATCAAAGCCTTTCCCAAGAACTCGAACTTGACAAGCTCCTGCTGACGCTGATCAATCTTATCCTCGAAACCGAAGTGGTCAGTAAGGCGTGGTTGATTTTAGAAAAATCCGGGGATTGGGTCATCGAAGCTTCTGGAAGTCTTGAGTCGAATTCTGTACAAGTCTTAAAATCCCTACCGTTAGAAACAGCCGAAAGTTCGCTCTTGATGCCGATTGTCAGTCGTGTCCTTCACCTTCAAACTCCTCTGGTGTTGAATGATATTTCTCAAGAGATTGATTTGATTCCGAGTTGTCTGATTCAACCCCAATCTTTATTCTGTTTTCCCCTCCGATTTCAGGATAAACTCATTGGGGTTTTGTATTTAGAAAACTACTTGATAACGAACGCTTTTACACCTGTTTTTAAAGAACTCCTCAACCGCCTGTCTCCTCAAATAACAATTGCATTAAACAATGCTTACCGCTACCAGAACCTTCATCAAAAACTAGCTGAACAGACTCAAGCACGAGAACGGGTAACTGGCGAATTAAAACAAACACAAAAAAAACTTGTACAATCCGAGAAAATGATCGCTCTCGGAAAACTCATTGCGGGTATTGCTCACGAAATT
>CAZNCM010000093.1:2010-13075 GCA_964571155.1 uncultured Lyngbya sp. | reverse complement strand
AGGACAGTTACTTGCCAGTATAGCCCATGAAATTAATACTCCTTTAGGGGCAATTTATGCTTCAGTTCAAAACCTGTCTAACGCCCTAGAGCATACGTTACAAAAACTGCCGCTTCTCCTCAAAGAACTTTCAAAAACTCAGCAAGAAGATTTTCTGACTCTACTCGCCGCAACTCGTCCCAGTAATATCCCTCTCTCTTTTCGAGAAGAACGTCAGTTAAAACGAACATTAGAAAAACAGTTAACCAACCACAAAATTGAACAAGCTGAAACCCTCGCTTCAATGTTAGTCGAAATGGGAATCATAGATGTAGAACCTCCTCTATTACGCCTGCTAAAAGCATCTAACTCGATGATGATTTTAGAGACCGCTTATTATCTGGTGTTGCAATATAGAAATAGTGAAAATATTAAGTTAGCCGTTGATAAAGCTTCAACGATTGTTACGGCACTGAAAGAGTACGTGCATTCAGATCGCTGTAATTGCATGATTACCGCCCAAATTTCTGAGGAGATTGATACCGTTTTAGTTCTTTATCAACATCAGTTTAAACAAGGCATTCAAGTCAGTACCAACTACGGAAATCTACCCGGAATTCGATGTTATCCTGAACAACTTAATCAAGTTTGGGCTAATCTCATTCAGAATGCAATTCAGGCGATGGGAAGTCAGGGGAAACTAGAAATTACCGGAACTCGCCATCAGAATTTTATCCGGGTGCAAATTACCGACTCGGGTAGGGGGATACCCATCGAGATTCAAGACCAAATTTTTGACCCGTTCTTCACCACCAAAGCAGCAGGAGTTGGAACAGGTTTAGGATTAGATATTTCTCGCCAGATTATCGAGCAACATCAGGGACATATTGAAGTCGAGAGTCAACCGGGACGGACAAGTTTTACGGTATGGATACCTATTGACAACACCGCTAAATCTTAGATAGAAATTTGTTCAGATTGAACTGATTGAGTCGAAATTTTAGCTTATCCTCTGATCAAGGTGGGAAAATAGTCTGTCTTGAAACCGACTATTTCGGTAGGGTTAATCGCATCATTCATCTGTTGACTCGCTCATCCGAGGGGGTCAATTTAGTCAGGAATCAATTCCATACTTAGTAAAAATTACGATTGGGATTAAGATTTCCTTGATTCATTTCAATCAGTCCACATTATGAACTATAATATGCACTTAAAATTGATCTTTTTAAAATCTAGACCTGAAAAATAAAATCAAAGTAAAAAATCTCTATAAAAATTTTTAAATATCCCGGCGAAAAGAGTAGAAAAACCTCAAACTTAGAGGGGAAAGTGATGGGAAAACCTACTATTATTTGTGTAGATGATGAACGAGTAGTGCTGATTAGTCTCCGAGATCAGCTCTTACCCTATTTGGGAGAAAAGTATAACGTTGAACTGGCAGAAAGCGGAGAAGAAGCACTAGAAATTATCGAAGAACTACAACTCGATCAGGTTGAAATTCCCCTGATTATTTCTGATCTAATCATGCCCAAAATGACAGGGGATGAACTTCTCAAACAGATTCACGAACGCTCTAGTAAAACCTTAAAAATTCTGCTCACCGGACAAGCAAGTACCGTCGCAATTGGCAATGCTGTCAATTCTGCGAGTCTCTATCGCTATATTGCTAAACCTTGGAGTGAAACCGATCTGTGTTTAACGGTAACAGCCGCTTTACGAAGCTATCAACGAGACAAACAACTCTCGGAACAAAACGCCGCCCTCCATAAAATTAATCAAGAATTAGAACAACTCAATGCCTCTCTTGAACAAAAAGTTGCTGAACGAACTTGGGAACTCGAAGAAAAAAATCGCCTGCTTAAACGTGAAGAAGAACAACTGAGAAAAAGTGAAGAACGCTGGCAACTCGCCCTACGAGGAAGCAATGATGGGATTTGGGACTGGAATGTTCAAACCAATGAAAGCTTCTATTCCACCCGTTGGAAAGAAATGTTAGGGTATGAAGATCATGAAATTGGGAACACCCTGGATGAATGGTCAGATCGAGTTCATCCTGAAGATCTACCTCCAACTTTAGCTGCAATTGAAGACCATATTAAGCGTAAAACCACTTACTTTACATTTGAGTTTAGAATGCGCTGTAAAAATGGTGAATATAAATGGATTTTATCTCGTGGACAAGCCTTATTTGATGAAAATGGGGAAGCCGTTCGGTTTGCCGGATCTCATGCCGATATTAGCGATCGCAAACGAGCCGAAGAAGCACTTGAATATCGCGCCCAAAAAGATAACTTGCTCAGTCGGATTTCTGAACAGTTTCTAAACCAAGATACCGATACGGCAATTCATCTTACTTTGCAAGCCACAGGTGAATTTATGGGCTGTGATCGGGTCTATGTTTTTCGCTATACCGATAATAATAAGAAGCTCACCCAAACTCATGAATGGTGCGGGCTTAATGTTCCGTCTTTCATTCAAGATTATCAAGGCGTTCCGATTGAAGTTTTTCCTTGGTTTGTACAAACGATTTTGAAAGGAAAACCTTTTCAAGTCTCTAGTATCGCTCAATTGCCTGATGAAGCCGAAGCAGAAAAAGCTGAACTCAAGCGTCTGACGACTCAATCTTTATTAATTCTTCCCATGCAATTAACCGGGGCAGATATTAATCAAAATGTAGGGTTTATTGGTCTTGATAATGTGCGATCGCCAAGAGTTTGGAATCAAGAGGATATTAACTTAGTGCGACGAGTCGGAGCGCTAATAGCGATTGCTCAAGCTAAAAATGAAGCTGAACTTGCTCTGCGAGACTCAGAAGCCCGATTTGCTGGAATTTTAGATAATGCAGATGAAGCAATTATTTCCATTGATGAAACTCAACAGATCACTCTTTTTAATCAAGGTGCAGAAAAGATTTTTGGCTATTCTCAAGCCGAAGTTCTGGGTCAACCCCTCGATATTTTACTCCCGTTACGGTTTGTTGATGCTCATCATCAGCATATCAAAGATTTCACTCAAGCCCCATTATCGGCTCGCAAAATGAGCGAACGAAATACGGTATTTGGACGGCGACGCAATGGTGAAGAATTTCCGATTGAAGCTTCAATTTCTAAGTTAGAACTCGGAAATAAACGAATTTATACTGCATTTGTTCGGGATATTACCAAACGAAAACGAGCCGAAGAAGAACTCAAACGGGCTAAAGCAGCAGCCGATAGTGCGAGTCGGGCAAAAAGTGAATTTTTAGCCAATATGAGCCATGAATTAAGAACACCTTTAAATGGAATCTTAGGATATGCTCAAATTTTACAACGGGATAAAAGCATTACCCCACAACAACGAAAAGGTTTAGGAGTGATTAAACAATGTGGTTCTCATTTGTTGACATTAATTAATGATATCCTCGATCTCTCTAAAATTGAAGCTCAAAAACTCGAACTTCATCCGACAGATTTTGATTTTTTAACCTTTCTTTGTGGTGTCTCAGAAATTTGTCGAGTTCGGGCTGAACAGAAGAATATTTCCTTTACTTATCAAACCAGTCAACATCTCCCAAAAAGTCTTCATGCAGATGAAAAACGAGTCCGTCAAGTGTTGATTAATTTGATTAGTAATGCCATTAAATTTACCGATACAGGGGGTGTTATTTTTACGACTGAACTGATCGAAAATGGCATAGCAACGGTTTGTGATCTCGGAAATCCGAATCAATGTTTTACGCCACCTCAATGTGCCACTCACAAAATTAGATTTTTAGTTCAAGATACGGGAATTGGTATTCCTCCTGAACAAATTGAGAAGATTTTTATTCCGTTTGAACAAGTTGGTGATCGCTTTCGTAAAGCCGAAGGTACGGGATTAGGATTGGCAATTACCCAAAAAATTGTCTCAATGATGGGGAGTACCTTAAATGTGGAAAGTGTTGTCGGAAAAGGGAGTAAATTTTGGGTTGATTTAGATCTACATGAATCTTCAGAATGGGTGGATGCCAGTTTGATTATGCCTGCAATTATTAGAGGGTATAAAGGTAAAAAATATACAATATTAGTGGTTGATGATCGCTGGGATAATCGCTCAATTCTGATTAATATGTTAGAACCACTTGGTTTTCAACTGGTGGAAGCAACTCACGGTGAGGAAGGCGTTGAAAAAGCAATTATCTGTCAACCTGATATTATTATTACAGATTTAGTTATGCCGCAAATGGATGGATTTGAAATGACTCGAAAACTTCGCCAAATTCCCGAATTTAAACATACTAATATTATTGCAACTTCTGCAAGTGTTTTTAGTTTGGATCGTCAAAAAAGCCAAGAGTCAGGTTGTGATGCTTTTTTACCTAAACCGTTACAGCTTGAAGATTTGTTAGAAACTTTACAAAGTTTACTGAAAATCTCTTGGATATATGAAGATAATGAAATCCCAATAGGCATGAGTTATTCGGCAAAATATGATAAAAATGTAGAGGTGTTGCTTCCTTATCGTTCAGAGTTGATCACTGTCAAAGAAGCCTTAGAAATTGGTGATTTTGAAACCATTGAGCAAGAAGCTGAAAGACTTAAATCTTTAGATGAAAGTTATGTTTGTTTTGCTGTTAAACTTTTGGAAATGGCACAAGAATTTGATGAAGAAGGTATTATAGATCTGATCAAATAAAGTTACTTTAGAGGAGTCAGTTATCATGGAAAACAGGCAACAAGAACTCATTTTGATTGTTGATGATAATCCCACAAATATTAAGGTATTATCTGATTTTCTAAAAGATTTTGGATTTAAAGTTTTAATTGCAAAAGATGGTGAAAGCTGTCTCCACAAACTCGAAAAAATTAAGCCCGATTTAATTTTGTTAGACGTGATGATGCCTGGAGTTGATGGGTTTGAAACCTGTCGGCGTATCAAAGCTTTAGAGTCTACTAAAGATATTCCCGTAATTTTTATGACCGCTTTAACTGATCCTGTAGATAAACTTAAAGGGTTTACTTTAGGTGCGGTTGACTATATTACAAAACCTCTACAACACGAAGAAGCGATTGCCCGAGTTAATGTTCATTTAAAATTACGCAGTCTCACCAAACAACTCGAACAACAAAATCACCTACTCGAAGAAAAAAATCAGCTTTTACAAGAAGAAATTCGCTATCGAAAACTCGCAGAATCCGCTTTTAGACTGTCTGAAGAAAAGTTTTCTAAAGCCTTTCGCTGTAGTCCCCATCCTCTAACAATCAGCACCCTCGCAGAAGGACGCTATATCGAAGTCAATGAAAGCTTTTGTCGCTTAACGGGTTATAGTTTTGATGAAGTTATGGGAAAAACTGCCGATGAGTTAGACTTTTGGGTGAACCCAGATGATCGACAACGAGTGGTTCAACAATTACAATCAGAAGGAACAATTCGCAATCAAGAATTTAATTATCGAACTAAATTAGGAACAATTAGAACCGTACTCTTATCCGCAGAAATATTGGAATATGACGGACAAGATTATCTACTCACGATTCCCAATGATATCACCGATCGCAAACAAGCCAAGGCAGTTGTTCAACGTGCAACTGAGGAGTTAGAACGGATTACAACGATTGATGATTTAACCCAAATTGCCAACCGTCGGCGCTTTGAAGAATATCTGGGTCAACAATGGGGAAAACTCGGACGTGAACAAGCTCCTTTATCTTTTATCTTATGCGATGTTGACTACTTTAAACACTACAATGATACATATGGTTACGAAGCTGGAAATGACTGTTTAAAAGTCATTGCTCAAGCCCTTTTACAAACCACTCGTAGCCCGGCGGATCTGGTGGCTCGTTACGGGGGTGAAGAATTTGCAGTCGTTCTTCCCTATACAAATCCCTCAGAAGCTTCACAAGTGGCGGAAAAAATTTGTTCCTTCATTCAACAACTTCAAATTCCTCACAGTCAATCCAATGTTAGTGAATTTGTTACCTTAAGTTTAGGAGTTTCTAGTGTTGTTCCCAGTTCAGAATCTTGTCCCGCAGAAGCTTTAATGAGTGCCTCAATTAGAGCTTTATCTCAAGCGAAACAACGGGGACGGGATACCTATTCTTTACATCCAGAACCTCAATTGGCTTGAGAGCGAAAATGCTCTATATTCAGGCTTCTATACTCAACTTGAATACAGCGATTCATAATCAGATTTAAACCAGAATTCTCGGCAATTTCAGTCACGGTTTCATCAATCACTCCCAACTGTCCCCAAACCGTTTTGGCTTGCATTGCGATCGCTTCTGAGACAATTTTAGATAAAAATTCCGAACGACGAAACACATTCACAATATCAATTCTTTCCGGTATTTCAGTTAAACTCTGATAACAAGGTTGACCGTCAATCTCCGTCACCGTTGGGTTAACCGGATAAACTCGATAACCCACACTGCGTAAAAACTGGGCAATTTGATAACTGGTTCGTGAGGGTTTATCCGAATGACCCACAACTGCAATCACCTTTGCATTTTTGAGAATATCAACAATGACTTGATCCTCTAGATTTAAGTTTGCCATTAGACTATGTAACGATCAAAACTAATCTCTAATTTATCTCTATTGATTGCCATTTGTAGAAAAACTAGATTATCTTAGGATTGGCTAATATTTACATTTCTTAACTCCCGTGTCAGATTTTGCCTATTCCAGTCCGCCTGCTTCTCATTCTCGCTACGATGGTTGGTCTCTAGATGAACGCGATCCCGATTATATTAATGCTTTAATGCCCGTTTGGGAATGGTTTTATCGCTACTATTTTCGAGTTCAAACCGATGGTTGGCATCACATCCCCTCTGAAGGAAAAATTTTGCTCGTCGGTTCTCACAATGGCGGTTTAGCTTCACCTGATACCCATATGTGTCTGTATGACTGGTTTCGACGGTTTGGCAGCGATCGCTTACTTTATGGGTTGATGCACCCGAATATGTGGAAAGTCGCCCCTTCAGTGGCGAGTCAGGCGATCAAATGTGGTGCTGTGATTGCCCATCCGAGAATGGCGATCGCTGCTTTTAAACGCAATGCAGCAGTGGCGGTTTATCCAGGGGGGGGCGAAGATGTTTTTCGTCCCCATTCCATGCGAAATCAAATTTATTTTGCTGGACGTAAAGGCTTTATCAAACTGGCTTTACGAGAGGAAGTTCCAATCGTTCCTGTAATTTCTTGGGGCGCTCACGATACTTTAATTGTTTTAACAGATTGTTACAAAATTGTCAAACAATTGCATGATTGGGGAATGCCTTGGTTAATGGATATTGACCCTGAAGTTTTTCCGATTTATCTGGGTCTTCCTTGGGGAATTAGCATCGGGCCGTTGCCGAATTTTCCTCTACCTGCTCAAATTTATACCCGGGTTTGTGCGCCCATTCACTTTGAACGCTATGGCCGGGAAGCCTCTCTAGATCACGATTATGTTGATGTTTGTTATCAACAGGTTAAAACGCAAATGCAGCAAGAACTTGACGCTTTAGTCGCATCAGTTGAGGCACAAGATTGCTAATGATATTAAATTAATCTTGTTAGTGCTTTTGGTCTGATTTGTTTAACTTTTTTTAATCATTTTCGAGAAGGAGCTTTAAACTATCTTCACAAAAATATTTGCTTGTTTTTAGAGAAAACTGTGATAAGATGCTCTATTAAATCAGTAAAATATACAGAATTTATCGTAGGGGATCAATGAAATATGCCGAAAGAAGGATTTGTAGGGGATGTTGTAGATGACAAACTATATGGATAAGTAGAAAAAGATTTATCCAGCTTTTCGATGACTCTAGAGTGATCGGTACGATCAGGAGTTATATCGGTTTACATCCCCCCAGTCTGATTTCGGGAATAAATTGAACCTCACTTTAAAACCTTTACTCAATTACACAATTGGTGTTTAAAATGACGACTACAAAACAAAAATCCATTCAAACCGTAACAAAACAAGCAGTTCACTGTCCGAATTGTGGTGCATTAGCCGAACGTTGGCACTACAGCGATCGCACTCAAACTGAATGCGGAGTCTGTGACTATTTGATGGTGACTTGTCCGCAAACGGGAAATGTGATCGAAGCACAGGCACCGGGTCTTTATGCCAGTAATTTAAAGTCTGTTAAATCGGTTGTTTTTGATGTGAAGTAGCTTTTAGAGGCTAAAAGAAGGAGGGTCAACTCTCCTTCTAGTTAATCTAAACTTTTAAGTTTTTAATACAGGAAAAATACCCTAACCAATTCGTCAGAGTGTTCGCTAATTTTGAGAAGCATTGACTTGAGAAGCCCGTAACTGTCCACAAGCTGCATCCGCTTCTAAACCGCGAGAATATCGCACACTGACGGCAATATGTCGCTCTTTTAACGCTTTCATAAAGTTATTAATTTGGGGTGAAGTCGGACGCTGATAATCCACTTCAGAGATAGGATTATAAGGAATTAAGTTCACATGGCTTTGAAAACCCCGTAGATGAGTCGCCAGTTCAATAGCGTGTTCTGGTTGATCATTAAAACCCGCCAGAAGAATATATTCAAAACTAACTCGTCTTCCGGTAGTATTGACATATACTCGACAATCTGCAATCAGCTTTTCGAGGGGATAATGGTCAGCACTAGGAATTAACTTTTCTCGTAGCTTTTGGTTAGAAGCGTGTAAACTAACGGCGAGAGTCACTTGCAGTTGATAGTCAGCAAATTGACGAATTTGTTGGGGAATTCCCACCGTTGAAACCGTGATCATTCGCTGTCCGATACCCACATCTTGATTGAGAGATTTGATCGCAGCAACGACATTTTTTGTATTGAGAAGCGGTTCTCCCATTCCCATAAATACAATATGACTTACTCGTCGCCCAAAATCTTCTTGAACCGTTAACACTTGATCGATGATTTCATGAGTTTCTAAATTGCGAACAAATCCTCCTTTTCCCGTCGCACAAAAATCACAAGCCATCGGACAACCGACTTGAGAGGAAACGCAAACGGTGAGGCGCTTTTCGGTAGGAATTCCAACAGCTTCAATGATATTATTATCCGCTAACTTTAACAGATATTTGACCGTTTGATCGGGCGCAACTGACCGATAATGAATGGTAGAACGACCAATCGAAAAATCAGCTACAGTTTCTCGCCATTTTTTCGGAAAAACAGTAATTTCGCCTAGAGATTTACTGCCCTTTTGATAAATCCATTGATAGAGTTGTTTACCGCGATAGGAGGGTTGTCCTCGGTCTTGAACCCAAGTCGTTAATTCGTCTAAAGACAACCCCAGTAAAGGGGCTTGAGAGGATTTAGTTTTTAACATAGAAAGTGATTATAAAAATCAAATTTATAGAAATAATAACACAAAATAACACCCCAACTGTCGGGGTGGGTTCTTCAACAATTGTTGAGACTAACAGATCATCTCAATAAACCCGCCTAACTCAGTATTTAAGACGAAGACGAATTAGTCACAACCTTTTTTTGATGACTTAAAAAATCTTTTAATCGCACTAAATTGATCGTTTGACCTAAATTCAACGGAATCACTGAAATTCCTTCAAGTCGAGACTGAATCCAACCTTCTCCCCAATACCATTCGTGAAAACCATCTATTCCCTGACTCAACAGGAAACGAAGACAGTTCGACTCCGCCACATCCACATAATGCTGAATAGTAACAGGCCCGATAGAACTGGTAAACCTCATCCCAGTTTTAAACTGTTCCGGAAGTCCAGGTGAAAACTGTTGAGGCCATAACCATTTTTGAAGCTGACTTGGACGCAATAAACTCTCGCGAATTGCCACTTCTGAGGCTTCGACTTCAATACGAAGATTGCTTTGTTGAAAAGTACCTAACATAGTCTTTTAAAGTTATCAGTGACCAGTTTTTACAGTGAACAGTGAACAGTTATCAGTTTTACCTGTTGCAATTCGCGCCTATTGCCTATTGCTAGCTTGTCTATTGCCTGTTGCCTATTGAGTGGTCACTGTTCACTGTCTTATATGGTAAGCGATTGACGCGCGCTGCGTCACTGGCGGACTCAATCGCACTCGACCTCAGCCAAGACCTCAGAAAAAACTACAATGGTGAAGAATAGGCAGTGTAAAGAAATGTAAGCATGGCTGATCAACTGATTCGCGCTACGGCGGCGTCCGATGGAATTCGTGCGGTGGGAGTTATTACCACCCGCTTAACCGAAGAAGCCAAACAACGCCACAAACTTTCCTATGTTGCGACAGCCGCGCTAGGTCGCACAATGGCAGCAGGATTATTACTCGCTTCGAGTATGAAGCAACCGGAATCGAGAGTCAACATTCAAATCAAAGGAGATGGCCCTCTAGGGCGCGTACTCGTGGATGCTGGATTAGATGGAACCGTCCGAGGTTATGTCGAAAATCCAGATGTCGAACTTCCACCTAACGAAAAAGGAAAACTCGACGTAGGGGGCGCAGTGGGTCGCAATGGGTTTGTGTATGTGGTGCGGGATGAAGGCTATGGCTACCCTTATTCGAGTACCGTGGAATTAATTTCCGGTGAAATCGGCGACGATCTCACTTACTATATTCTCAACTCCGATCAAACCCCTTCAGCTTTAGTGTTGGGTGTATTTGTCGATAGTGATGGCGTCCAAGCCGCAGGAGGAATATTACTACAAGTCCTGCCCAAAGCCGCAACCGATGAAGAATTAGTAAAGACCCTAGAATCTCGTGTAGAAAAATTATCAGGGGTTCCTCCCTTACTACGTCAGCGTCAAACACTCCCTGAGATTTTCCAACATTTGTTAGGAGACATGGGCTTAAAAATTCTACCCACGGCGCAAATTGTCCGTTTTGATTGTAGCTGTTCTTTTGAGCGAGTCTTAAACGCTTTAAAAATGTTTGGACAAGCCGAACTGCAAGACATGATCGAAAAAGACAACGGCGCCGAAGCCAAGTGTGAATTTTGCGGGGAAGTCTATCAAGCCAATTGCGATCACCTCTCTGAATTGATTGAGGAGTTGCGATCGCGAACCGATTCACCTAAGATTCGGAAAAGATCGATCCTATTTTGATGGCAGCTTGGTAAAGTTGCATATTGTGATCGGATCGAGATTAAACTTAAAACCCTGGTCATGCCAAACCAGGATGGGGGA
>CAZNCM010000093.1:0-1895 GCA_964571155.1 uncultured Lyngbya sp. | reverse complement strand
CCTATGAGTGAAAAGCACAATAAACAAAGCCGTTGGATAGAACGATTATCCTCGCAACCGGAAAAAGATCCTCAATTGTCCGCGCAACACTCGTCGTTGCGAAAAAGTCGCGCTGAACGACTCAAGGAATTGCGGGCGTTGTTGGAGTCGGGAGTTGAAGAAAAATCAACTCAACCGCCAAAACCCGATCCCGAACCGGAGAAAGTGATTCCGCAAAAAGTGATTCCGCCAACTTTGACAATTCCTCCGGCTGACCCCATTCCGACACCGCCCCCTCAGACACCCCAACCGTCTAAGGGAAGGTTGTTACTCAAGCTAACACCCTTGTGGTTGGTATTAATGATCGTTACCCCTGGAGGAGTCGGATATTTTGCCAGTTCAATGCTGTTGCGATCGCCGTCGTTACCCAATTGTCCGAAAATATTTTGGCCAATTGCTTCGGCTTCCTTGCGTCTTTACTGTGCAGAAACCGCCGCCAAAAAGGAAACGGTGGCGGATTTGTTGGTAGCAATTGAATTGATCGATAGTTTGTCGAAAACTCACCCCTTGCGTCCAGAAATTAACCGTCGCATTGAACAATGGTCGATGGATATTTTAGAGGTGAGTGAAAACTTGTATCAAGCAGGTGAACTTAAAAAAGCGATCGAAAGCGCTCGTCAAGTTCCTAAAGATACTCCCGCTTTAGCGAAAGTAGAAGAACGGATTAAAGAATGGAATTCGACCTGGAAAGACGCTGAAGAAGTTTATCGCAAAGCTGAAGATCATTTGCGCCAAGAACAGACAAATTTAGCTTTTCGTGAAGCCAGTCGTTTATTGAATATCGGAAATCAATATTGGGAAACGACCAAATATCAAGAACTCACCGATTTTGTGCAAATTGTTCGAGAAGAAAGCAAAAAATTGGCAGCCGCACGTCGAACGGTAGAAGAAGGAGGGTTTGATAATATCCTGAAAGCGATCAAAGAAGTTGAAGTCATTGGCTCAGAAAGCTATCTGTATGATCGCGCCACCAAAGATATTACAGAATACAGCAAAATCGCTCTGAAACTGGCAGAAGATAATTTAAAATCAGGAGATTGGCAACGTTCGATTAGTATGGCGCAGCAAATCCCTAAACGAGCAAAATTGGATCGAGAGATCGAAGATTTTATCGTCTTGTCTCGCGCTCATATTCCCGCGTCTTTGGATACGGCTGAAGGCTTGAAAGATGCGATCGCTCAAGCTCGAAAAATCAGCCGAGATCGTCCTTTTCATAATAAAGCTCAACAATATATTCGCAACTGGCAACAAGCAATTATTGATGTTGCGACTTTAGAAAAAGCTCGTAAATTAGCCCGTTCAGGCGCCGTCAAAGACTTAAAAGCTGCGGTTGCTGAACTCAGAAGTATTCCCACCTCTAATCCTCGGGGTGAAGATGCACAGGTTCAGATGGTTCGGTGGACTCAGAAAATTGAAGAAATTGAAGATCGTCCTTTATTAGAAAATGCTGATCAACTCGCCAGTTTTGGTGATGTCAAATCTCTCAAAGAAGCCATATCTCAAGCCAAACAAATTGGCCAAGGACGGGCGCTTTACGATGAAGCTCAAGATCGGATTTCTGAGTGGACAGAAAGAAGCCAACGCTTAGAATATCAACCGATTTTAGATCGAGCCGTTCAAATTGCTTCCGATGGAGATTTAGCCCGAGCGATTTCTGTTGCTGAACAAATTAAACCCGGAATTGTGCTTTATCCCGAAGCCAAAATGAAGGTTGATGAATGGAAAGCTGAACTTCAAGATACTAAAAATGTTCAAAATGCAGAAAATATCGCCGCCAGTGGTACTGTCGAAAGCTATGTAAAAGCAATTCAATTAGCCTCTCAAGTGTCTCCTTCGAGTTCTTGGCGAGGACGGGC
>CAZNCM010000092.1:7418-17911 GCA_964571155.1 uncultured Lyngbya sp. | reverse complement strand
CACCTCCACGACTTTGTAAAAAGCGGCCGACACCAATCCAAATTCCCACGAAAATTAACGGCGGAATTACCCAACCGAGTAAGGTGGTAAACCAGTTACTCTGAGGGGGAGGGGCGGCTGCAAATTGTATGCCTTTGTCTTCTAAACGTTTGGGAAGTTCGAGGTCAAAAATCGGTGTTGTGGACAGCACTTGTCCTTTTTCTTGGTCGCCTTCGGGTTTGAGTTGATACCGAATTTGATCTTGGTCAATGTAAGCTTGAGTAACTTGTCCGTCTTCAACTTGTTCGATGAATAAGCTGTAGGGAACACGCGGAATATTCTCTCCGAATAAACCGGGTAAAAAGGTATTGGCAAGCAAGACTAGACCTGCTAACCATAATAAAATACTCCCCAGTGGGATATTGTTCGGAAATTTGGGTTTGTCGTCTTTTACTGGCATGATTTTTGTTGTTCTGTGGTCTGTCTTGTTGGGTGCATAAAAGCGTCAACGTTTGGGTGCCTTCTACAAGATTAATGGGTTGGATACATTCTACCCGTCTATCTTTAGACAGAGAAGAAATCGCAGGATTTTAACAAGATCTGTTTAAAGGGTTTGAGGATCAGGGATTGAATACACAAAGATATGTTTTCAATAATCTGAGAAATTGAATGACATCAATTCTTTAACACCTTGCATCTTAGCGATGTTTTCTCTATTTTAAATATTGCCATAAACCGGAACCGTTGCACCTCGAATATCTTGGGCGGCAACGGAGGCCAGGAAGCAAATCACTTCTCCGATAAATTCAGGTTTGACCCATTGGTCAGCATCAGCGTCGCCCATTGCTTCTCGGTTACTCGGCGTATCAATAACACTCGGAAGCACAGTATTGGCGGTGATATTCGTGCCTTTGGTTTCTTCGGCAATCGACTGTGTTAACGCCACCACAGCCGCTTTTGAGGCACAATAGGATGCCAGTTGCGCCCCCGGTTGGACGGCGCCTCGTGAACCGACTGTAACAATGCGTCCATAGCCATTTTGTAACATTTTGGCGAGGCTATGTTTGCAAACGAGGAATGTTGTATGGAGGTTTAAATCAAAGTCTTTTTTCCAGTTTTCGTAGCTGTATTCGTGAACTTTTCCCATCGCAAATCCTCCGACTAAATGAATTAAAATATCGACTCGTCCCATATCTTCTACCAGTTGTTTGACGGCAGATTCTTCGGTGAGATTAACAGAAACAAATCGAATCGTTTCAAAGTCATTAGGTGAGAGAATGCTTTTTAAACGTTCAACTTCGGCTTCGCTACGATAAGGAATTGTGACTTTTGCCCCTTGGGAAATAACAAGAGGGGTGACGCCCATGCCGAGACCCCCAGTTCCTCCAGTCAGTAAGACTTGTTTATCTTTCATGGGTTGATTGAGTTGACTTCTTCTGTTTAAGATAACGCGATATTTGTTTAAAATCGGGTGAGGTTTTCTCGACATTGCGATCGCATTTTTTGGCTTGACAAAAACTTCAAATTGTGGCAAGACCTGTATAGAATTAAAGAAACTACTGAGGTTCGTCTGATGGTGACGCAAACTAAAAAACCAACTTATACCCCAGAAGAATACCTAAAACTCGAAGAACAAGCGGAATTTAGAAGCGAATATCGGGATGGAGAAATTATACCTATGGCTGGCGGAACAACAAATCATAACAAAATTGCTGGAAATTTCTACAAAAGATTTCCTTTAACCATTCAAGACCAAGATTATGAGGTTTATATTGGTGATGTCAGATTATGGATTCCCGACACTCGAACTTACACTTATCCCGATATTATGATAATCGAAGGAGAACCCATTTATCAAGAAAATCGCCGGGATATTCTCACAAATCCCTTGTTAATTGTGGAAGTCTTATCGAAATCAACGAAAGGTTATGATCGAGGGGATAAGTTTCGTTTCTATCGTTCAATTCCGAGTTTTCAAGAATATATTTTAATCGATCAATCCGGCTATCATCTCGAACAATATTCTAAACAAGCCGAAAATCAATGGTTATTCAAAGAGTATGAAGGCGAAGATGCAATATTAACGTTAGAATCCGTTGAGTTACAGATTCCATTACGGGAAATCTACGAACGAGTTAATTTTGAACAAACTGAAGAAGAAGTACAGTAGAGACTAAAAAACCCGGTTTCTTCTACGGCTTCCTCAAATAGATAATGTGTATTATTAAAGAAACCGGGTTTTTGGCTTCTACCTCATCCGAACACAGACCGCTATAATTGTTGGGGTGGGGCGGGTTTATCACAGTTGTTTCTAAGTACGAGAAGTTATTGCGGAACCCGCACAACGGGGGTTTAATTAATTTCAAGTTCTCGTAGGAAGTAAAATTGATCGCTTTCGTCAACACGACCCAAATAACCCGTTAACGGTGATGACAATTCTATCAACAAATCTCGAACTTTTTCTTCCAACAGTGTAGAATTTATGTCTGTTGCAAACATCGAATTATATTGGGTTCTGGTTTCTGTAACTGTGGGTTGATGACTTCCAAGTTCTCCTAGTTTTTTAACAGCTTCAATGACTTGACTTCGCAGTTTAATGTCTTGTTTTACTTTCTCAATATATTCATCAATTTTACCATCAATTTGTCCGGCTGTTAGATAATCTTTCAGTTCAAGAACCGGGATATTTTGCTTGAAGTTCAACCAAGTTTTGTAAAGTCATGGGATTAATAATACTGATAATAGATTGTTGTGCAGATTTCTCAAGATAACTGGTAGGTTTACCAGGGCCAATAATTAATTTTACAGCAGTTTCATAGCTTTCTCTACCCAAATGTCTCGTACCAATTCGATAAAGTTGTTCTGCTGTAGAGTCAGGAAGACTTTTACCTGCTTTGCATTCCCCCACCATTGGATAGGGTTTTTTACAATATAAATCCATTCCACCCGCACCGCCTTTTGCATCGGTATCAACCTCAAAACCCAAAAACTCTAAACTTTTACGAACGATATTTTCAAAAGCGGTTCCTTTTTCATATTTTCCGCCTATTGTTGCTGTTCCCAACTCGTTAATTATAGAAATCCAATCGGGTAAAGGTTTAGTTGTTTTTGGCATTCTCCAACCCAGAAATTGTTGAATTTGGTCGTCTAATTGTTTCGCCATAGAATCAGTTATGGCTAACTGAGAAATTGCGGTTTGTAATTCTTCTAATTCGGGATGTAATGGAGGCTGGCGGTCGAAAATTTGACGGGTTCGTTGCTCGAAAGCTTCGTTAGTTAAAATCGGGTTATCTTCACTAACCGTTAAAGTGGGGGAAAGCGGAAGAAAACGAGGACTAGAATTCACCGCAACTTCTAACGGTTGACTCAGTTGATAAACCCGCAAATAGGTGAGAAAAATATGCCCTCGCTTGGCTAAACTTGCGTATAAAGCTTCCTCTGTCCAAACCGTTAACGGAGATAACAAATCAAACTGTTCAGCTTCCTTAATTATTTTACAGTCATGACATTTTGCCCAACTTTTTATCGTGACTGTTTCTGAATCCAATTCGGCTAAACTCTGATAAACCGTTGGTAAAAAGTTCGGGCGATAATATTGTTCGTTTGGGAGAGGGTTGGAAGAAGTATCTATCGGGTAAAGAGCAAACTGTCGCCCAATATCAATATACATATCAGCGATAATTAAAAGAGTTCGCCCTTGAATTAACGCTTCCAAATCGGGAGCGGGTACACGAAAAGCAAGATCAATTGAAATAGATTGACTCACGTTTATTTCCTTTTAAACTAAACTAAAAACTAGCTAAATCTTCTTCATCACTAGCATCATCTTCTTCAAAAGATAATTCACCCAAGTCAAACTGTTCTTCTTCGATCATGTCATCAGGGACAATATAGGAAGGATCGCTGAGAATTTCTTGAAGTAAAGGATTACTCGCGCCCAATAAATTTTCAGCACCTTTTTCAGCAATAAATTGTTCAATTTCTTCTTTTGTAAGTTGATATTCAACTTCTCGTTTATTGTAAACCGAACGAATTGCAATGAGCGGTTGAAGTTCATCTTCTTTCAGTTCAACATATTCTCCGCCTTTATCGATCAAAGGTGTAATATATGTATTCTGAATATAGGAAGTCATTTTTCGATCTTTGGAACGAACTAAACAACTTCGGGTTAACTCAATCCCAAAGTTTTCGGGTTGGGTTAATCTTCGGAGTCCAGCACCTAGTGAATTTCCTCCCGTGTATTGTAACACCGCTACCCCAATTTTGACTTCTTTTCCATCTTGGGTTCCAAGGATTTTAAAGTTGATATAGTTGTCTTTTGCAGATTTATTTTTGACGCTTTCAGTCACATCTTGAATACAAACTCGCTCAACGGTTTGACCAATTAACCCTCTAAATCCAAATAACAAAGCATCTGCTATTGAGTAGTTATCGTCAATATAGTTGTCAATTTCCAGTTGCATTTCTATATTGAAAGCAGATTGAACTTTATTTTCGGGAGGATTTTCTTTTTCATCTAAAAGCTGAGGAAGTTTTTCTTTGCACCAACTTAAAACAGTTCGGACAGTTTCAGATTTGGTTTTTCCAAGTTTTCGCAATTCTGTTTCATCAAATGGATAAAGCGCATATGGGGGTGTGATATTTGTTTCTTTGTACAACTGGCTTAGTCGTAATTTCACTAACTCAACAACTGATTCTTCATCCATAAATTTTAAGTTGAGTGGTTCTCCAGAAGCGGAAACTTTCTGCCAAGATAGACGAGCTTTTTTGATCTTATCTTGCCAAACCGCAGGTAACATTACGCTAAGAATAATGCCGTTGCTTAAGTTTTCAAAAAGTTCTTTAATGAATCCAGCAACAATTTGCGCTTTTGTGAAGCCCATTTCATTAAACTCTTGGCTATCTAATTCATCAAAGCAAATTAAGATTTGATTGTACTGGCTGATAACATCTAAAGTTTCAATGACGGTTTCAAAGGATTGAGATTGAGTGGGGAGTCTCAATTCCTTGGCTTTATATTCAGCAATTTCTTCACCCGCTAACCAGCTAACTGCATAGGGAAACTGTTCAGATGAAAGTGTCCAGAATATCGCTTTGATAATATCAGGATTTTTGTCAGCTATTTTTTTGCGAAAAGCTCTAGTGAACTGCTCAATTTTTTTTGAAATAGATTTCGATGAGGCATTTTGAAACTTTTCAACCAAACTGGGAGGGTCATACTGATGTGATTGGGGTTTAACAATTTTAAGAACATGGTTAACCATTGCAGTTGCTAGTTCTTGCCATTGTTTTACCTCTTGATGACCTACTTCTTTCAGACTATTAGCTAATATTTTTTGAAAGCTATGTCTGATATCTTGATCGAGATTTCCGTATTGATTGGCATAGACAAATAATGTATTACCCTGAGTTTGCAATTGATGGCGAAGGCGGCTGATTATGTGACTTTTTCCTGTTCCATATTCAGCCGTCACTACAATTGAGGTTGTTTGATTTTGTTTGAGGGCTTGCAGAACAGCATTTGAGGCGTGAGCATTGAGAGATTTGACATCAGTAATCGTGTAATTCCAGATGTGGTTGTGACGCACACTATGATCGCTAAAAGGGTTATTTTGCAGAAGGGCTAATTTGATGTCTTCCAGGGGAGAATGAACGTTTGAATGTGTCATGATAATTTCCTAAAAATTCAAGATTTACAAACAATTTACAATTAGAAACTGAGCCGTCTGACGTAATAACGCATTCCTCCAAGTTCAGTTTTGATCGAGTCTTCAGCTTTATCGGGGGTAATATCTGTCATCTCACCGCCTATCAGTTGGATCAAGTCATTGGCTTGCATTTCTAACATCCAATCACTAAACTGCGATCGCGTGACTTTTTCCCCAATTTCCCGGCGAATGCGATAAATTGGCACCAGATTGTCATAATTGAAATCACGGTTGAGGCGATCGTAAACCTCCAAGGCGACGGACTTAAACTCATCATAAGATGTAATCTTATTTTCAGGGATAGAGGGTTGAGAATTGACCTGTTTTGTGTTATTATCTGTTTGTCGCAACCACCGCAAAACAGCGTTAAAATCCTTCGTTCTCACCCGTTGTCTGGCGTTATATTCAAAGTCAGGACTTTTGAGACAAGCCTCTAAAATCTGCAAACCGATATCGGTTAGAAAAACTTTAACAGATCGGTTTTTCGTTGTGATCGCGATCGCACCTTTTTCGTTTAATTCGTCTAGTACGGGTTGATAGGTGGCGACTTTATCTTTACCTTGTTTAACCGAATTGATCAAATCACTTTTTTTGATTTCATCGGTTGCGCCGCCCAAGTCCCACAGCATCAGCAACAGACGAGTTTTGATTTTTGAATCTACAGAATTGGGCATGAGTTTTATGGTACTAACTGAAGCTGTTCAAACTTGCATCAGCCTAGATTCTCCTTCTATCTAATATTGTATGACAGGTCATTTTAGATTAAAATCCGTAATATCACGGAAATATAGTTATTGTTTGTTACTTGGGTGTTGATGTTACTTAGGTGTAGTCAATTATGAAAATTATTCAATCTCTCCATGCAGCGATTTCAGTTTCCGATTTAGAAAAAGCTGATTATTTTTATGGAACAATTCTCGAACTTCCTCAAGTTGAACGTTCTCTCAAATTTGCGGGAAGTTGGTATCAAGTGGGAGACTTTCAAATACATTTAATTCAAGCACCTGCGGTAATTCCCGATGTGGTTAATAATGAAAAATGGGGACGAAATCGACACCTGGCATTTTCTGTCGATCACTTAGAAGAATTCAAACAAAAACTCACTGAAAATAACTGCTCGTTTCAAATGAGTTCATCGGGGAGGGCGGCGTTATTTGTTCAAGATCCCGATGGCAATATTATCGAATTGAGTCAAGCTTAAATTATTCCATGAAAATCATTGCTTATTCCTACAGCGATCCGTTGCTAGAAACACCCCCGAACCGAATGATTTGGGGTTGGGAAATCGATCAAGTTTATCAAGATTTGGGAGAACGTCAACAACTGGATCAACTGTTAGCAGACTGCGAAGCAGAACCGACAGAATATCTGTTAATTCGACGGTTTGAAGAATTGGGAGATTCTTTACAACAAGTTAGCGATCGCCTCTTGCAATTAGAAGCATTAAATGTTAAAATTATTGCCATAGAATCTAACCTAAAAAACTCAATTTCTGATGCAACTCAAGTTGATTTAATTAAACTAATCGCCGAAGTTCAAACCAGTCAACGCAGTCGCCGCATCCGTCAGGGACACGCCCGCAACCGCATCAAAGCCACACCACCTCCTGGAAAAGCCCCCTACGGTTATCGTCGGGGAAAAGATCGCTATACCGTAGATCGAACAACCGCCCCAGTCGTTAAAGAATTTTTTGAACGGTTTTTAATATACGGTTCGTTGCGGGGTGCGGTGCGATATTTAGAAAAGCGATATAGCAAGAAAATTTCGGTGACAACTGGGAGAAGATGGTTAACAAATCCCGTTTATCGAGGAGATTTAGAATACAAAAATGGTGAAACTATTCTCAATACTCATGTCGCGATTTTGTCTCGGGAAGAAGCTGCCCAAATTGATCGACTCTTGCGCCGCAACCAACGAATGCCACCGAAAACTGCAAGTGCGCCCCGTTCTTTAGCGGGTTTAGTGTTCTGTAGTGAATGTAGCTGTTTGATGACAGTTAGCCGAGTCACAACCTATCGAAAAAACCGTGAATATCTTTATCTACGTCCCACCGCTTGTCCCCGTCAATCCAAATGTAAAGCCTTATCTTATAATAACATTTTAGATGCAACAATTCAACAAATTTGTGATAATTTACCCCGTGCTGTTTCTGAGTTAAAAATGCCCAATCTAGATCAAATAAAAACAGAAATTAAACAGGCTATTGCCACAAAACAAGAAATTCTTGCTCAGTTACCCCAGTTAACAGCAATGGGAATATTAGATGAAGAAACTGCCCAATTGCGAATCTATAAACTTAAAACAGAAATCGCCCAACTGCAAGGAAAATTCGCTCAATTTCCCCCGGTGAGTTTGGTTGAAACCGCCCAAGCGGTGTCTATTCAGCAATTTTGGTTAGACTTATCGGAAACTGAACGACGTTTTTATTTTCGAGAATTTATCCGTAAAATTGAGATTATTAGACAAGAAAAAAACTGGAAATTAAATGTTGAGTTTATTTTTTAATCGTCGAGCAAAAATTCAACTTAAATATAATAATAAAGCCTCTTTTTTAGACTGGGGTTGAGTTGGGGAAACAGAACCCACTTCGGGTTTAGAAAAACGAGCAAGTGCGGCAGGTGATGTCGAGTTTTGTCCAGAATTATTAATCAAAATCAAACGATTTAAAACTTCTAACTGAGCATCAACAATTTCATCATATTTTTCATACCACTTCGCGATCGCCACGGATAAGGTTTCAAGCTCATCTTCCAAAGGTTCTATCAACTCAATTAGTTCTTGACGTTTTGACTGCGGAAAAAGTTGAGGTTTTTCTTTCAACAATTTCAGAAAAGCTTCGAGGTTTTGATTATGAAAAGACATAGACAAAATTTTATTATTATATTAATTCTAAGATACAATAAATTGGGTACAGTCCTGATTAACACTAATGTTGAATCGGAATATTTTCTCACTTCACAACTCAACACCAGTGATCAGAAAACTGCACCCCAGTTTAAAGTCTAGCCTTTGGTCAGGCGAATATGCTCCATGACTCGACGTTTGCGTTCATCGGATGAACTCAAAGGGTTGTACGAGGTTGATGAAGCTTGAGTGAACTTCCCTAGACTCCGGGCTAGGTGTTCTTTAACTTTCTGCTTTTGCTGGTCTGAACTGGCCATAAGAGTTGAGTATCAGGAAGTTGCGTTACTGTTTCCAACTTTATATTCTTATATGATTTGAGAACTTTTGAACGAAGAAAATTGGAGAATTTCAGAAAGGGGAATTTTGAGTCGCCCTCAACTCCGGGTTCTGGGTTCGTCCCGCAGGTAAGAGGATGAGACATTCGCCGATCAAAAATTTTGGTGATTCCACCTTGACGAAAATGCAAATTTAAGTGATATTTATACTTAGAAGAAGTAAATCTAATCATAACCCTATAACTTCAGGAGGTATTTTTATGTTCTTTCCGCTGTGTGTCTTTTCGTTCTTCGTTCTCGCCGCCTACCTGACAGTTCCTTTAGTTTAAACATCTGTTAATCTTAGACTTCCTCTTACTCATTTTAAAAAAGTAAGGGGATTTTTTTTGATGTCTTCAGATTACTTTATGATCCGAGAATATCATTATGTCATCTACACCTTCTATCACCCCGGACTCACCGCGTAATCTTTGGATTATCGGGGTTTTAATTATTACACTGTTCATTCTTATTTTAACCATGATTGTTCTTTTTCCGCAACCCAAACTTTTAACTGATCCGTTTTTACAACTTCCGACAGAAAACTCAGTTCGAGTGGTTTGGTTTACAGAATTTCCGGGTTCTCGCCACCTCGTCAGTTATGGTGAAAATTTAGACCAAAAAGTTGCTGCTACAACCACGAAACTGAGTCGTACTCGTGAAGATCAAAACTCCCGAGTTGGAGAACAAACCGAAGACGGAACGGTTTATCAAAAACCAACTCAACGTGAGATTTGGCGACACGAAGCTGAAGTGACAAATTTAACGCCGGGTGTGCGAGTTCCCTATCAAGTTAGTAGTATAACAAATCAAGGCGCAACGGTCAAAAGTGGAGTCTTTTCTTTGGCGGCTAAACCTCAACCCGGAACACCTTTAAAAATATTATTAACTTCCGATCATCAGTTAAAACCACTGACTGCGGCTAACTTACAAAAAGTTGTAGAAACAATTGATAATATTGATGCAGTTTTTTTGGCTGGAGATTTAATTAATATTCCAGATCGGGCTTCCGAATGGTTTGACGATAACCGAGGCGGTGCATTCTTTCCACTCTTACAGGGGCGAGGAAATTATCAACTCGAAAAAAATGGTGTAGTAAGGACATACAAAGGAGGTTTGCTGATTCAAAATGTACCTTTATTTCCGGCAATTGGCAACCATGAAGTGATGGGAAAGTTCTCAACAGAAGTTGGACTGAACGAACAGTTTAACAGCCCCTATCCTCGTCAAGCGGCTGAGGTGATTTATCAAGAAAATCAGCAAACTATCAATCCGAAAAACAATCCTGAAATCAAGACAGAATGGCTCAAAAATAATACTTTTAATAGTGATACCTATAATGAAATATTTACTCTACCCAATGAGAATAAAAACTATTATGCAGTCACCTTTGGGGATATTCGCTTAGTCACTTTATACATTACGAACATTTGGCGAAATCCGGGATTAAATCAAAATATTCGCGGGAAATATCGAGAACGAGATCAAGATTTTAACCAACCCAAAAATTGGGGCTATGGACAACATATCTTTGAACCGATCAATCAAGGTAGCGAACAATATAAATGGCTACAGCAAGAATTAAATA
>CAZNCM010000092.1:0-7408 GCA_964571155.1 uncultured Lyngbya sp. | reverse complement strand
CTGAGTTTAAACAAGCAAAATATAAAATTGTAATGTTTCATCATCCGCCTCATTCTCTCGGTGATAATATTCTTCCCGCTTATACCGATCCTGTACAAATAATTGATCGAGATGAAGCCGGAAATATTCAAATGATTCGTTATGAATATCCCAAGTCAGAAGATTATATTATTCGAGATATTATTCCTTTATTAGAACAAGCAGATGTACAATTAGTCTATTACGGACATTCTCATTTGTGGAACCGTTTTGTGAGTAAAAGCGGAATACACTTTTTAGAATGTCGGTAATACTTATGGGGCTTATTTAAAAGACAAACGACGGTTTATTCCACCGGGTTTTAAAACGAATTATTATAGTGCTGTTGGTGATCCGAATAATCTAGAGCCTGTGATGCCAAATCTACAACCCATTTTATCAGAAAACGGTCAACCTTTACCCTATATTGCCAGTAATGATATTACCGCTTTTAGTATTTTTGATACCGCCACGGGAAGCGTCAGTAGCTACTATTTTGATACGCGACAACCCGATTCAGAAGTCGTAAAATTTGATCAGTTTGTTTTAAAACCGTAAGCTTTAACATCTAGTAACGCTTAGATTCTCATTGAAGATTTGATTGAAATTGATATTTCTGCAATCTATACATATGTTCAAATAATCTCCAACAATATTCTTCTGTCAAACCACAAGTAATTGCACCTCGCATCACAACATCAAAATACCAATCATTCGGCGCGAGTTCCTGCTGTAACTTATTAATCACCGTATAAGTGCGAACATCAGTATAGATTTGACCCTTACAAAAAACTTTGACTTGTTCCGGTTTATAACTCCCAATATGAATCCCTTGATGATGATTGAAATTAACCTCCTCTCGTTCATTTAATCGATCACTCATTCGCCCAGGAAGTTGATACAGAACCCCTTCAACATGACTATTTGGATCTTTGACAATATCTAATGCACCACAATTTCGATGTCGATATTTTAAATAAAATCCTAACCGATATCCTTTTAAAATTGCAGGCCCAATCACATAATGATGAGTGGGTTCTCTCATCGTGCGTTGCAAATCAATCGGACACATACATGACCCATAAGCAAAATAATAGAACATATTTGCTATTCTCGACGGATATTGAGGTGTAGACTTCAGTGTGGAATTAGTTTGCATTTGAACTTATTTCCTGATAACTTAAATTTTTACAACTGGAAAGAAAGGGGACAAATTTCTAATCTGATTAAAAAGATTTGAGTTAATCTTCATGAAAGACGGCAAGACTAAAAAATAAATTGATCGGATTGGAAATTAAACAGCATTTACAAGTTTTTCCGAGGGAGAAATAGAATGAGGAATCACTCGTCCGGGTATACCGACAACAGTAGAATGAGATGGCACATTTTTGAGAACAACAGTACCTGCACCCACACGAACATGATCACCAATGGTAATATTTCCCAGAATTTTACTCCCGGCACCGACGATAACATTACAGCCTAAAGTCGGATGACGTTTACCGATTTCTTTTCCCGTTCCACCTAACGTTACCCCTTGATAAATCAAACAATAATCACCAACAATAGCGGTTTCTCCAATCACAACACCCATACCATGATCAATAAAAACATGATGACCAATTACTGCGCCAGGATGAATCTCAATTCCTGTTAAAAACCGAGCAAGATGAGAGATAAATCGAGGAATAACAGGAAGATTGAATTGATATAAAAAATGGGCGATTCGATAAAATAATAGCGCTTGCGGGCCAGGATAACAGAGTAACACTTCCAGCCAATTTCGAGCAGCCGGATCTCGTTGAAATGCAATTGTATAGTCAGAAATCAACGTTTTTAGAAAATCATAAGATAACGTTAAATCTTGGGAATTAGATTTCATTTCTGTAGAAGAATGAGAAGTTGTCGTGATCATTGATGTTGATATCCTATTGATAGGCTAAACAAGTCTTATACTTCATCTAAGCAACATCAGAAGTTAGCTTGGGGATTGACAAAATCAGGAACAGAGCTAGAAAATGACAAGAAGAATGTGTCGTTTTCCCCAATTCCCGAAACGGATTAAACAGGTTATACTAACCTGTGGTATTGATTTAATTCTTTGTCGCCGAGAAAAATATATTGAGCCTCGCTCAACTATACTTATGTCTAAGTCTTCATAAGTTATGCAGTTTTTATAAAAAAAACGAGATCAAAATCTAAAAAGATATAAATATGTTAGTTAGACCTTTAAGATTTTTGAGATCAAGATTGAATTAACTAGCTTTGAGCTATTTTTTTTAAATTGAGACGAAAGTCTCTCTAAAATTTGAGACATAATTGTGTCAATTAGATGAGTTTTAAAGTCGCTTTACCTCTTGCCTATACTTGAAAAGTCATGCCATGATTGAAGTGTAAAGACAACACAGCAGTTCACTGTATTCCTCTCATGACTAACAACATCTTCACAAAATTAACCGTCTCAATTGCTAGTGCAACCTTATTAACAGTTACGTCTCAAATTCCCGCTCAGGCTGCTAGCTTTAACTTCAATTTCCCTCTGATTAACGATGCAGAAAATGTGATAGGAAATGGTTCGGTGAGCTTCGAGGCTGAACCGATAACTTCAACAGAGTGGGAGAAAGTTGCATTAACTCAGTTTGACGCTAATCTGACCTTAGATGACTCAAAATCATTTTCTTTCACCGCTATAGAAGAAGCAAAAGCTGTTTTCTTCGATGGAGAATTTTTCGGAGTTGAGTATCGAGGAGAATCTCAAGAAAGTAATGAATATGTACTTTTAATTGATGGTGGAGACGAAGTAATTAAACCCGGAGAACCCGGAGCTTGGTCTTTATGGGGGCCTAACGTTGAAACCGGAGTCGTCGATACCCGAGTCACGGGAGGAGTTGACGTAGACTACCAATCCGTTCCAGAACCTGGCTCATTAGTCGGACTCGGAATTTTAGGTTTGAGTTGGCTTTTGACTCAGAAAAAAAATAAATTCCAATCCCATATCAAGTTCTAAATTGCTTATTTAAAAAGATTGAGAGTAGCAAATTTAAGAGCAAAAAGTCTCTCTCAATCACTTATTTTGATTCAATTCATTAATGTAGTAAGGAGAAAACTGATGGTATCCACTATACAATCTACCCACAATCTAAAATCACGACGCAACTACCTAGAATTTTGTAAAAACGTCCTGGGTTCTGAATATGTAATTACGAGTCGCAATGAAATCGCAGCCGCCGAAACTGCAACTTTTGAAACTTCACAACAAGTTCGTTTTATCATTCAACCCAGTTCACCTCAAGAAGTTCAAGCGTGCTTAAAAGCAGCTCAAAAATTTCAAGTTATGATTCATCCTATTAGTCAGGGATATAACTGGGGGTATGGCTCTAAAGTTCCCGATCAAAACTTGAGTGTGATTATGGATTTAAGTCGGCTGAATAAGATTAAAGTCGATGGAAAAAATGCGACTGTTACTGTCGGTCCTGGCGTCACTCAGCAACAATTATTTGAATATTTACGGTCAAACTATCCTCACTTGTTGTTTTCTTTAACCGGAAGTTCACCTTACTCCAGCGTGATTGGTAATGCTATAGATGCAGGTTATGCTAATGGGTTAAATTGTATTCGTTGGAATTCTGTCATTTCTCTTGAGGCAATTTTACCCTCTGGTGAATTACTGAAAACGGGATTTGATGCTCTCCCTAATGCTTCGACAGCAGGACTTTCTAGTTTTGGTGTAGGGCCTGATTTAAAAGGTTTATTTCGGCAATCAAATTTTGGAATTGTTACCGAAATGACGATGGAATTATCGCTGTTACCGGAATATCTACAAATCTTCTATTTTTCTATCGATGAGGAAGCACAGTTAGGTGAACTCACTGACCAGTTGCAACATTTCAAGCAAAGTGGATTCATTGAAAGTAACTGGATACTTTTACATGGCTATCGAATTCTTGCAGAAATGAGTCAGTTTCCCTGGGAAGAAACCGACGAAAAACAAACCCTAGATTGGGGTCTGATGCTGAAACTTTTACGACAACAACAAATTCCGGGTTGGTCAGGAATTTATAACGGAGTGTTCGCTGTTTATTCTCCTACTTTGAGACACGCTGAGGCGGTGAAAGCAGATATTCACGAAATCCTCGCTAAGAAAGTTAATCGCTTGACCTCTTTTATGGTTGATAAAGCGCAAATTCAACAACTTCGATTCCAACCTGATTTAGAAGTTCCTGAAATTACCCATCGCTTACTGAAAGGTCGTCTTTTAACCTTCGCTGGAATTCCAGTTCAAGGAAGTGTTCCGATTAGTTATTGGCGCAAACGCGGCTCAATTCCTAAAGTGATGGATCTTGATCGCGATCAATGTGGTTTTCTCTGGATTGCCATTACAGCACCTTCTTTGGGTACTGATGCACTGACTATTGTTCCCATCATTGAACAATTTTTCAGCGATTATGGGTTTGAGCCAATGATTGTTTTGGATGGTGTTAATAGCAGGGAAATGTATGTGATGACTTCTTTGATTTATGATCGAGAAGTTCCTGGTCAAGACCAACAAGCTCGCAAATGTTTTGATCGCCTCGTAACAGAATTAAGGGCAATGGGATATTATCAATATCGTTTGCCTAAGACTTTTTCTTCTGTCAATACTTTAGCAAAAAGAAGTGATAACTATACTTCTATTTTGACAAAGTTACAGTCAGGTTTACTTGAGGGTGCGACAATCAAAGTAGCAAAATAAAACAGGAAAAAGCCAGCCAATCATTCTCAAGACTGGTTACACTTGAGATCAAGCCCTACTCTTTAACGACTTAATCAATGTTGTGGGTAGGGTTAACAGTTTATAATATAATCAGGGATAAAAATGAATTTGTTAATGCTTCCAGCCCAAAAAACTGGTATTAACAAAGCATCTATTAACTTGATCTCTCAGCAATCCTCGACTCTGTAATTCATCAGGCTAATACTATTCAGGAGTTAATTTTAATGAGTGATATATTTTACTTCTGTACTTCCCTCTTGCTCAATGTTTATCCTGGCAATTTTGCTAACATTTTAATTCCAGATTGTGAACAACCCTAACAGACTCAACTTGCTTCTTAATCCACTGATTAAAGAACTCCAAAATAATCTGAGACTGCAACTGACTTTCTAACTTCGCTGGAATAATCTCCTCTACAAAAATTAAATGGATGCCTTCAGAAGTTACAATCGGTTTAATCATCTGGGGAGGTTTAGCTGCAAAAACAGCAGTAGAAATATCGGGCTTCAAATCCTTGCGATATAATACTCCTCGATATCCCCCTCGACGCCGTAACTCTTGATCCTCAATATATTGATGGGCAATCTCATAAAAACTCTTTTTATTCTCTCGAATAGCAGTAAATAATTTGATCGCTAAATCCTCATCATCCAAAACAATCTCATACATCACCACACCCATATAATCTAATTGATTCTCCTTAAAATATGACTCTACCTTGTCTGCAAACAAATGAGCAACTAGCTTTTGATAAATTACACTGGTGTAGGTTAATTCTTCAAAATCATTTACAGATAAACAATGTTTTTCTAACCAAATAAATGTTTCTTGAGCATTATGGAGTTTCTGAAGCAATCTGATTGTATCTGCTGCTTTTTGAAGTTCCTCCGTCTCTACTTTTAGACCCGCCTCAGATGCAGCATTAATAATAATCTTACGACTTAGAATCCCTTGAAGAATTTCTGGGAATTTAAGAGATCGTTTAACTTGATGCAGAATATCCTCAGCAGTAATTGTTATCGATTGTGACATAATTTTGATCTTCAGCAACTACTGTTATCATTTAAAATGAAAACACTATATTGAGTAATGATTGTTCCCAAAAATTTTAGCTTTGCCAAAAACTAACAAGCAAAGCATTATCTGAATAGACTGAAGTGTTACTCTGAATGTCACGAATAACAATACTATTCTGACTTATATTTTTCTGGTTATTACTTTCAATAGAATTGGATTTAGGACGAGTGGATAAACCCATCTTTTTTAACAGTCGGTTGATATGGCGATCGCTAATTTTAATTCCTAATTCTGCACTAATATGTTCGCTGAGTTTCTTTCCTGTCCAGTATCGAGCAGAATAAGTAAAATCACAGTTAGGTACTTTAACTTCTTTGGGGCTTTGAGTGACTAACTCTCTTAAACGTTCCAAACATTGCTCGTCCATTACTTGAGGTCTACCCACTGTATAATTATTCCACTGATGAGCCTGACCAGACTTTGCAATTGCTATCCAATGACGTGCTGTACTTTGAGAACATCCCAACTCTTTACAAATTTGAATTTGGGTTTTGCCATCATCTGCAAGTAACATTATTTTAATGCGCTGATTATAATGTTTTGGCAAGTCTTTTTGAAGATTTTTCTCTAAGTATTTCCGTTGAAAAGTGCTGAGAAATTGACCCTGCTTGTCCATCGAATACACTCCTTGATATTTTAAATCGACGTGTTCAGGTTTCAAAAATTATGATTTGAATGACCCGAACCAATTACAATACCTTGAGATTTACTCACTTTTACTTATTTATGAAGATCTAGAGGTTATGCAACTCTTTGATTAAATATTTTTTAAAGTCTTGTTTGATATTTATCCATAAAAAATTTCTAGAATCAATTTACCAAAAGTAGGAGTAACTGTTCAAACAATATAGGACAATTCAGTAAGTAATAGAATTGATGACTTTCAGGTAAAACTTGATTTTTGTTTAGATCAGCTCAGTTGAAAAGCCGACACCAAAAACTTTACAAATCTCCATAAAAGGGGAAGAATTGAGCAGTTTGATTTTG
Organism: uncultured Lyngbya sp.; assembly: GCA_964571155.1. Lineage (GTDB taxonomy): Bacteria > Cyanobacteriota > Cyanobacteriia > Cyanobacteriales > Microcoleaceae > Capilliphycus. The sequence continues at coordinate 573 of CAZNCM010000092.1, read as the reverse complement.
GTTTTACCAGAGGTTGTTAGTTAGTACATATGTCTGACACTGATCGGGTTATGCAATTTGTTATATTTTGTTAGTTATATTTTGTTATATTTTGCTGATCGCTCCTCTATAGGCGGTTTTCTAGAGTGTGTTGCTCAGTAAAATTAAACTTGAAACGTTTGAGTTTAGCCTTGAGATTACGGTTTAAGGGGATGATCCTCCTTTTCCGCCCCTCAATACTCAGTTCAACCTTCAGTATGGTATCCTGTCGTCTAAAATGTGGAGACGCATAATTATATAAAGTTAGTTGTTGCGGACAGCGGATTGGAACTTAACCCCATTTACAGATGTCCAATGTCCCAGACTCAAAGCGCGATACGTCCTGAAGGATAAGCTTCGCGACTGCATTCCATTCCCCATATTCTCAAGTTGCTATGCTAATTGTTCAAAAATACGGTGGTACCTCAGTCGGATCAGTTGAACGCATTCAAGCTGTTGCTCAACGGATCATCAAAACAGCCCGCGAACATTCAGTTGTTGTCGTCGTTTCGGCGATGGGAAAAACAACCGATCAACTCGTGAAGCTGGCAACGG
>CAZNCM010000091.1:14576-17917 GCA_964571155.1 uncultured Lyngbya sp. | reverse complement strand
TGGCGATTCATATTTTGCAACAGCATGATAAAGCTTGCGAACATTTAGCAAAAACTTTGGATAAAGAAGCGTCTGAACAGTTGATGGTGAATGAGAAACAAAAAGTTGAGTTGAAGGAAAAAATTGAGGCTTACAACAAATCAGTTCAAGGAATTAACCAGTGTTTAGAAATGATGCGACTAGATCGCAAAACGTTACCGGATATTTCGGATATGGATTTATTGACTTTACCTGTGGTTGTTGAGGTGAGTTCGACGGAGAGTTTAGAAGAAAAACTTGCCAAGATTTCTGAGTCTGAAAATGGGTTGGTTTTGTCTGATTTTTAAGGCTGAAAACCTCTCCGCCAACTTCTCTCCTCGTAGGATAGGGGAGTAATAAAAGAGGAGGTTGGTGGGGGGTAAATCAATTAATAGCCTCCTCCTTTTAGGGGGAGGTTGGTGGGGGTCAGATTGTTTGGTATGATGTAAAAAACTAGGAGATTGAGTCAAATGGACGAGAATATTATTTCGCAAAACTGTGCTGAGAATGATGTAATCTCATTTGAGGATGAAACTCATAAAATCAGCCATTTGCACACAAAAGTGATCACTGCTTTAACGGGATATGTATCTAATAATTTTGTAGAGGAATTAAAATCAAAAGGAGTTCAACGTGCTTCTATTACCAAGTCTGAAAGTCAACTTCAATATCCGAATGGAGAGTGGTTTAACGAAGGAAAAAAATGTGAAATTTTAAAACTCGGTTCAACAGAATGGCAAAAGGGGAAAGTGAGGTTAAAAGTTATTGTTGAATTTTGTCCTGAAGAACCCGAAGTTTCTGAACCTGAGTCACCATTAGATGATTTACGTCAGAAGTTAATGGAAAGTGAAACTGAAGATTAGTAAAAGTTATGGGCGTATACTCTACGCCTCTACAAGTTTTTTTTGGAGGAAAGCAATCATATGAACAAAAAAACACCGAGAATTATTATTCCGCCAACGGTCAGAAAATATGTTTTTGAACGAGATAATTATTGTTGTCAAAGTTGTCAAAAAACTAACTTAGAAACAGAATTAACGATTGATCATATTATTCCCTTAGCCAAAGGCGGAAGTAATGATATTAGCAACCTGCAAACCCTGTGTCGAAGTTGTAACCTGAAAAAGAGACATTATCTAGATCCTCGGTTCCAGCGTCGTTATACAGACTAACCGCAATCGAGAGGAAATTGTGCGATATTGAAGTGAGTAAAGTTATCTTGTACACTACTAAATCGCCGATTGAATGGAGAGAAAATGAAAATACGTCGCCAGCAATTACATAATTTAGTTGACCAAATGCCGAAAGATGAGTTAGAACGGGCTTGGGAACTCCTAACCACGTTATATTATGATGCTTATATGCTGAAAGCGATTCAATATGCTCAAAGAACCTTAAAACCGGGGGACTCTTTCACCACCGAGGAAGCAATGCGGGTGCTTTCTAATGATTATATGATGAAACTTTAAGTAATAATATTATCGAATCAAACTTTCATCGATTTATTTGTACGATTGCTGAATTTTTTGTGAACCTTGACGTGCGTTATGCTCGCTCTTTCCTGAGAGACTTAATCAGTTTAGAACCCCTAGTTTATAAACGGGTGTATGATTTTGTCTTTGTTCAATTCCAGCAACTGGATAACTTATACAACTTACCCGAACTGCATTCGTTGGACTCCAGCCGGATTTTTTATCGCTTTACTCTTGATGATTATTTTATTGGAATTGAGGTGACGGGCCAAATTGTTAAGTTTATCCGAATTTTACCGAAACCTGAAATTTAATGGTGTTGTGAAGTTTTCAATTCATCCCTCTTTCCCGGTGACTTGTTTTTCGGTCTAGGATCGATGTGAATAAGCGATAAAATCTTTAGATTTGGTAAATGAAACACCTTCCTCGTCCAATACTAATGCTAAATTAAGGGCGGTTGTGAGAGTAGGCTTGCTCTAGCTGACCACAACCTAACGTGATCTAGAAAAATTGGACACTCTAGTCCGGCTTTTCTGGTTAACGGCAGTTTGAGCGAATTCTGCATTAGCTTTTGTAATTAGCGGAAGACGATACTATGGATGCCTCAGCACTTTGGCAACGCTACCAAGATTGGTTATACTATCACGAAGGTTTAGGGTTATACCTCGACGTGAGTCGCGTGCGCTTCGATGATTCCTTCTGTACGTGGATGAAGCCGAAGTTTGACAAAGCGTTCAAAGACATGGAAGCCTTAGAAGGCGGAGCAATCGTGAACCCGGATGAAAACCGGATGGTTGGTCATTATTGGTTAAGAGATCCGGAAATTGCTCCGACACCGGAAATTAAACAAGAAATTGTTAGTACCCTCGAAAAAATAGAAGCCTTTGCGAAAAAGGTTCACACCAGCCAGGTGAAACCCCCTGGTGCGCCCAAATTTACCGACTTACTCTCCATCGGTATTGGGGGTTCGGCACTCGGGCCGCAATTTGTCGCACAAGCCTTGACACCAGACTCTCCGCCCCTGAAAATTCATTTTATCGATAATACTGACCCCGATGGCATTGATCGGGTGTTGGGTGAGTTAAAAGATAGACTCAGTAGCACTTTAACTCTGGTGATTTCTAAATCAGGCGGGACTCCTGAACCCAGTAACGGGATGAAAGAAGCCAAGCACGCCTACGAAGCCCAAGGGTTAGATTTTAGCAAACACGCGATCGCCACCACTGGGGTGGGTAGCAAACTCGATCAATTGGCGAAGTCAGAAGGTTGGATCGAGACTTTCCCGATGGCTGACTGGGTAGGGGGACGAACTTCCGAACTCTCCGCTGTTGGCCTGTTACCTGCGGCACTGCAAGGGATTGATGTTCGCGCCATGCTGGAAGGGGCAAAAGTCATGGATGGGGCAACCCGCAAACCCGACTGGAAAACGAACCCCTCAGCGTTACTGGCCTTGAGTTGGTACTATGTCGGCAATGGTAAGGGCGAAAAAGATATGGTGGTGCTGCCCTACAAAGACAGTTTGCAAGTGTTTAGCCGCTACCTGCAACAGTTGGTGATGGAGTCTTTGGGGAAAGAAAAAGACCTCAATGGCAATGTGGTTAACCAAGGGATCGCAGTTTACGGAAACAAGGGTTCGACCGATCAACACGCCTACGTCCAACAGTTGCGGGATGGAGTACCGAACTTTTTTGCGACTTTTATTGAGGTGTTGCAAGATCGTCAAGGGCGATCGCCGGAAGTTGAACCGAATGTCACCGCAGGCGATTATCTCTCCGGGTTTTTGCAAGGAACTCGACAAGCGTTGTATGAAAATCAACGGGATTCGATTACAATTACCATCCCAGAGGTAAC
>CAZNCM010000091.1:14211-14446 GCA_964571155.1 uncultured Lyngbya sp. | reverse complement strand
CTTGGTGAATATTAATGCTTATCATCAACCCGGAGTTGAAGCCGGAAAGAAAGCCGCAGCTACTGTCTTGAACTTGCAGCAAGACCTGTTGAAAGTGTTAAAAGCAGAACGCACTGGACTGTCTTTAGAGGCTTTGGTGAACAAAGCAGGTGCTTCTGAAAATGTTGAACAAGCTTACAAGATTCTGCGACATCTCGCCGCCAATGATCGCGGTATTGTCTTAGAAGGAAATCTG
>CAZNCM010000091.1:5788-14201 GCA_964571155.1 uncultured Lyngbya sp. | reverse complement strand
CTACCGCGCTTAAATTTGTTGAGTAACAATAGACATTGTGAGTGGGGATCAGGGCAATCAACCCCCTCACTCTATTTTTAAATTGGATTTCATCCTCAGACAAGGTATAATTGATAAGCTTAACAAATGTAAACGATAAGGTTTGCTTGTTTGATTGAGCCAAAAAAGGCTGAATCCCAAACAATCAACCCTGATTCATCTTTCCTGTTTAAATTTCCAGTCCCCGTCCTATGCCCCTAACGATATTGGTTGTAGATGACGACTTCGGGACTCGCCTCTCGATTAGTGATTATCTGGAAATTTCAGGTTACACTGTGATTTCTGCTGAGAATGGTCAGGAGGCTCTTGAGTTGGTAGATAAACACAAACCTCACCTGATCGTCACCGATATTGCAATGCCTGAGATGGACGGCTATGACCTTGTAAAACGTATCCGTTCTCGTCCAGCTTTTCGTCTGCTGCCTGTTATTTTTTTAACCGCTCACACCGCTATTCAATCCCGAATTCGGGGTTATCAATTGGGCTGCGATAATTACTTACCTAAACCTTTTGAATTGGATGAATTGGGGGTAGTTATTCGGGCTTTATTAGAGCGCTCACAATTGATTGAGTCTGAGTTGCGAAGTCGAGTGAGTGAGTCTGCGGTTGTGACCAATGGAACAACTTCTTCAACTGTATCCCATGAGATTAGTTTAACTGAGCGAGAGCAACAAGTTTTGGATCTCTTAACAGAAGGACGCTCTAATGTACAAATTGGCGAAAAACTGCATTTAAGTCCAAGAACAATTGAAAAATATGTCAGTAGTTTATTGAGAAAAACAGAGAGTAATAACCGAGCAGAATTGGTGCGATTTGCCCTGACAAATCACTTAATTGATTAAAAATTAGAGTGGGTTAATTTAACGGTTAAAACTAAAAAAAATAGCCGCCAGTACAATTAAACCTAAAAGAGCTAAGGGAACCCAAAAACTAGAAAGTTCGATCATGGTTTTCGCAATCCGTCACTTCTCCTTTAAAATATAAAGCAAAGATAAACGGGAGAACCAACGATGGATGTTCAAGAGTTGGTAACGTGGCTACAAGAACGAAGTGCTTTGAGCCTGCTCAACCGAGAGATTCTGGAGGCGATCGCGAGCCGACTCGAACACCGCAGGGTAGAAGCCCAAAACACGATTGTCACTGAAGCAAAATCGCCAGAGGGACTCTACATTCTACGCTCAGGTCATCTCGAAGCCCAAACCGATCAGTTGCGTTCCTATGGCTTATTACCGGGATCGGCGATCAATCTTCAAGAACTTTTGCTCAATAAACCTGTTCGACAAACCCTGGTCACTTTAAGTGAGTGTGAACTTTGGTTTATTTCACCTGAATCTTTTCATCAATTGGTTGATCAATATCCAGAAATTACTCAGGCGTTTTCTCAGCAATTAGTTGAAGAAGTCGAGATGTTATCTTCTCAACTGCTTTATGAACAGGAACGACTCCTGATTTTACAACCCTATTTAGTCCCGAAAGCCAGACGGGGAATTGTCGGAAGAAGTCGCTATGCGGTTCGACTGCGATCGCAAATTAAACAAGCTGCAAAAAACCGTCAGTCTGTGCTAATTTTTGGTGAACCGGGACTGGAAAAAGATAATATTGCGGCGTTAATTCATTTTGGTTCATCGGAGCGACGTAAACCTCTAATTAAACTCGATTGTAGCACCTTACAAACAAGCGGTTCCGAATTATTGGGTCGGGTTGGCGGGAAACCTGGATTGATTGAAGCGTTGGGCGAAGGCACCTTAATTTTTAATAATGTCCATGATCTTCCCCCTGAACTTTTACCTGTGATTGTTAACCTGGTTGCAACAAAAACTTACAGTCCAGTTCGTCGTCCGGGAGAACCTGTTGCCCCGACTAAAACCTGTGAAGCTCAAATTATTATTGTCTCTGAAAAAGCCATCTCCGAACTCAATTCTATTGTCGATAATCTGATTAAAGTTCCTCCGTTGCGGGTGAGAAAAGCAGACTTAGAAGATTGGGTCAAATACTATATTAGTTTAATTTGTCGCGCTAAAGGACTCGAAAAAGCTCGTGTTACTCCCGAAGCGTTGCGACGACTACAAGCCTATGATTTTCCCAATAATTTACGGGAACTTCGCAACTTAGTTGAACGGGCAATTATTCAACTCCAAGGCAGTTTAGAAATTACCGAAGAAATTATTTGGCCGTCGCAAACAAAGAAAAAACAATTTCGTCTCAATTTACTCAATGCTTATCCCGGACTTCGCCATTTTCTTCGCAGTCCTTGGTGGCCGGATAGAATTAATTATGGGTTTACCTTAACTGCCTTTGCATTAATTATTGGAGTTTTATTTTTAGGTCCACAAACCCGTTCAGAAAATTTTGCTTTAAATTTATTTTGGGCTTGGTGGTGGCCGATAGTTCTGATCGGATTTCCATTTTTAGGGCGAGTTTGGTGTGCGGTTTGTCCGTTTATGATCTACGGAGAAGTCACTCAAAAATTATCGCTGTGGTTGTTTCCTCGCAAGCTTAAACGATGGCCAAGAGAAGCCGCTGAAGATTGGGGTGGATGGTTTTTGTTTGGATTATTTGCTTTAATTTTACTCTGGGAAGAACTCTGGGATTTAACGAATACAGCGTATTTATCGGCTTGTTTGTTGCTGTTAATTACGGCCGGAGCGATGATCTTTTCCGCTCTATTTGAGCGGCGGTTTTGGTGCCGCTATCTCTGTCCGATTGGGGGGATGAATGGTCTGTTTGCTAAACTTTCAATGACCGAATTGAGAGCGCAGCAAGGCACTTGTTCGGCAGAATGTACCACCTATCAATGTTATAAAGGAGGGCCGGAAAAAGGCGAAGGAATGGCAACCGATGGGTGTCCATTGTATTCTCATCCGGCACAATTAGAAGATAACCGAGATTGTGTTTTGTGTATGACTTGTCTCAAGGCTTGTCCTCATCGTTCGGTAGAGTTTAATTTACGTCCACCGGGAATTGAACTGTGGACCACTCATGTTTCTCGCAGTTATGAGGTGGCTTTATTATTTTTGATGTTGGGAGCGGTTTTTTTACATCATCTTCCCGAGTTACAAACCCAGTTGAATTTACCTTGGAATTTACTTCAGCCTCAATCTCATTTATGGATATCGGTGGCGGCTTTGAGTTTACCTGTCTTTATACCGCTTTTAGCTCATCTTTTCATCCAAGGAATTCATCAGGTTTTTCCGAATTTTAAATCTTGTTCGTTTGTGGAACTGGCTTATGGATATTTACCATTGGTTTTAGCCGGAAACTTAGCCCATTATCTGCGGTTAGGATTATCAGAAGGGGGACGTATTCTTCCAGTGGCTTTGGCGACTTTCGGTTTAGATGGTGAGGGATTACCTGTATTAGTAGCTCATCCGGCTGTGATTAGTTTTCTACAGGGAACGGTGTTGATTTTTGGTGCGATTACTGCTGTAATTTTAACTCAAAAAATAGCCCGTCAATCGTTTAAGTTTTTGTTACCCCAGCACCTAGCAATTGGAATTTTAATGGTGTGTTTATGGCAAGTTATTGTGGGCTATTAACAGGAAAAATTGATGATCAATCTTGATTTCGGACGTAAGCCTGTTCTCCTAAAATATAAGTGGCAGCTACAGCTCGATCATCTCCTAAGATGATGAGAGCAAATATAAAATCCGCTATTTCTTCTATCGTTTTAGCGTGTATTTTACCTTGAGTTCGCAATGCCAACAATGGGGTTGCTCGCCCATCTAATACGACAAAATCTGCTTCTTTACCGATCTCAAAGTTACCAATTTTATCATCTAAGGATAAAGCTTCTGCACTGCCTAATGTGGTGAGAAATAAGGCTTGTAAGCCGGATAAATTTTGTGCTTGGAGATGCGTAACTTTGTAGGCTTCGTTAGCAGTTTGGAGGAGAGAAAAGCTGGTTCCGCCGCCGACATCGGTTGCTAAACCAACGGCAATTGGATATTCTCTAGATTTGGCTTGGTGGAGTTTAAAAAGTCCGCTTCCTAAGAATAAGTTAGAAGTCGGACAAAAAGCAATAGTAGAATCACTTTCTGATAACCGTTGAAACTCGGAGTCGGAAAGATGAATTCCATGAGCAAAAATTGATTTTTTGCCGACTAATCCAAATTGTTCATAAACCTGTAAATAGTCTAAACTGTCTGGAAAAAGTTCAGCAACAAAATTAATTTCATTGACATTTTCAGACAGGTGAGTGTGTAGATAAACATCCGGGTATTCTTGCAGGAGTTTTCCCGCCAGATGGAGTTGTTCGGGTGTTGAAGTAATCGCAAACCGAGGCGTAACAGCGTAGAGAAGGCGATTTTTATTATGCCATTTTTCAATGAGTTTTTGACTGTCTTCATAAGAAGATTTTGCGGTATCGAGTAAATATTCTGGGGCTTGACGATCCATCATCACTTTACCCGCAATCATTCGCAAGTTTCGGGAGTTTGCCGCTTCAAAAAAGGCATCTACAGACTCGGGAAAAACTGCCGCTAAAACCACAGCGGTTGTGGTTCCATTTCGCAGGAGTTCATTAAGAAAAAATTGGGCAATGTATTGGGAGTAATCTGGATCTTTAAATTGAGATTCAGTAAAAAACGTGTATCTTTCTAACCAGTCTAACAGTTGATTACTATCGGAAGCAATCATTTCTGTTTGCGGATAATGAACGTGTAAATCAATGAATCCCGGCACAATTAATTTGTCAGGGTAAGCAATGTATTCAACATCGGAATATTGGGGTTGTAGATGTTTATAACTTCCAAATTCCTTAATTTTTCCATTTTCGACAATCAGTAAACCATCGGAGATATAGCGAATACTCTCCTCTACTGAACCATAAAAAGGATCGGCAACACAATCTAAAAAGGCACCTCGAAAGGCTTTAATAGAAGTTGGAGATGGCATCATGTTTGTATGGGTAAAGTTCTGAAATTTCTTTTTGTAAATGTTAAGCTTTAAATGGAGTTGAGATTAATAATGTTAAAAGGATATTTGATCGACTGGATTAGTCTATAGATTTTATAGTATATCATTTTATTGATTAAATGACGAGTTATCAACCTGTGTTATAAATATTTTTGAGAGTTTCAGAAAATGGATTGAGGTTTGATATGATAGCGAAATATCAAAATCTATTAATGGAGAGGCTTTAAATGAGTTCCGATCATCATTCTCCACCAAACGGAGGTAGGCTAAATGCGATCGCCCGTTATTTTCAGTTTGAACACTTTCAAACCAACTTCCGTACAGAAATCCTAGCCGGAGTCACTACGTTTATGACGATGGCTTATATTTTAGTCGTTAATCCAATTATTTTATCCGATGCAATTTATATTAATCAATCCGGCGATTTATTTCCTCAATTAGTCGTAGCCACGGGAATTTCTGCGGCAATTGGTACGTTAATTATGGCATTTTTAGCCAACTATCCCTTTGCCCAAGCACCGGGAATGGGACTGAATGCTTTTTTTGCTTATACGGTGGTTTTAAGGTTAGGAATTGACTGGAGATTAGCGTTAAGTTCAGTCTTTATTGAGGGATTAATTTTTATGGGATTAACCCTTAGTAATATTCGCCGCCAAATTATTACCGCGATTCCCATGTCGTTAAAAAGTGCGACGGCTGGGGGAATTGGTTTGTTTATTGCTTATATTGGTTTAGCGAGTAATATTGACACCGGAGGTGCAGGAATTATTGTGGCGAATGAAGTCACCAAAACAGCTTTTGGGAGTTTAAAAGAACCGCAAACTTTAGTGGCAATTGCAGGAATTTTTATCACGTCTGCTTTCATGGTTCGTCGGATCAAAGGCGCTTTATTGTGGGGAATTTTAGCCACCGCAATTTTAGGCTGGATTTTAGGCGTGACTCCCCCGCCTCAAGGACTTTTTCAAATTCCCCCTTTTCCTAAAGAATTATTTGGAGAGGCATTTTTAGGACTTTTTAATCTAAATGCGAATAACTTTCTGGATTTTGTAGCGGTGACATTTGTCTTTTTATTTGTGGATTTATTTGATACAATTGGAACACTCACAGGTGTAGCGATGAAAGCGGGTTATATTGATGAAAATGGCGAACTTCCTCGGGCAAATCAAGCGTTAATGGCGGATGCAATTGCAACAACATCAGGTGCAATTTTAGGGACTTCTAGTGTCACCACTTATATTGAATCTGCGGCGGGTGTATCCGAAGGCGGACGCACGGGTTTTACCTCCGTAATTACGGCTATATTATTGGGGTTATCTATTCTATTTATTCCGCTTTTACAAGCCATTCCCGCCTACGCTACAACTCCAACATTAGTAATCGTGGGTGTATTAATGTTGTCTAATATTACCCAAATCAATTGGCAGGATTTAACCGAAGCAATTCCGGCATTTTTAACGCTGTTTACCATCCCGTTAACCTACTCCATTGCCGAAGGATTATCCATCGGATTTATTAGCTATCCCCTGTTAAAAGCCTTTCAAGGAAAAAGCCACGAAGTTTCCCTCGCTACTTGGATTTTATCGGGTGTTTTTGTGGTGCGGTTTGTATTTATGACGGTGCGTTTTGGTTGATGTTTTTCAACTCATATTTATAGCGTTAATTACATGGAAAATTTAATCTCAGTATTGGGTATTGTTGTGTTTGTGGGAATAGGTTATAGTCTTTCTGTGAATCGAAAAGCTGTAATTTGGCGACCTGTTATTTGGGGAATTGCGTTACAATTTATTTTTGCTGTAATTATCCTCAGAATTCCCGGTACTTATTTGATTTTTGATGCTATTGGTGGAGTTGTTACCCGGTTTTTAGATTTTACCGTTGAGGGGGCTAGATTTGTTTTTGGGGACAACTACGAAGAACATTTTTTTGCATTTAAGGTTTTACCAACGATTATATTTTTCTCGTCTTTTGTCTCCGTTTTGTACTATCTGAATATTCTTCAAAAAATCGTTAAAGCCGTCGCCTGGGTAATGTTAAAAACAACAAAAACATCCGGGGCGGAATCGCTTTCTAATGCAGCCAATGTGTTTGTGGGAATGACGGAAGCACCGCTTTTAGTTAAACCCTTTATCAACACCATGACCAAATCAGAATTAAACACCGTAATGACGGGAGGTTTTGCCACGGTTGCGGGGGGAGTTTTGGCGGCTTATGTGTCTTTTGGAATTTCGGCGAGAGACTTGATTTCGGCGTCGGTAATGGCGGCGCCCTGTGCGTTAGGAATTTCTAAATTACTCTACCCGGAAACCGAGAAACCGGAAACGGCAGGAAAGTTAGAATTGAACGTCGAAAAAACAGCAACAAATGTTGTTGATGCAGCGGCGGCTGGTGCGATAGAAGGGGCAAAACTAGCAGTTAATATTGCGGCGGTGATTATTGCTTTTTTAGCGTTAATTGCCTTTTTAAATGCGGTTTTAAGTGGATTGGGGGGATTGTTTGGCTATCCTCAACTTTCCTTTGATTTAATCTTGGGTTGGGTCTTATATCCCATCGCATTACTCACGGGTGTTTCTTGGGGTGATGCCAGTCAAGTTGCGGCGTTAATTGGCAAAAAGATTATTTTAAATGAGTTTATTGCTTATGTAGATTTAGCTGAAATGATTCAAAATAATACCCTTTCTGAACGTTCGATTAGAATTGCTACATTTGCCCTTTGTAGCTTTGCTAATATTGGTTCAATTGGGATTCAAATTGGGGCGTTAAGTGGGATAGCACCTCAACGTCGCAGCGAACTTGCTGAGTTAGGAATTCGAGCGATGGTTGGCGGAGTTTTAACCAATTTAATTGTTGCAGCAACAGCCGGATTTCTTTTATAGTTTCAACTGAATTTTAACGTTGCCAACTTAACCAAATAGAAGCTAATTTTTTGACCCATCCTTTTAACCAAGTAAAATTATATTTATCTGCCGCTTTCCGAATAACTTCCGCTTGGGTTGGATAGGGATAAATTGTATTAGCAATTGTTTTTAATCCCACATTTGCCACCATTGCTAAGGTAATTTGATTAATCATTTCTCCAGCGTGAGCAGCTACAATTGTTGCCCCTAATATTTTATCGGTTCCATGACGAACGTGAACTTTAGCAAATCCATCGGTTTGTCGATCAATACAAGCGCGATCAATATCGCTTAATGGTACATAAAACGTTTTCACTTTTTCGGGTTTTTGCAGTATTTCTGTTTCTGTTATCCCAACTTGCGCGACTTCGGGATCGGTATAAGCACAAGACGGAATAATCAAACTGCTGAGTTTTTTTCGTCCAATTCCAAACACAGAAAATAAAGCATTTTGAACAACAATTCTTGCCGCCGCATCCGCCGCATGGGTGAATTTAGACTGCATACAAACATCTCCAACCGCATAAATATTAGGATTAGTTGTTTGCAAGTAATCGTTAATAATA
>CAZNCM010000091.1:1411-5774 GCA_964571155.1 uncultured Lyngbya sp. | reverse complement strand
TGGATCGGATTTAACCCCAACCGCTTCTAAGTTTAAGCCCGTAATATTCGGCTGTCGTCCAACGGCTACAATAATCTCATCAACGGTAGATTGTTCTTCAATTCCTAACACATCATAATAAACCGTTTTCTTCCCATTTTCCGACTCAATTCGCTTGATATCCGCATTTAAAACGGTATAGATTCCTTCCCGTGCAAATACCTCTTGAATAATATCTGAAACTTCAATATCGGAACGTTTAAGAACTTGATCTCCTCTTTGCAATAAAACGACTTTTGAACCCAAACGTTGAAAAGTTTGAGCCAGTTCACACCCAATATAACCGCCCCCAATCACAGCCAGAGATTCCGGAAGTTCGGTCAAAGAAAATACGTTTTCATTCGTAATATATCCCGCCGTTTCTAAACCTTCAATTTGCGGTATTATCGGACGAGAACCTGTAGCAATAACGGCTTTTTTGAAGCGGAGTTTTTGTCCAAAAACATCTATTGTATTTTTACTAGAAAAATAAGCTTTACCGAGAAAAATATCCACTCCAAATTCTTCTTGAAATCGCACTGCAGAATCGTTAGAACTAATTTGCGATCGCACTTTTCGCATTTGTTCCATGACGACAGAAAAATCAGCTTTGACATTTTCTGGAACCGAAATTCCGTACTCAGAAGCAATACCGACGGCAGCAGCAATTCTACTGGAACGAATTAAGGCTTTTGAAGGAACACAACCGACGTTTGTGCAGTCTCCCCCTAACAAATTCTGTTCAATTAATGCGACTTTTCCACCTAATAAACCTGCACCTGCTGCGGTTACTAATCCTGCTGTTCCACCCCCGATAACGACTAAATTGTAACAGCGTTCCGGTTGGGGATTTTTCCAGTGAGAGGGATGCAAATTTTCAACCAAAGTTTGATTGAATTCATCCATCGGAGAAACGGTAATTGGCTGATTCTCTAACTGAGTCATTCTTCCTTAAACATTTAAAATGAAACAACTTCTATCGTTAAAGTTGAGCTGAAATTTGATCGGCAACTCTTAAGAACGGGGTAAACCTGGAATAATAGAAGCTTGTTTCGGATTATCATCAGGTTTAGTATACCAATAAGCCCAAGTAATTAAAACAGCTTGAAAAGGAAGGCGAATCGCCTGAAACCAATTTCCATCCGGTATGCCATCAATATGAATATGATTGACTGCCATATTAATATTAGCAGGAAATACGGCAATAAATAATGCTAGAAGTCCCCAAGCAGCCAATTGAGAAACCGGAGGAGTTAACAGTCCAATTCCTCCGAGTATTTCAAAAACACCGCTAATATACACTAAAGCCGCAGGTGAGGGCAGAAAATCGGGTACAATTCTAATAAACGGTTCCGGTACTGCAAAGTGTAGAATTCCTGCAACGATAATACAAACCGCTAAAATGACTCGCAGCAATTCTTTGTTACTTTTTATTAGGTTAATCATCGTTTAATTTAACTTTTTTCAAGCCATCCTTTTTTAATTTTATTTCCTTCCAACTCAAAAATTGTAATTCCCGTTAACTCAATGGGTTCTCCTTTAGAACTTTCTTCTGAAAATCCATTATTAATCCCCTGAATTCGCCAACGAGTTACAACTTTTTGATTGTAAGCAAATAGATCTTCTATAATAAATTCAAAATTCTTGATTTCCTTTCTAAACTGTTTTATCAAGTTGATCATTTTTGATTGTGTTTCAATTGCATTTCCACCACAGTAGAATAAACAATTTTCAGTCACCAATTCTTTGAAAATTTCGAGTTGACCCGCATTCCAAACTCGGTTCCAAAATCGCCGAACAATCGCCTCACTAACAACTCTTGTACTTAACCGTTCTAATTCAGCAATAGATGTCATCGATGTCATTTTTATTCTCCTTAAGTTTGCAACAAAAAACTAGAATTAAATCTTTGCTCTCTTAAACTAACGAACAACTTTCTGTCGAGATGGACTCGGTGGTGCGTGGTCATTAAAAATCTCATCCGTTATCCAATCTACAGTCGCTTTAAAATTGTGAACCGGAGTGGGTAAAAGTTCTAAATAAGTTCCTTGACGAATTAAATGACCCGGTTGACCTGCGATCACAAATCGCTGAAATAAATTTGCCGCTGCTGCTTCAAGTCCTAACTTCATTAATGTACCTCGCAACTTAATTTCACTGGGTTCAAGCGGTTCCTGTTCAGCCAACGCAATCAGATTATTAGCAATAGCAATTCCTTGTTGATAAGCGACTTGCGCCGTTGGGGGTAAAGCCTGATCTAAAACTGCACTATCTCCCCCCACAAATACTTCTGGAAACTCTCGCAATTGTAATGTGGGTGTAACTCGCAAACGGTTTTGTTGATCATGTTGTTCTGGGGAAATTGGCAATTTTTTGATCAATGGATGAACCGCATTTCCCGCCGTCCAAATCACAGTTCCCGTTGCTAATTTATGAAGTTGATTATTTTGTTTATATTCTAAATATTCGGGGGAAACTTCACTAACTTTTGCTTCGAGTCGCACTTCTACGGGAACCACTCGTTCTTGTAAAGCTTTTTCAGCTTTTTCTCGGAGATGAACATTAATATCACCTGTGAGAATTTCAGACACCATATCGAGAATAATTACCTGAACTTCAGCAGGATTTCCTCCGAGTTGATGATACCATTGGGGCAGCCAGTCTGCTAAGGTGCTGGCGATTTCAATTCCTGATGGCCCTGCACCAACAATCGCAATTGTAAGAAGCTGATGACGTGCAGTTTCATCTTCCGTTTGGGTGGCGAGTTGCAACTGTTGTCGGAGGTGATTTCTGAGGGTGATGGCATCATCACCATTGCGAAATGCAAACGTATTTTCTCTAGCACCTTCTATCCCAAAATAACAAGGAACACTTCCTAATCCTAAGACTAAATTTTCATAGGAATAGTCTAAACCTGATGAAAGTTTAAGTTGACGGTGTTTGAAATCAATTTCATCTACACTTCCTTGAATATAAGTAATATTGCTACAGTCTAAAAGTTCTTCATAGCGAGGTAAAGCTTGATCAACTTCCATTTCTCCACTTAAAACTTCATAGAGTAAGGGTTTAAACACAAAACGTTCTTGAGGATCAATTAAAATAGTCGGTCGCGAATAGTTATGATGGCACAAATGTAAAGCCGTAAACAAACCTGTAAACCCGGCACCAACAATTGCCGTTGTATAATGTTCGTTATTTCTAGAAGTATAGTTTGAGTTAATGGTCATTTGCCTATTTTTATATATATTTTACAATCAACTTTAAAGTCAAAGTTAATTTTGCTAAAATTTTGATAATAGCATTGTACTTTTATTTTGGCTCAACCCAAGCTGAACTGCTTGCACAAGAAATACAGTTTTTAATCTGTACGCTCCATTGTAAAACAAAGATTCTGATTTTTGAAGCAGTTTAGCTTGATTTATAACTTTAGGACTATGTTTGTTTTTTAACTGAACTCCCTCTTTGGTGATCTCGTTTGAGTCATCCTCTCTCTCTAGATAGAGATTTGTATTATAGTCTTTATTGAGTTTTTTTAGAACTATTGCTTTAATTTTTGATTTCGGATTTTTATCTAAAAAATAAAGTCAGGTTAATTAGACCCATCTATATTTAGAGACGTTGATGACAACGCCTCTACTCACTTTCTCAAAATAAACTGGGTTTTAAGTTGAGAACTAACTATCCAAACAAACGCTGCTGATTTTCCGTTACCCCTTGACCTCGATAAATTTGGCGAGTGTTTTTAGGAATAGTAATCCAACCTAAATCTTGCAAGCGATTAGTGAGATTAGAAATCGTGACTCCTAACTGATCCCGGAGTTTATATAAATCCGTCCATTTTGTTAGGTCTAGGTCTTGTTGTTTCTCTTTTAAAATCTGTTGAGGCATCAACAAACAACTGGCAAAATATTGTGCTTGCCATTCAATGGAAGCAATTTTTGAGTCATAAGCCGAACCCCGACACACAAATGGTTCTTCGGAATTTGTGGGCTTTTTCCCGTATTCTCCTAACGGTAATTCCAACTGTTTAACCTCACCATCGACTTCATCTTGATTGATGTGCAGAACCCAATGACCAATTTCATGGGCAATAGTTGACTCAATAAACCCTTGAGGTTTTTCGAGAATCTTTTCGTTAATTTCAATGGTTCGTTCAGTCGGTAAAATACGGGCGGCAATTTCTCCTTCCCCATCGGCAGGAATCTCATCCCAAACGACTCCTAAATCGAGAAAATCTGCAACCAAAGAAGACTCAAACGGCCACTGAGGTGCAAAATTAGGTTGAGTTTGCATTTGAGTGAGAATATCCTGCGCCCGCCGTTCGATAGATTCTTTCGGATAAAAA
>CAZNCM010000091.1:1146-1401 GCA_964571155.1 uncultured Lyngbya sp. | reverse complement strand
AAAAACGGTACGGCTTCAGAATACTCATTTATTCAGTCTCCTGGGCAGCATCAAAAATCTTTTTAGCAAAGCTTGGGTTCTCTTGCAATCTTCGGAATAAAGCGGTTATTTCCTTGTTATTTTGCTTGAGAAAATTCTCGTAATGTTGCGGAATTCGACCCGCTAAAAAGATTAACTCCTCCTCATCAATGCCAAGATTTCGCGCCAGTCCCCGAATGACATCTTCTTTGGGGGCGTAGTCAGCACGGTCATTCT
>CAZNCM010000091.1:0-1112 GCA_964571155.1 uncultured Lyngbya sp. | reverse complement strand
CCTTGCGGGCTTGACGAATCAGTTTTCCAAATGTTTGTTCCACGGTATTTCCCTCCTATGCTCGATCATATGCGAGTTTGACGTAAATTTCAACTTGTAGCTTGACGATTAAATCAACACCTGTTACTCTGGTAATAGTTGATAAAAACTTCAACATAGCTCTCACCTCACCTGGGGTTGAAACTTACATCAATTCTAACGGCACTCTAGATAAGGTGTACCCCCATTGGAATTAAAGGGTGTGAAGAATCATTAAAAGTGCAAACACTTGAATGGATTGAAATATACAGGAGGATGAACCTCTATGCTCAGAACTTGGACAGACACGCACTACAAATTGGATGACGAAGATTGGATGTATATTGCCACCCATGAAGAACAAGGTTCAGCCTCTCTGGTTTGTCCAGGATACGCACGAGATGGTGAAGGCTTTAGCATTCATTTTACCCCGGCTCATGCCGAAATGCTAGAAAGTTTGATTGCAACTTTACACCTCATTAAAAACCAACAGGAGACGTTGTATAGCTATCAAGAACCCCAAACTCAAAACCATATCATTCGATAGTGCAACGTTCATTTTTTAGAGACAAAATAATTGCTCAACTCAAAACCTCTCAGTTCAAACCCAAAAGGGTCAACTAAAAAGCACAAAAAGGAAGATTAAAATGTCAAAAATACCGGATAACTTTAACTTTTCTGTCTTTGGGGCTAAACACAAAGAAGCCATCCTTGTCCCCGAAATGCCAATCGCAGTTCGTAACAATTGTCAATCTGGAAAATGGACAATTGGTGATGAAGAATATGGATCTAAATGTTCAATTACCATTCTCAAATTTAGCAAATTTTTTGGGAGTTTAGGTCAAACTCAAAATACCTTATGGGGTCAAATTTGGTTCATCGCTGAATCAGGAGATCTCCCCCAAGGTGTGGTCATGGTGACTTATATTAAAAGTCGCAGTTTGAATGATTTCAACCGCTTAGTTGCCTCAATTCAGAGCAAGGGAGTTGAACCCGCAACGGGGATTTTTGTACCCGAATTTATCAAACATTCCGGTCAAGTGTGATTCGTTTGGTATAAACCAACACTTTAACGTGTTAGGGGGACTGCCAGC
>CAZNCM010000090.1:285-18037 GCA_964571155.1 uncultured Lyngbya sp. | reverse complement strand
TGTCCGGATTCATCCCATCACTAAAAGTGAGGGTCTTCTCCGAACATTAAGATAAAAAACCCCCATAAGTAGCGGATGGGGGTATGAATTCTATAGAGTTTTTCAGAGAACAGAAAAAAGAACGGGTTGCTGATAACGGTTTCCCAACTCCAAAAACCTAGAAATCATTTAAGGTGAAAGTCTCCAAACCTTCACCGTATCGTCAAAACTCCCACTGACTAAACTATTATCAGTCGGTGAAAATTTCACATCCACCCAAGATTTGTGACCTTTGAGAGTTCCCATCAACCCACCCGTTTCAATTTGCCACAATTTCACCGTTCCGGCAAAATCCCCACTAGCGAGGGTTTGACCATCCCGACTAAAAGACAAAGACTGAACTTTATCCCCGTGACCGATCAGGGTGCGTTCGGGTAAACTGCTAAAATATTCCGATTGTAGGCGGTTTAAGTCCCAAAGTTTGATGCTGTGATCCCAACTCCCTGTAGCTAAGGTACGACCATCGGGAGTAATTGCGACAGACCAAATAGCTTTTGGATGTCCTTTAATGTTGCGAAGTAAACGACCTGTCCGCCAGTTCCAAATCTCAATTGTCCCGTCACTGCCCCCACTCACTAAGGTTTGACGATCCGGACTAAAAACAATCGACTGCACATCTTCAGCATACCCTTTGAGTTGACCAATTTCTTCACTGGTTTCCACATCCCATAACCGCAAGGTTTGGTCACGACTGACACTGGCAACCGTTTGTCCATCGGGACTAAAGGCAACCCCATACACCCAGGCTTTGTGACCGTAGAGCATTTTAATTAATTGACCACTCCACAAATCCCAAACTTTCAGGGTATTGTCACCACTCCCACTCACCAACAAACGACCGTTGGGGCTAATGGCTAATGCACCCACAGGCCCAGAATGACCCGAGAGGGTATACAAAACATCACCCGTCTGAATATCTAAGACTTTAATACTGCCATCAGTCGTTCCACTGGCGACGAGTTGACCGTTGGGACTGACGGCGATCGCCCACACCGGACTAAAACTTCGCATCAAGGTGCGGACTGCCGGAGTATTTTTCAGTTGCGGGGGAATGCGTTTAATCTCCGGCGGGAATGCGCGAGTATCGGGTATCCGATAAACGGGTTCAGGAGACTGGGAAGACATCCGCGAGACGTTGGAGGGGATAGAACTCAAAATCAGAGAAGCGATCGCCACCACCGCCCCTCCCCAGGCGGTCAGCATCAATTTTTGTTGGGCTGATAGGGTATTGAGTGCGAGAACTTGACCTGTTTTCAAGTCGGCGATCACCTCTGTGACTGACTGATAACGTTTAGCCGGATGACGCTGAACCAACTTATCGAGTATCCGTCCCAAGCGCCGACTGACGGGATATTTGAGATAATCTCGCCAGACCCAAGTCTCAGATTTGACATCATACAAATCAAAAGGAGAAACCTGAGTCATCAAGTGCAAGCAAGTCACCCCTAAGCTGTAGAGATCGCTACTCGGGCTGGCTTGTTGATGCAGTTGTTCGGGGGCGGAATATTCGGCTGAACCTTGACTATTTTCGTCGAAGATCACCGTCTCTTCTGGATAAATGGCGCTGGCCAGATCAACCAATGCAATTTCGGGTTCATCTATCTCCGAACTCTCAAAAGCAGAGGCAGAACGTCGAATCAGATTTTCGGGTTTAATATCGGCGTGAACGACATTATGTTCGTGAATAAATTCTAACGTCGGTAAAACATCATTGAGCAACTGCCAAATTTGAGCTTCTCGAAAGATGCCCTCGTGATCGAGTTCACATCCCAGGTTGGAACCCGAAATATACTCATGTACAAAGTAGTGATAATCATCTTGTTGAAAAGATGCCCACAACTCAGGAACAGCGATATGTTTTCCCAATCGTTCTAACTCGGATGCTGAAACCGGATTAAGAGGAACCAGTCTGAGGTTAACTGCATCACCATCGCCCGAGGCAGAATGGGACTGATCGCGATGTTGGAATTGTTTGATCACACAGCGAGATTTGGACGGTTGATCTTCATCGACTGCCAAAAACGTTCTGCTGGTAATACTTTGACCCAAGACTTTAATGATGCGGTAGCGATCTTTAAGCCTTAAACTGTACCCACAACTCTGGCATAAGCTATGGTGAGCGGAATTTTGGGGATGTTTGCAGTTGGGATTAATGCAGTAACTCATAACTGGCAAGTCGTTAAGTCTGTCTATACTATCTTGACATCCCCACACCCTCCTCAGCAGTCTAGATGTGAAGATTGATTCCCGGCAGAATCCGTTTTGTGTTTTGCTACCCCTTTAATCAATTGTCAAGTGGGAAGATTGAGTCGATCGCACGGGTTCAGCCTTGGAATTTGGAAAGTTCAAAGCTTTTAACGGTAGGGGTTTTTCCCTGACAATCGGTTGAAAGTCCCGAATTTTAACTTCTTCTGCGATTATATCACGGGAAAATCACTCGGTAGAGCCGAGGCTACCCATTTCAATCGTTAAAATAAGAAGGTCACTTAATGATTTGTACCGACCCCCTTCTCCAATGCCTTTAATTCGCATCCCTCAATCTTGGGAACTTCCCGAACGGTTGATCACTCCTGAATCAATTTTTTTCAACCGTCGTCGTTTTCTAAAAAGTCTGATCGGGGCGAGCTTGGGCGCTACTATTTTACCCCTTGCCGGTTGCGATCGCACTCCGAATTTTTCGACTCAGCCCCAGTTCGATCAACTGACGGCTTATTCTGATTTATCTCGCAACCCGAATTTTTCTGATGTCGGACGGGAGGTCACTCCTGTAGAATTTGCCACTCAATATAATAATTATTACGAGTTTGGCGGTTCTAAATCCATTTGGGAAGCAGCCCAAGCTTTACCCAGCAAAAATTGGCAGGTTGAAGTTACAGGACTTGTGAAAAATCCCCAAACTTATGACCTCGATGACATTCAAAAAAAGTTTCCCTTTGAGGAACGAATTTATCGCTTTCGCTGTGTTGAAGCTTGGGCGATGGTGGTGCCTTGGGTGGGTTTTCCCATGCGGTTATTGTTAGAAGATGTTGAACCGACTTCCCAAGCTAAATTTGTTCGGTTTACTTCGTTTTATGACCCCAAAATTACCAAAGGTCCCGGTTTTTGGGCGGTGAATTATCCTTGGCCCTATACTGAGGGGTTAAGAATTGAGGAAATGGCGAACGATCTGGCTTTTTTTGCTACCGGAATTTATGGGAAAAGTTTACCCAAACAAAATGGCGCCCCTTTGCGAATGGTGATTCCTTGGAAATATGGGTTTAAAGGCGCGAAATCCATTGTCAAAATCGAATTTCTAGCCGAACAACCGGCTACTTTTTGGAATACACTCGCAGCTAATGAATACGGGTTTGAAGCCAATGTTAACCCCAATGTTCCCCATCCGAGATGGTCGCAAGCCACCGAACGAATTGTTAGTAACGCTCCCAGTTTGACTTGGGAACGACAGCCCACATTGTTGTATAACGGTTATGCCGAATATGTTGGCGATCTTTATACTTAGAAATGACAGAAAATCGTAAAATTCAAAAGATGATTTAATTTTTGGATGAGATTGATTTGATATTCCGAACAATTACAAAAGGTCAATGGGGGTAACAACAGTTTTGAATTCCCCCTTTTTTTTCTTCGTCAGATTTTAATCCGCCCCTCTAAAATCGGTGAGTCTAAATCGGAAATTTCTGATAAAATTACTTCGGGGGCAATTTCTCGCTCCCGATCGCGTTGCAGGTTGGCTATGGTTACTTCATCCTTGCCCTTAATGCCTCCAGAAGCTTCACCCCCCGACGGACAAGCCCTGGAAGATTGTATTGACTGGTTGAGTTTTCACCGAGTTTGGGGGGCATTGAGTCCGAAAGCGATCGCCGCAATTGCTCACAGTCTGCAAATTCTCCACACCCAAGCGCAGATTGAAATTTATCAAGAAAAAACCATTCTTCAAGGATTGTATTTTCTAAAATGGGGAACCGTAGAAATCTACCGCCATTCAACTATCGGAAAAACCCATATTATTTATCGCAACGCCGGAGATATCTTTGGCTATCTTCCCTTATTTAGCAACTCCGAACCCTGCATTTCAACCACAAGTGCAATCACTCTAACTCCCTGTGAACTCTGGTTTTTAGGGCGAGAATCCCTAGAAGATTTGCAAACAAACTATCCCGATATTCAATCTGCATTTAACCGTTTACTCGCTTTAGATTTAGATCATTTTTCCCAACGTCTGGCGAAAGAACAGGCTCGAATTCAAGGACTACAACCCTATCTAAAACCCGTTACCGGGGATGAAAAAATCATCGGAATTAGTAAAGCTACTCAAAAATTACGACAGCAAGTTGAACAACTTAAAACTTCGATAGAACCGATTCTTTTACAGGCTCCCCCCGGAAGCGGAAAAACATTTATCGCCGGATTTATTCACGCTCAATCTGCACTAAAAAACCACCCCTTTGCAGAAATTGACCTGGGAGAATTGCCCCAACTCGAAAACGGAAGCATCGATACAGATGCCTTATTTGGTCGGTTCAACGGTCAACCGGGAATTCTCGAACTTCTCGAACGGGGAACTTTGTTAATTGACCGTGTAAACCTGTTAAATTCTTCCGAAAAAGCCCGTTTAATTCACTATCTAAAAACCGGAGAAATTCTCCCCAATTCTGACCCCACACAACTGAATTTGGTTTCGGAAATTCCACCTCCTAAATTAAGTTGGGTGCGTTTGATTCTCGCCAGTCCTCAGAAACTTTCTTGGCTTCAAATCAAGGCGACTTCGCTCAAATTGTTGAGTTTACCCCAACGCAAACAGGATATTCCCGAATTTGCCCAATATTTTTTAGAAAAATACTGTCGGGAACGGGGGCGAACACCGTTGGAATTAAATCCCGCCGAGCGGCGTCGTTTGTTGAGTTATAATTACCCCGAAAACCTGTCAGAATTGTCTAATATTTTAAAGCGAGCGGTGATGATGACGCCGCCAGAACAGACGATAATTCCCGAGCAGGTTCTTTGGTCGGTAGAATCGAAGAAAAACGCTTTTCGGGTGGATTTATTGAACGAAATTCCCGGCTTGCGTCAATTTTTATTAAGTGACTGGTGGCCGAAACGGGTTTGGTGGCTGATGATGGCAATTTTTATCCCCGTGACGGTGATGGGATTTATCGGCCCCCAAACGCGAGAGAGTAGCGTGACATTGAATTTATTTTGGGCTTGGTGGTGGCCGTTTTATCTGTTGCTATTTCCGATTATTGGTCGGCTTTGGTGTGCGGTTTGTCCGTTTATGATTGTCGGAGAAGGCTTGAGAAAATTGTCTCTGTTGCTGTTTCCCCGCAAGCAGCTTTCTTGGCCGACAAAATGGTTAAACCAATGGGGCGCGTGGGTGATGTGGGGAGGTTTTGTGGTGATTTATCTTTGGGAAAAACTTTGGGATTTACCCCATCGGGCTTATTTATCTTCTTGGTTGTTGGTGGCGATTACCGTAGGGGCGATTATTTGTAGTTTAATTTATGAACGTCGGCTTTGGTGTCGGTATTTGTGTCCGATTGGTGGGATGAATGGAATGTTTGCTAAGTTGGGGATGATTGAGTTACGTTCGACTCAACAGGTTTGTGGAAGTCAGTGTAATACTTTTGGCTGTTATAAAGGCGGTGAAATTACGCCGGTTAGCTTTGCAAATGCGTTACCAACGGAGGGACAGGCGACGGGTGGATGTCCGCTTTATTCTCATCCCGCACAGCTTTCTGATAACCGGGATTGTGTTTTTTGTATGAGTTGTTTGAAAGCTTGTCCGAATCGTTCTGTTCAGCTTAATTTTCGGTTTCCCGCAGCGGATTTATGGGAAAATCATCAAGGATTTGCCGCTGAAGTGGCGCTGTTATTATTGTTGTTTGGCGGTGTTTTTATGCACCACAGTCAGAAGATTTTAAGTTGGGTCGGTTTGGGCGATTTGCCGATTGATTCGGAACATTTACTGTGGAGTCTTCCGATTGTTTTGGCGCTGTTAAGTGTTCCGGCGATGGCAACCTATGGGGCGCATAAATTGGCGAGGGTTTTTGATGGGGAAATGCCCGATTATGCGACGGTAATCTATGCCTATTTACCGATGGTTTTGGCGGTGAATTTAGTCTGTTATATTCCGGGTGCAATTGGTGAAGCGGGTCAGATTTTACCTGTTATCGCCCGAACGTTTGGTTATAGCGGTATCGGACTTTTTAGCTTAACTTGGAGTCAGGATGTTGCTACTTTTTTGCAAGGGGTGACTTTGTTATCTATTTTAGTTTTGAGTGTATTTCCACTGCTGAAAATTACTCAACGTTCGTGGTTGAATAATCTCCCTCATCTGGGGTTAATGATAGTTTTGATTGGGATTTGCTTTCGGTTTATGGTTTAAGATTTCGATATCTCATAATGTTTGTAGTATGGGCATCTTGCCCGCTTGAATTTCCAAACTGATTCCTGATTGCTACATATATCATATATATACAGCAAGCGAGACGCTTGCACTATGATTTCTATTTGCAATTGACCTGAAAATATATCTATATTATTCATAAGGGAAAATAATAAAATGAAAATTTACTCTGATATTACAGAAACGATTGGCAATACTCCTTTAGTTTATTTACAAAAATTGCCGCAAAATTTTAATTGTGTAGCCGAGATTGTGTTAAAATTAGAAAGTTTTAATCCGGCAAAATCCGTTAAAGATAGAATTGCGATTAGTATGTTGAATGAAGCGGAAAAAGCGGGATTAATTCAACCCCGGATTTCGACTATTATTGAAGCAACTTCGGGAAATACGGGAATTGGTTTGGCGATGGTTTGTGCGGCGAAAGGCTATCGATTGATTTTAACAATGCCCGACAATATGAGTCGGGAACGTCAACAAATTGTTAGGGCTTATGGTGCGGAAATTATCACCACTCCCGCCAAAGCGGATATGGCGGGGGCTATTGCTAAAATGAACGAATTACTGGCGAGTATTCCTAACGCTTTTTCTCCTCAACAATTTAGCAATCCCGCCAACCCGAAAATTCATTATAAAACCACCGGCGTTGAAATTTGGGAAGATACCGAGGGAAGGGTTGATATTCTCGTTGTTGGGGTGGGAACCGGAGGGACTTTAACGGGGGCGGGTTGTTATCTGAAAAAACAAAAACCGGACTTAAAAATTGTGGCTGTTGAACCGGTTAAGAGTGCGGTTTTGAGCGGGAAATCTTCGGGAATTCATAATATTCAGGGGATTGGGGTGGGCTTTATTCCTGATGTTTTGAGGACGGATTTAATTGATGAAGTTGTGCGGGTGACGGAAGAACAAGCCTATGAAATCGGGCGAAAATTAGCAACAGAAGAAGGAATTATTAGTGGGATTTCAACGGGGGCAATTGTTTGTGCTGCACTAGAAGTTGGGCGGCGTTGTGAGTGTGAAAATAAGTTAATTGTCGCGTTTCAGCCCAGTGGAGGGGAAAGATATCTCAGCACTGAACTGTTTAAGTTTAGTTAATTTTTAAACTCAACAAATATTATTGAATTTAAACTTTGATGATTTTTTTGAACAGTTCTATTTTAGTCGGGTTTTCCCGTTTATTCTTCTCTAAAACTGCATCGGTTTCTGAAAGGAAAACATCTACTTTCGTTAAAGCAATTGAAGTATCCACTAAAACATAAATTTCGACATCCATCTTCTAAACTCCTGAATATTGGGCTAGATTCAATTTCGTAACTTTTTTGTGCTTTTCGGGATGATTAATCAAAATTAGTTTTTAACCCCACTTTTGACCGCATTGACAAGCATTTGGGCAATCGTTTCACTTCCGGTTTTATCCAAAGTCTCCGACAAGCGAGGCGGGTTTAACGGCTGTTTTAAGAAGTTCCAATTACTTTCAAAAAACTCCGCAGAGGTTAAAATTTGATGGTCGCTATAATTTTTTAATCCCGTTAATAAAAGTTCGGCTTCTGCAAACCCATCTCTGGACAAAGACACAATCGGAATATTTAACCGCATTGCTTCAGAATAGGTACTAAACCCCGGTTTGGAAACGACTCGTCCACAGATTGGCATAAAATCAACGGGACGAATATGAGTATAGTCTATTGCACTTTTGACTTGTTGTTTTTGACTAAAAACGCCGATCAAATTTGGGAGTTTAGGAGCCTTTTTATCAAAAGTTATAAAAGTAAATTCGGGAAAATATTGAAGATTTTCATAGGGAATCTTAGCTAAACTTAATCCCCCAAAGGTGAGGAGGATTGTTTTTTCAGGGGTGCTGTTAATTTGAAAATCGTCTTTGAGTTGGTCTAAATCATAACGCGGATTTCCCCCGGTTAAACCCACATCAGTAATATTTGAAAATGCGCTCATTTCTTCGTGAAGGGGAAGTCTAAACAAACCACTACATTGACTAAAACAATCCCCAACCCAATCGGCAATTTCAATAAATTCTCCACCCCAATCTCGATAGATAAAATCCCAGCCAAAGTTACTCATCATATAACAAGGAATTCCGGCGATTTTAGCAATAGAAGCGGCTAACGGGGGAATATCAGCAAAGACTAAATCCACTCGATTTTGACGAATAAAGTTAACTTCTCCGGCGATAATTGAGTTTTGGTTTTTACGAATTTCTTGTAATTTTTCGAGAGTTGCGGCTTTATCCATCGTTAAACTATCGGGTTGAATTACACCCACATCAAACGCCCGAGGACGCAAGATAAAGTCACCTTCGATATAGGATTCTAACAGCCAACGGGGGGCGGTTGTGACGAGAATTAACAGGCTATCAGGACACAGTTTTTGAATTTGGGCGGCGACGGAAGCGGCGCGGACTGCATGGCCAAATCCATGATTGGTAATCGCGATATAAAAGGTGGGTCTAGACATGAATGGATTGGGTTGAATACCGACTTCTATTATAGTCAGAGTTTAGTCTGTGGATTGGTGAAGTGAGTTACTTTTGGTTGGGTTGATGTTAATTTTACTTGAAAATTATGATTTATAATAAACAAGCAATTCAGAATGACATTATTCTACGTTATACATAGATTTGTTTAGCTTTAATTATTGCACTAACCATACTACAATTAGAATAAAATATGGACGAAACTTTGCAATGGCGAATCACAACTTTCTTTAATTATTGGAAATGATATGAGCTATTAAGTTATCTAAAAGAAACCTGTAGGGCGCATCATCAAAGAAATTAATTATTGATATTATTCACTTCAAAATTTGATGTACCTCACTCCTTTTAAACGCATTAAAAAACCCGATTTCTCTTGTGAAGAAATCAGGCAGTTTTGTGATATAATATCAATCGAAAACTTAAGGGGCTAACGCATGACCTCTTAACAGACTTCCGAGGGTTTTAGCGGTAATTTTCATCTGAACTAAGGGGTTAGCCGGGACGACCGTTTTGTAAAGATAACTGTCAAACGTCATCTTCTGAACATCCAGGTCGGAACACATTTCGACAAACGCTTCGCGAGTTGCATCAGTTCGGTAGAATACCCGTTGAAGAATATCCAACACCAAGTAAGTCATACCATACTGTTTATCCCAACGTTTGAGATAAATTTTCAGATCATCTTCGGTGGGAATTTTAGCACCATTGTTTGAGGTTTCAACAATCGTTTCCGCACACATCCGAGCCGACTTCGCTGCGAAGTAAATCCCTTCTCCGGAAGACTTCGTAACGGTTCCGGCTGCATCTCCTACTAACGCCACCCGACCGACAACCCGACGAGGACGAGGATGTTCCGGGATAGGATGGGCTTCTACTTTAATAATCTTACCCCCTTCGATACGATGAGCCGCACGGGCGCGAATTCCAGCTTGTAATTGTTTGATCATCGCCTGGTTCACCTTCATGGTTCCAGTCCCCACTGCGACGTGATCATATTTGGGGAATACCCAAGCATAGAAGTCAGGAGAAACATCATTACCAACGTACATTTCTGCCCGATCTTCATAGTAGGTCATCAGATGATCGGGGATGCGAATTCGTTCTTGGAAAGCGATCGCATAGTTGTAATCGCCTGCATCAATTGCCTTGGCAACCCGAGAATTTGCCCCATCTGCACCGATGACTAAATCAACTTTTAAAGTCTTCGCTGTACCCCGACTATTTCCTTCAGAATGATCAGTATAGTGGAGGGTATAAGCTTCATTTTTCTGGGTCGGAATATCAAGTTTATAAACCGTACCATTAATTAGGTTAGCTCCTAATTTAGCCGCCCGATCTCGCATAAAACCATCGAGAATTTCCCGACGGCACATCCCAATATATTCGTTTTCGTTTATGAGATTAATATCAACTTCTCGGTTAGATGGAGAAATCATTTTCATTTTTCTTACCCGCCGATCAATAATTTCCGGGGGTAAGTCAAACTCACTCACCATACACAGGGGAATGGCGCCGCCACAGGGTTTGGCGTTATCGAGTTTGCGTTCAAATAAGTAGGTTTCTATTCCAGCTTTAACTAATGTTTCAGCGGCCGAAGACCCAGCGGGGCCAGAACCGACAACAGCAACCCGTAGCGTCACAGGTTTTCTCCTATCTTTTGTATTTGTTATCCAGGTGAGATGGTATCACGGATAAAGCAACCCCGAACGCTTATTTTTCAGACTTGTGATACATTGCAATAGTGCTTAACACTCGGTAATATTTCCCGCCACATTCGGCAAACATCGGAAATCCGGCGATCGCTTTTCGTAGTAGGAATCAAGAAGCATTTGACAAGTTTTAACCGACATGGTAAGTTCTAAAATGGGAAAAGCTGTGCGCCGATTAGGTGTTAATTTAGGTGTTAACTTCGCGATCGCTTCGATTTCCGGCTACCAAAAGTATTTATCACCTTACAAGGGTTTTGCTTGCGCCCATCGGGTCCTCTATCGGGGAGAATCTTGTTCTCAGTACGTTAAGCGGATGTTGGGGGAAGTGGGGTTTTCTCAGGCGGTGAAAGCTTCCCGTCAAAGGTTTGCAGACTGTCGGGAAGCCAATCAAATTCTTAAGGCTTCTCGGGATGATCGCAATAGCAAACACAGACGCAAACCCTGTCAAAATTATCTCAGTTGTGATGGGTGTGATTTGGTTGGGTGCGGATGCGATGGAATTGATTGTTTACCCGATTTAGATTGTAATTTGGGCGAATGTGGAAGTTGTGACTGTTCTTTTTAAATTGGAATCGGAAATCCCTTGACAAAATTTATCATCAATGCTATATTTTTATCATGGGAAAATGTGCGCGCCTAGAAATCAAATTTTGAGAGTCCCCTGGAGTTCAAAGAGTTGTTATTTCTGACGCTCGCAATTTTCGAGAGAAGACTCATCTAGAAAAAACTTCACCGCAGCGTTCCCGGATATTAAAGCCGTTTCAATATTGTCATTTCCCCCACACCAGTCACCGCAACAAACCAGGGGTAAAGGAACAGTTGTGTTTAAACAAGAAACCGATAAAGATTTCCGACAAAAGGCATAACGCCAGCGATGAACCTGCATCCATTCGGCATTTCCCAAAGATAAAGAATCAGTCGCCGATTTTAACAACAGTTCCCCGACGGGTTGTAAGTCGGTTGTATCGAGATAATCTTCAGCAAATTTAGCTGAACTTTGAATCACCAAAACAGGGTGTTGGGGGTTAAGTCGTTTACTGCTATCCAATCCCACCCAAGCGAGAGTTTGATCTTCGGGAAACATTATCGCATTTGCGGGGAAGTTTTTAAGACTCAACTCGTTTTCGGGATATCGAGCCATCACCGTAATACAAGGATCATATTCAACAGCACGAACTGATTCTACAAAGTTAGCAGGAAGTTTTGAGGTTAGCGGTTCTAACAATAATAACGCTTGCGGTGCGGGGATAGCCAAAATAACGGCTTTGGCTTCGACTTCTTGAGGATTTTCAGTCGCGGTAGGGTGAGTCACCTCTAAAGAAAGATACCAAGTTTTATTCTCAGTTGGGGTTAATGTTTGTACTCGACGGTTAAACCAAACTTCTAAACCAACAGCCAGTTCTTTCCCAACAGAATTCATCCCGTTGGGGGCTATATATAAAGGTTGAGTTTGTAGAGATTGGAATTGATTCTCTTTGAACCCATAGATTTTATCTGTCCACAGTTGTAAAACGTTGTTGGCTGTTAGCTGTTTGATTAAATTTTGAGTATGTTCTCCCGTTGCTGCTAAATACCGCACACCATGATCAACACAAATTTCTGAAACTCGTCGAGTCGCACAACGTCCACCAACTCCCCGAGATTTTTCTAAAACAATCACAGAATAACCCGCTTGTTTTAACTGTTGAGCGGCTGTTAACCCCGCAAATCCAGCCCCAATAATCGCGATATCAAATACAGTTGTCATCTGTTACCTCACCCTAAATATTGAAAACACAACTTATTGCCATTCTCCCTTTTCTTCGAGCAAAACAGTTTCTCCTTGTAAAATTCTCAGGTGTCCTTCGGGAGAAAGAATATACTTGTATTCTCCATTCTCAAAAATATATCCCAAAAACCGAGACGGTGTTACCCCATCAGCGCCTTGAGTATGATAAGTTCTCCCCATCAATTCTAGAGAACTTCCCGTTTGTCTATCCGTCCCAATATAGCGAATATGATCGCACACGACGACACCTTCGGGGCATAATCTTTCAATCTCGATTCTAAAGTTTGGGGTGATTAAAACCCGAGTTTGAGCGAGTCCAGGTAATCCCCAACTCCCAATTAAAACCGTTAGCACAATTTGCCACAGTCGAGAAAGGGGAGTCAATTGATCAACGATTCGGGATAAAGACATAATCGTTAGGATAACTCAGGATTGTTAGACAGTTGTACCGTGACAATTTTCCAGAGAGAAATTAGAGGAAAGTTCGGGAATTCTATCAGTTCTTCCAAGAGGTTAACCGGATGAGTGATATCCAGTCCGAATTGATGGTTTAATTTTAACTCAGTTTTCTCGCCCTGGCTCTCATAACATCTTAAAATCTACCCTTAAGAATTTTGTCCGACATTCAGGACGGGGAGAAACAACAATTAAGCCTGGGGAATAAAATGATCATCTTTTTTGTGGTCACGCAGCATTGTTATGGGTTCTTTCAACAGGTTAATCCAATCACCTATCGGAATTTCTTATCTAATTTCATCGACGGGTAATTGTCGAGAGGATCTGTATAACGTTAAATCATTAGGGGTGATCAAACAAACAGGATGAAATTTTAATTCGCTTTTTTTCTCTCTGATAACTTCTAAAAATTGATCCGGGGAAATTCCCCAGCATCTTGAGAAACGGGAGAAAAAACAATTCAGTCTGGGGAATAAAATCATTCTCGGGGTTCAGAAGGATTAAACAGTTGTAAGCTAAAAATTTTCCAAGGTGAGATTTTAGGAAAATGGGGAGAGTCTATCGGTTGTTCCAACAAGTTAACTGAATCGGCAATCACCAATCCCAATTGATTGTCTAATTTTAACTCAGTTTTCTCGCCCTGGCTCTCATAACATCTTAAAATCCACGCTTGAGAATTTTGTTCGGCTTGTTTGAATGCCATCAAGATTAAGGAGTCACTATTTAAGTCGATAAAACATTGAGTTTCTGATGCTTGTTCTGAAAATTGACAATGTTCTGGAGTGAGAACTTGAACTTCTAAAGGTTGGTTCAATTCATAACCCCGATGGGTAACTTTCGCGACTTTCCAATCTCCCCCATGGGGATAAATCGCATAAGTAAAGTGATGGATTCCTAAATCGGCTTCCGGGTCAGGCCAGGTTGAACCTCTTAATAAGGTTAACCGTATTTGATTGGGTTGAAAATCATATCCATACTTACAGTCATTTAATAAACTCACGCCATAATTGTCATCCCCTAAGTCTACCCAATTCATTGCCGGAATTTCCCATTTTGCTTTCTCGCTTTCAGTCTGCGGTTTTGTGGGACGTTGAATCACGCCTACCGGAATTTCACAAGAGGCAAAATCGACAGTTAAGTTTAGCGGAAATGCCGCTTTCACTAATACATGACGTTCTTGCCAGTTCACTTTTGTCTCAATTTTTAAGACGGGAGAATTGGCTTCTAAAACATAATTTTGGATAAATTCTGATTTTCGCCAAACTCTTACAACTTGTAAACGCCATTGAATGTCCCCCTGTTCTTGCCAAGATATTGATTGTAATTGAGGGGGTTCTAACAGATGTTGCTTGTAGTTTGGATCGATATTCCACCCGTCCCAATACTGACCGGAATCTTCAAAAAACTGTAAGTGGTTTCCGCCCATTTCTGACAGCACCTCACGACCATTTTTCTTATCCCAAATTTTGGCTATTTCTCCCGTCTCTGAGAGAATTTCAACTGTTAACAATTCATTTTCTAATACCCAAGTTTTGGGAGAATTAACATTAACATTGACAGAATTCTGTATCACTGGTATACTTGTGCTAAAGTTAGCGAAAGCGTATGTCTGTATAGGGGTATTTTTGACATCAGAATACGAGTTTTCAACGGTTTCAGCCCTGTTTCGCCCCAACCAAAACACCCGAAAACCCACCGACGGCACATCAGTCGCTAAAAACCGCAATTTTCCGCTACCCACTTGACCCCGCAAAGCCTTACCAGAAGCATCATACACCCGCCAAGTCTCGGGAGAAGACAAAGGAAGATCTACCCCCTGGGAACAAGACCAATTGAGACTATTCCAAACGAGAATCGGATAAAGGTTCGGTTGGGGGGCAGGAGGAAGGGCAATAAAATTCGCGATCGCCGCGATAGCAGTTTCAATCAGATGTTCTGCTATATTGTAAGCCTCCTCCCAAGCTTGATTGGCATCTTGATAAACTTCAGGAATCGCCGAACCGGGGAGGATATCGTGAAATTGGTTAAAAAGAACTTGCTTCCAAGCTGCTTCTAATTCAGCTTTCGGATAAGCGGCATTTGCGAGTAAAGTTGCCATAGCAGACCACAACTCCGCTTGATAGAGCAAATATTCACAACGACGATTCCAGCGCTTTTGATCGGCGTGAGTCGTGTAACAGCCCCGATGAAACTCCAAATACAACTCATCAGACCAAACCGGAAGCTGATCAGAGTGTTGAGAAATCTCCGATAAATAATCCACTGACCGAGAAAACTCCAATTCTGGGAAAAAAGGTGAACTCTGCCACCGTCCGGCGACTTCTAACATATCCCGAGTCGGCCCTCCCCCATGATCGCCGACTCCCGGCAACCAAAGTGCGGTTTTCAATCCGGTTTGAGTTTCCCATTCGGCTGCATAAGTCGCCATTTTAACCGGGTCAATCCCTTCTCCAATCGGGGCAGACATATAACTAATAATTTCTGTTCCATCGGGAGATTGCCAGTTAAATAAACTGTAGGGAAATTGAGTCGTATCATTCCATCGCAGTTTTTGCGTAACAAAATAGTTAATTCCGGCTTGTTTCAACAGTTGGGGAAGTTGCGAACAAAACCCAAAACTATCAGGAAGCCAAGCAATAGGAGAGGGTTGACCAAATTTTTCTTGGGTATAGAGTTGACCGTAGAGGAGTTGACGAACGATAGATTCTCCACTGATGAGATTAAGTTCGGGTTCAACCCATAATCCGGCTGCAATTTCCCAGTGTTGGGTTTGAACTTGGTGTTGAATTTTGGAAAATAAATCCCGATGATGAGTTTCGATCCAAGCGTATAAGGCGGGGGAAGAATGGGTAAAGATTAAGTTGGGGAAATCTTGTTGTAGGGATAAAACCGATTTAAAGGTATTTTCGGCAGCTTTCCACGTGTCGGAAACAGGCCACAACCAAGCGAGGTCGAGATGGGCGTGTCCGAGTAAAGCAATTTTTGAATGAAAGTTGGGAAGGGTTGTGGAGAGATAATCAATTAGGGTTTGTCGGAGGGTAATTAGAGAGTTATCGAATTTTTCGCTAACTTCGGGTAAGGCGAACCAATCGATTTTGTTGAGGGCTGTGGTTAAAAAGTTGAGAGCATCTTGTCGTTTATTTCGATCAGATGAGTTTTGGGTAATGGCAATTAAAAAGACTTCCAACTCCTCCGCGAGAAAACCGGGGTCAACTCGATCCGCTGTTCGGGCTTCATAAACACAAACAGACTGAACTAATGCTCCGCGATCATGTTTCGGACTGACTAATCGTAAACGAACTGTAAATTGATCTCCGGGTTGAACCGAGTCAGATAATAAAACTCGCGTCGAACAATCAAATAAGTCTCCCGCTTGTCTGAATTGATCATTAATATAAATCTGTGCATCTTCAGCCCACCATCTTAAAACTAACCGCAAACTTAAATCCGTTAACGGAAAATGGTTTAAAGTGTTCGGAACAATAATATTTTGGGTGAACTCAATACCCTGTTGACGCGGCCAAGCAATGTGTCGGCGAGCATTCAACTCAACCGGAGAAACCGTCCCCTCAGATGAACACTGATTCCAGCCCGTTTGTATATCTACCCGCGTTAACTGACGCAGGCGCTCGAGGGTGAGTGAAATTTGAGAGAAACTTGCTCCAGATACGGTCATTATTCGTTAAAATAAAAGCACGATTTTTGTTAGACAAACTGACTCCAATCCTGAATTAACCCCAATTTAAAAATTAAGCCCCTTTTTTAGAGATGTCTTCTCCTGCTTCTGGCCCTTATAAAAGCCGTCTGTTGAACTTAATGGTCGAGAATTATCAGCAATTTCTCGATCACTGGGGTTTGACTTGGCGACAAGTTCAGTTTTCGACCCGTACCACTGTACAGACTGTGATGTACTCAGTTTACTCTCTGTTTCAGAGTTTGGTCAAAGGAAAAAAACGCCTTCAGTCTACTCAACCTCCCCAATCACCGCAACTGAACGCGGCGCAAGCCAGTCCGAAGCAACAAGGGGAATTTGACCAGCTCATTCTTGATCTTCTGATCATTGCCCGCGAAGAAGTCAAACGTTCTCGGCGCTTAAAAGTGCATCCCGATTTAGTGCAAGCGATCGCCTGCCAACGACAAACGAAAAAATTAGTTTTAGTTGGGACAAATCAACAAATTTTAGATGTGCTTTCTTGGAGACAAAGGGTAAAACTTCGCCTCTATATTTCTCGGAGTGAACCCACTTCTCAATCTTCTCCCGAACAAACCGGGTTCTCTGCAATCACAATTGCCCAAAACTATACCCATGCCATTACCCACACAACCGCAGAATTGGGAATAACCCTCCGTCAAGCTTGGCAAACGAGTGCCAAAGACTTAACAGTTCACACCCCGAAAAATCAGTCTATTCAAACCGCCTCCGCGAATTTTAATCAAGTTCAAGCGGTAATTTGGGCTGCGATAGATTACTTCTTTTTTAAAGATTATAACTCTCAATTAAACTCCGAGTCTCAACCGGAAAAGGTGCTGAGTGGAAGCCCTCCAAATCAACAATTAACCCCCCAACCCCAAAACAGTCAATCTCCAATTCTTGCAAATTCCCGGCGTACCTTTACTTCAACTTCCGCGAGGAAATTGGAAAAATATTCCGCAAAGAGCTTGACAACCTCCCCAGGCTGTGGTTTAATAATGAGTGATGCCATAAAATATTCTAAGACAGACGATGGTGCGGTAGCGGTTAGACCTCGCTCCTTTCAGGTTCGGCAGTTGCTTCAAGTCGGGGAACCCGCCCAACGCACTGCACTCACCACCTGTGGGCGCAATTCGGCCAATCACAACGATACAGCCTCCCCAGAGTGTTTGTCAGCAGAAGCAACAGCAGTGGG
>CAZNCM010000090.1:0-224 GCA_964571155.1 uncultured Lyngbya sp. | reverse complement strand
TAGACCGCCCAGGCAATCTCGCGTCAAAATCAGTCAAATTTTAAGATAAGATGAAAAAACTGTACATTTTGTATAGCCGCTTTCATTTGAAAATCACACTTTAGGAGAGATCATCATGGAGACTCTAAAAATCGCTGTTTATATAGTCGTGTCCTTCTTTGTCTTACTGTTCATCTTTGGATTTTTGTCCAACGACCCCGCCCGCAACCCCAAACGTAAAGACA
>CAZNCM010000089.1:14721-18298 GCA_964571155.1 uncultured Lyngbya sp. | reverse complement strand
TGATTGATCCCTTGAATCACCACAATTTCAGTCAATTCGTGAGCAAAGCTAGTCAGAACGCCGCGAATAGCCTGCATCCGAACTCGTTCAATATCAATCCATCCCACTTGCTCTAAACGAATGGTAACGGGAATAATTCTCAGCCACCGCCAGTAGGGAATAAACAGAAAGATATCATACCAACGCCACAGGATAGCATCGAACCAAGTAAAACTGACAAAACGGCGCGCAACCAGATAGGTTCGCAGTAAAAACTCAATTAAAAAAATCAGGATAAAGGGTAAATCTATTTTCCAAAACTCATCGATAAATTGCCCATTTTCATCAATCTGGCGATAATAATTGACTTCCATCTGGGGGATGATTTCCTCATCAAACCATTCTAATTCCGCTTGAAAACCTTGTTGAGTTAAATAGGTTGGACTCCAAAAAATTTGAAAGGCTTCTTTGGCTGAATCTTGGGAATTCGGAATTCTTTCCCGGATTTCGTTTTTGATTTTTTCTAAGGTGCCGCTTTTATTGGCAACTGCAAAGGGATCTTCATTGATTAGATTAATACTTTGAGTTTGTAGGCTGTTGAGCGTTTGATTAACTTGAGAAGAATTCAAGCCAAATTCAAGAGCTTGTTGTTGTAACTGTTCAACGGTTTCTATATAGTCTTCGGTTTGGCGTTGGGGTTCAATTCCTTTGATCGGATCATACAATTGGGTTAGTTTAGGGGTGTAGCGAAAATAAAAGTTACGGAGAGGGATATAAGTCAGATTAAGCAAGACTAAAATAAAATTGATCAGGGCAAGTAATACCATCAATTGTTCAAACCAGGGGACTTTTTTCTTTTTCTTGCGGAATATGGATTTTGAGCTTGGCATAAATCAGTAAGAATGAGAACAATTAAAATCTCTAAGACTACTTTAGCGGAACTTTGCTAACTTTCCATCAACATTTTGACAGATTCTCACTCAAATTTAACGATGTCAATTCCTTCTAAATCATCTCGGATTAGTGTTATTATTCCAGTTTACAACTGCGATCGCTATGTTGGACAAGCAGTGGAGAGTATTCTTCATCAAACTTATTCTGACTATGAAATTATTGTGATTGATGATGGTTCTCAAGACAATACTCGCCAAGTCTTAGAGGCTTATGAAACCCAAATTCGCTATGTTTATCAAAACAATCAAGGGGTTTCTGTGGCGCGAAATCATGGAATTCAGCTTGCAAAAGGGGAATTTATTGCGTTTCTAGATGCGGATGATTTGTTTCTCCCGGATACACTGGCGGCGCAATTGGCGGTGTTTGCAGCTAACCCCAACCTGGGAATTGTTCATAGTGGCTGGCGACGCATCAACCAAGCGGGTGAAACGTTGATGGATGTTCAGCCGTGGGAGAGGGTTCCTGAGTTGAACTTGGAGAGTTGGTTACGCTGGAAACCGCTGGGAACGATGGGAACTTTGATGTTTCGTCGCCGTTGGTTAGAAGAAGTTGGGGGGTTTGAACCGGGGTTGACTCACGCGGAGGATGTTGATTTAATCTTACGGTTGGCATTAAAAGGTTGTGAGGCGGAGTGGTTACGTCAATCGACGGTGTGTTATCGACAACATGATCGCAACACAATGCGAGATGGAATTTCTCAAGCTCAATCGATTAATTGGGTGTTAGATCGATTTTTCAGCCAATCGGATATTCCGGTTGAAATTCGTTTGATTGAAAATTGGGTGCGTTACAGCACGTTAGTTTGGAGTTCTTGGTATTTATATTATACAGGTTTTCCTCAAGAAATGGTGCAGTATTTACAAAAATCTTGGTCTTATACTCCGTTTTTCGGGATAGAAACCGTGATCAATTGGATGGAAAGTTTTACTCAATATTCACTGAATTTAGGAGATGAATTTTATGCAGATGAATTGGGTAATATTCTCGAATGGCGATTGTTGCTTCAGTGGATTGTTGAACAAATTGAACGACAGCAATTAGAATCTCAAATTTCTGGAAATTAACTCAATTTTTCAATTTTGATTCATGATCATTGATTATTTATAATTCTGTTCAGGAATTAGAGTTGAGCTTTTTTAAGGAGTTTCTCTAATTGAGGAATATTAACGAAAATATTACGAGTAACGGGGCTAATTTTGGGGTTATCATCATCGGGTAATCTTTCCCCAAAAAGATAATAATGTTCTAAGCGACAAATATTGCTGAGAAACCAATAGAGTGGGGTGACATATCCCGGTGAAAAAATCTCAATTACTTTTGTTCCAGGGTTGCAAAAAGTAAGGTTTGTTAATCCTGCGCCATGAGGCGCCACGACAACTTCAGCCGCGTTGAGATAATGGGCTTGTTCGACAATGGATAATGTTTCTAGGTAAATTCGTTGAAAGCCATATTTTTCTAAAAGCTGAACTACGGCTTGATTATTAATTGTTTTTCGATAGCCTGCTTTATTTCTATCGATGTAAATTCGTTTGTAACCCGGAATATCTGGGCGAATTTTTGGATTGAGAAAGGCTTGTTTAAGATAGTGACATTTCCATTCTGAAATTCCAAATTCTTGAGTAATATTGGGAACAATCACTTGTTTGGCTTTTAAGCTTGGATAATGGAAACTTTCAAAGATTTGATTTTGATTAATTCCTAAAATTTCTAAACAGTCAATTTGATATTGATTAGGACAATGAGTAAACACAAATTGATCGATTTTTATATCCTGAAGATTGGAAATTTTTTGAACCATATCTAGACGAGCAACGACATCAAACATCCAATGAAAGTATCCTCCATTTCCCCAACGAACTGATAAAAAAGCGATATTTTTATCGAGTTCATAAGTAGAATAATGATGATTATGGGAAATGAGAAATTCAGGATGTCCACTCGAAAGTTCAGGAATTAACTGATTTTTTGAGTTTAAAACAGCGCTAGTTAAAATGGGATCAGCTAATACTTTTCCGTCGGGAAGAACACTCACAAAAGCGGCTGAAGATCGAAAATAATCATGCTTAAAGTCTTCATCTATATTGTCATCTAATGTAATGGGAGGTAAGCAATGAGTTTGACTTTCAGGATAGAGATAAATGGTCTGAACATCGGAAGCAAAATCTAAGCTAACGACTTGCTCTTTTGAATACTGACAAAAGGTTTCAATGATAATGGGAGGTAAGAGTTTATAGTGGCGACAGGTAATAGCTGATTCTGGATATCCTTGCTGTTCAAAGATATTCGCGAGTTGATCATAAGCTTCAAAGCAATGGGTTTTTATTTCGATAGCTTTGATAAAAACATCAATCGCATCATCCCAATTTTTTGTATGTTGTAATGCAGAACCCAGTTTAAGATAAAGTTCGTATACATCTGGATTAACTTGAACGGCTTTTTTATATAGAGTGATGGATTCTTCCCACCGCTGTTTGGTTTGGAGTAAATCTCCTAATTTTTCATAAAGAAAAGGTAGATTGGGATCGATTTCTAGAGCTTTTTTGTAAAGATTAATCGCTTCGTCTTCTTGATAAAATTTCTGTAACACATCTGCTAACTTATAGTAAGAGGTTGACAGATTGGGATTAATTTGTTGAGCTTGACG
>CAZNCM010000089.1:4115-14711 GCA_964571155.1 uncultured Lyngbya sp. | reverse complement strand
GCAATCGCTTCTTTTCTATGACCTTGTTCAATATAAGCATCTCCAATTTTAATATAAGGCCAATAGTTATTAGGATTAAGTTCAAGTCCCCGCTGATAAGTTTTGATAGCGTTTTCCCAGTGTTGGCATTCTAGATAAGCATCTGCTAACTTCAAGTAAGACCAACAAACATCGGGGTTAATTTGAATACTGTGTAAATAACAATCAATGGCTTTATCCCACTGTTGTAATTGAGTGAACGCATCTCCTAAACTGTTATAATAATGGTTAGCCGTTGGATTGATTTTAATCGCTTGTTTATAGTTCAAAATAGCAGCGATCCATTGTTCATTTTGACTTAAAGATTGACCTAAAATATAATAAATTTTAGCGGTGTTTGGATAAAGCTTGATCGCTTGAGAATATAAAGAAATAACCTGTTCAATTTGATTCTGTTGTAATAAGATTTCACCCAAACTAAAATAATCTTCGAGTTGAAGTTTATCGGGTTCTAACTGAAAGGCTTTATATTGACAATGCGCCGCTTTTTCTTGTTGATCATTCTTTTTCCAAATGCGAGCTAAATTTCGATAAACTCCAGCTAAATTTGGTTGTAATTCCAGGGCAGTTTCATAAGATTTTATTGCCTGTTCCCACTGTTGCTGAGTGGCGTATAAACTCCCTAAGTTGGCATAAACTTCTGCAAAATGGGGTTGATGTTCTAAAGCTTGATTATACCAAT
The DNA here is from genome assembly GCA_964571155.1 of uncultured Lyngbya sp. Taxonomy (GTDB): domain Bacteria; phylum Cyanobacteriota; class Cyanobacteriia; order Cyanobacteriales; family Microcoleaceae; genus Capilliphycus. Next base: position 13,990 of record CAZNCM010000089.1, on the reverse strand, counting down.
ATTTTGCTTCTTCCAGTTGATCTTGCATTTGCATAATAACGCCTAGAATTTTATAAGCGGGAGCAAAGTTCGGCTGAAGTTGTAAAGCCTGGTGACATAAGGTAACAGCCTGTTCTAATTTTTGTTCAGCGACAGACAAGTTTGCTTGTTGACAAAGCTGACTCGCTGATGTTTTGGAGTTAGCCGCCCGGTTCATATCAAATAATTTTACAAAAGGGTACTTCTTTATTTATATCATTAAAAGTTACCTTTAATGATCTGGAGTTTAATTTTAAAGTTCGACTAATGCTTGATCGATTTGATAGTAAGTTGTATCTTGGGCCTGAATTAAATGTTTTTCGTACTCAATTAGGCGTAAAATACTAGGTTCTAATGATTTATGTTCAGCATTCTTAATGACTTCTTCTGCGGTGATAAAATCTCCAGCCCGTCGATAAAGATCAGCTAAAAATAATTCTTCTAAACCCTGTTGACGTTCACGAACTGTTTTTGTTAGGATAGTTTGATGAAAGAATCGAGCTGCTTTTAGACGACTTTTAAAAAGTGGATTGGTGAGATTGGGATGATTCTGATCGCTGACGACAGGCTTTTCAGGGTGAATTTTTCTGATTTTCATCGGTATTCTAAACTCGCATTCTAATTTTTTTGAACTTAAGAGGACAATAACTTAAATTTGATCCTGTTTCTATAGGATCGTCATCAGGAGTAAGATTGTCGATAGGGATAAGTTCAGGATTATTCTACAATTGAGTATGAATACAGTCTCACCGGCTAGAATTCGAGATTAAAAAGGATAGAAAAGTTCAGGAGTTAAAGCCTAATTTATTTGTAGAACACAGCTAATATTCAATTTCCGCTTAATAGTCTTATTGAAGAATGGCTTTCAGGACTCAGACCATTCAAAAAAGCACCATGGGCTAAACCGATGAAAGTATGTATTGCTGACGCTGATACTCAGATCTGTCTGACTAAACTGAAGTTATAGAGGTCTGAATAGATACAAAATACCCACAATATCAATGCAACTAGATTTTACTAAAAATGAGCTTTGATGTCAATCCCCTTTTAATTCCAGTTAAATTTTATTCCTAAAAAATCCTCTAGTCTTTTATTTTGAGACTCAAAAAAGTGATGTAGTTGGGTGCGCAGTTCTTGGGGAATTGGCTGATAAAAACCTTGGTTATACGTTTTAAATTCAGTTAAAACAAAATCTGGTAAATTCAAAAACTTAAACACCTTTTTTAGAATCACTTCTGGTTGTTCATAAAAGTCCTCACTTTTTAAAATTAAGAAATTTTCAGGAGGAAAATACATCATCCATTTGCGGATAAACTCTACATAAATTCCTCGCCAAAGGTATTTATGCGTTTGTTCCCAATACCGAGAATCAATAGAGATTTCTGGATTTGTTCCTAGAAGTTCTAATTCGGCTGAAATTGCCTCAGAAAGTGAGTTTTCTTCTAATCCCAGTCGTATCCAGTGATAGTATTGAGAAATAGTTCTTTCTATCGGGTTTCTTAATAAAATAATAAATTTCATTTGGGGAAATATTTCAGCAATACGGCTAGCGACTTGTTCATCTTCAATATAGCTAGGGGTTGCTTCTCCTGTCAAAAATTGAGTTGATTCTTTTAAACTTGGAAAATGAGATAAATACCAATCTATTCCTCGTTTATAGTGATGATTCCAGAAATAAATTTCTTTCTTAATTGCAGGTAAAACTTGAGGATGTTTTTCTAAATAACGATACAAAGAAGTGGTTCCACCCTTCTGAATTCCGATAATGATAAAACCGGGATTAAGCGGAGTTTCACTATCCCAGTCGGTTTCCGCAACTTCAGGATGAGAACGTTGAATTTTTTTATAAATTGCTCGTTGATAAGCTGAAATTGCAGGTTTTATTCGACCTAAACGAGTTAGCACTTCACCTAAATTGAGTTCAACTAAAGGAGCATTCGGATAACGTTCAACTGCATCTTGATAAAGTGTCAGGGCATCATTAAGTTTATTATGTTGTGCTAAAATATTCCAGAGATTCCAATACGACCATTGATAAAAAGGTTGAAGCTCTATTGCTCGTAGATAAGCTTGGATAGCGGGTTCATATTGTTCTTGTTGTAACAAAAGTTGAGCGATTTTTTGATAAACTTGAAAGGAGTTGGGATCAAGTTCCAAAGATTTCCTATAGTTTTCAAGAGCAACATCCCAAGATTTGAGTCTCATAAAAGTATCGGCTAATCTTTGATAAGTTACTGCTGAACTCGGATTGAGTTCTAAGGCTTTTTTGTAATTCTCAATTGCTTCTTGCCAGCGTTCTAACTGACTGAAAGCTTCACCCGAGTTGTGAGCAGCTTCAAAAGAATCTGGTTTAAGTTGAATTGTTTTTTGATAACAGGAAATGGCGGGTAAGGGTTTTTCAAATTTAAGAAGCATATTTCCTAATGTTAAATGTTCCTCTGGAGTTGCCCACTCCGGTTCTAACTGTAAGGCTTGATACCAATATTGAGTCGCTTCTTCTTGTTGGTTAAGTTGAGTCAAGATTTGAGCTATATTTCGATAATAGGTAGCTGTATTGGGTTGTATTGTAATAACTTTTTTGTAAGTTTCTATGGCTTTTTTCCAGTTTTTTTGCTTGATATAAATACTTCCTAAATTCGCATAAGATTCAGCTAAATTCGGCTGAATTTCAACAGCCTTGAGATAGTATTGTTTTGCTTCTTCTTCCTGACCTTGAACTTGTAAAGCAACGCCTAAAGTTTGATAAGCTAATGCAAACTGAGGTTGATGTTCTAAAGCTTGCTGACAAAAAACAATTGCCTGTTGAAATTGCTGCTGATGCAAATAAACAATTGCCTGTTGATGTAAGTTCTTTGCCGTCGTACTAGATTGCTGAAAGTCATTCATAACGAATATTGGTAGAATAAATTAGGATTATATAATTATACTTTATTTTCAAATCTAAGTTCATTGAGATCCTTTTGATTAAATAGACTTAGAAATTGAAATATTTTTTAAAGCTTTATCAATTTCTTCATCACTTAATCCAGTCGCTTTTTTTCTAATCATAAGTTGGTAGCCTTGGTCAATAATTTCAATAGCATCAGATACCCCATTCAAAAAATAATCAATACCTACTTTTGCCTGTTGTTCTGGATTATCCTGTTCTTTAACTTCATAATCATCAAAAATAATAATCCCTCCGACTTTAGTTAACCGCCAAGATTTTAAGGCATCCTGTAATGCCGTCATCGCCAAATGACATCCATCAATATAAACAATATCATAAAAATTTGCTGGAAGCGAATCTAAAATATCCTGAGAGTAGGCAATCATTTTTGTGACTTTGTGAACTGCATTCGTTTTAAAAATATTATCATCAAATTCTGGTTTAAAATAAGGATCAATACACGTTATTTTTGCTGTGGGATGAGTTAAAAGATGATCAATAAACCAGCAAGTAGACATTCCTTGATAGCTGCCAATTTCTAAAATACTTAATTCAGGAGTATTGCTGTAAAGTGATAGATGTTTTTTCCAAATGCGAATATTATTGCTAAACCAGTCTTGAGTGAATTGGTAATTTCTCTGTTGACAGAGAGACCATCCTTTTAAAACAAGAGCTTTTTGATGATAGTGAACGGCTTCTTTGATTTGACCTTGTTGAGTTAAAAGATTACCCAGTTTGGTATAAGCATCAGGAGAATTAGGATTTTGCTCAAGATTTTGATAGCATTCAGTTAAAAATTGCTGAAAGTTTTGGTGTTGATTGAAAACTTGTTTAAGTTTGATGATTATTTCTGGGGTATTCGGTTGAATTTTATCCGCAAGTTGATAAAAAATAATTGCCGCTTCAAACTGTTGAGATTGAACGAATGAGTCCCCAAACCTTAAATAAGGTTCAGGAGTATTGGGAATAAAACCAAGTTCAGTTATATTAAGAGGATAATTGATGACAAGTTGATTCTGAAAAACGTAGTAATACCAACTCAAAATACTCTCAATATCTGATTGTTTAATTTGCTGACGAATCACCTCTCCTAACTGTTGATAAATAGTCTTTGTAAAACTTGAATTAAACGGGTTTTTTCTAACGTTTAGAGCATAGATATAAGCAATAGCTGCATCATTATATTGGTTTTTATGAAAAAAAGTATCTCCTAGATTCTTATATGACCAAGCGGCTTGAGGATTAATTTTTATCGCTTGATAACAGGTTTGAATTGCATCATCCCACTGTTGTTTGTAGATGTAACTTTTTCCGAGATACAGACATGACCATAAAGCGTTTGGGTGGAGTTCGAGAACACGCCGATAAGCTAAGATTGCATCATCCCATTGCTGAAGCTTAAAGTAAACATCTCCTAATTTTTGATAAGCTATTCCCGAATCAGGATTGAGATTAATCACTTGATAATAGCAAGTTATTGCTTCATGTAACCGACTTAGTTTTATTAATATATTTCCTAAATCTAAGTAAGTTTTTTCTGATTTTTGATCGAGACGCAACGCCACCTTATAACTAATAATTGCATCTTTATACTGTTGTTGTTGAGTATATAAGCTGGCAATATTTATATAAGTTTCTACATCATCTGGCTTGATTTCTAATGCGTTTAAATAACACTGTAAAGCATTTTCAAGCTGACCTTGTATTTGAAACACAACCCCTAAAATTTTATAACTCTTAAGATTTTGCTTAATTTTTAAAGCGTGTTGACAAATCGTAATTGCTTCTTGCCATTTTTCCTGACTGATGTAATATTCTGCTTGTTGATGAAGTTTGGTTAGAGAAGTTTCTAGATTTAACATAGATTCTATAATGAGTTGTTAATTTAATTTAAGTTTTCAATCAATTATTCCAGTTGAATTTCATTTCTAATACATCTTCTAACTCTTGATTATAAGGCTGAAAATAACTTCCTAATAGATTTCGCATTGATTGATCTAAACTCGGGTAAGAGCGAGCATTATATTTTTTATAGTTAGATAAAGAATGATTAGGTAAATCTAGAAAGTCAAAAATATGCTTTAAAGTTATCGCCGGATTTGAATAAAATTTTTCACTAGAAATAATTAAAATTTGATCTTGGGGAAAAATTTCTAACCATTTTTTTAAAAATTCTATATAAATGCCTCTAGCAATATAACTATTGGGTTGATTCCAGTAACTAACATTTGCACCACTAAATTGTTCAATTTCAGAAATCATCGCTTCTTCTAATGAACGAAATTCCCAATTCATATTTACCCACTGATAATAGTGAGAAATTGCTCGCTCAATTGGATTTCTCAAGACAACAATCAGTTTAGTATTCGGAAAAGTCTGAAACAGACGCTCTGGGGCTTCCCAATGATCAAGATAACTGGGTGTTGCTTCTCCGGTTAATATCTTTTGTTCCGCTAATATCGGCGGAAAATGTGCTAAATACCAATCTATTCCTCGATTATATTTTGTTGACCAAAAATCAATTTCTTTAATTAAAGAGGGCATAATTTGAGGATGTTTTGCCAGATAATAATATAAAGACGTGGTTCCTCCTTTTTGAGTTCCAATCACGATAAAGTTGGGTTGACTCACTGGCTTTAATTTTTCGAGATTTTGTATCCAGTCTGGGTGAAATTGTTTGATTTTCTGATAACAAGCCAATTTATAACAGTATAACGCTTCATCTAATTCTCCCTTTTGAGCTAGAATTTCTCCTAAGTTAACATAACACCAAATTGTATTTTTATTTTGTTTAATGGCTTGTCGATATAAATTTTCAGCTGCTTCTAATTTTCCCTGCTGATTGAGAATTTCCCATAATCCCTGATACATCCAAGTTGGCATTTCAGGTTTGAGTTCAATCGATTTGAGATAGGCTATAATTGCCTCATCCCATCGTTGCTGTTGAGATAAAACGACTCCCAAGTTATAATAACTTTCATAAGAGTTGGGATTTATTTTAATATCATTAAAACAGGATTTTATTCTTGCTTTTAACTGTGTTTGTATTTCCCTAATCTGTCTTGATTCAGTGATTATTTCTATATTTTGAGGTTGAACTTCTAAAGCGATATCATAAAATACAAGAGCTAATTTTAAATCATTAATTTGAGCGAAGTGCCGAGCAATATCTAAACAAACCTCAGCATCGTCAGAACTTAAACTTAAATTCCAAGATTTAGGATTAGATTCAAATTGAATGGCTGCTTGTAGTTTTGTATAAACTTCAGGCAAATTAAGTTGTTTTTTTATCGCTTGAAAATAAGCGGTAATTGCCTCACTCCAGCGACTTTCTTGACTGAGTGCAACCCCTAATTTATAATAAGACCAGGCAAAACTTGAATCAAGACCAATAGCCTGAGAATAAGCAGAGATTGCTGCTGAAAATTGTTGAAGTTCTGATAAAGCATTCCCCAAGTTATAGTAAGACCAAGAAAAGTCAGGATTTAGTTGAACTGCATGATTATAGGCAGAAATGGCTTCCTGCCATTTTTCTAACCGAAAGAAAGCTTCACCTAACTGATGATAAGACCAAGAAAAATTAGGATTCAGTTCGATTGAACTTTGATAAAGAGAAATTGCAGCTTCAATATTTCCTTGAGAACAAAGCAGTTCAGCTTCTTGATAAAATTGAAATGCTTCAGAGGGTATAGATTCAGACATTCAGCTTTACAAATCTTTTGTGAGAATGTGCATTAAGTATAAAATAGAGAAAACAACGAGCGGGATACCAATCAAGAGTCCTAATAAAACCTTTGAAATTGAACTGACAAAAACCAGAAATATGATATACGGAACCCCAATCAAAACAGTCGTAATCACAATTTTCAGGGGAGTCCACTTAATTTCCCGCTTTAAGTGTTTAAAGGACTGACCTTCAAGGTTACGGAGAATTGGAGGTTTTCCAGACATTGCCTACTCCTTGAAAATAAAAATACCGGAAAATTACCAGAATAGATCAGAAGTTTTACACTTCCAACTCTTTGTGGTACATGATATATAGGATAGCAAAAAGTTGAGCAAAAGCGAATAGATGTCAACGGTGATGGGAACTCCTCAAGTTAGCGTAATTATTCCAATCTATAACGGCAGCCGCTACATTAGCCAAGCCGTCGAGAGTGTTTTGAATCAAACGAATTGTCATTTTGAAGTCATCGTCGTTGATGATGGTTCTACAGATAATACTTCTGAGATTTTACAACATTACAGCGATCACATTCGTTATTTTTTTCAAAATAATCAAGGAGTTGCAGCAGCGAGAAATCGGGGAATTCAGGAAGCAAAAGCTGAGATCATTGCTTTATTGGATCAAGATGATATTTTTCTTCCCCACAAACTCGCGGAACAAACAGCTTGTTTTCAGAAGTTTCCAGAAGTTGGACTGGTGAACAGTGGTTGGCGTTTAATAGATCAAGAAGGAAAGCAAATTTCTGAGATCAAACCCTGGTATAATTTACCGCATTTAGACTTAAAAGCACTAATTTTACACTCTCCTATTTTACCAAGTGCAATGATGTTTCGGCGAAGTTGGTGGGAGAAACTTGATGGGTTTAATTCTCGGTTTAATGGAGTTGATGACGCTGAATTTGTTTGGCGGTTAGTTGCTGCGGGATGTCGGGCGATTTGGTTGGAGAAAATAACCGTTGAATATCGACAACATCATCAAACTGTTTCTCATCAAAAAGCCGTTGAACGCGCAGAGACTTTAATAGCCGCTCAAAATAACTTTTTTGGTCAAAATCATCTATCTGATGCCGTTCGTCAACTCGAAAAGCCTGCTCGTTATGAAGAATTAACCTGGTTAGCTTGGCATCTTTATCATACCAATCATTATCAATCTATGGCTAAATTTTTGAAAAAATCTTTAGCCTATACTTCCGAAACAATCCCGATTACAATTTCTGATTGGATTAAACGGTTTAGTGGAAATTGTCAAGCCTATGGTTATCAATTTAATTTAGAATCTTTGAGAAAATTACCTCAATGGCAACAACTCATTTCTAATCTTTTTTCTTCAACTATTCCCAAAGTAAGTGTAATTATTCCTGCTTACAACTGTGAAAATTATATCGAACAAGCCGTTAAAAGTGTATTAGAACAGACTTATAATGATTATGAAGTGATTGTAATTGATGATGGTTCTACGGATAAGACACAACAGGTTTTAAGTCCATATTTAGATATAATCCGATATGTTTATCAATCCAACCAAGGCGCCGCAAAAGCGAGAAATCATGGCTGTAAACTTGCCAAAGGAGAATTGTTAGCCTTTCTTGATGGAGATGACTTTTTCACTCCGAATAAATTGGCTGAACAGGTTAAACTATTTGAGCAAGATACAACCATTGATTTAGTTCAAAGTGGTTGGATGGTTGTTAATCAAAAAGGTCAAAATTTAGTTGATATCCTTCCCTGGAAAAATGCACCCGAACTTAACCTAGAAACTTGGGTTTTGCATAAATGTGTTCGTCCAAGTGCTTTAATGATCAGAAAAATTTGGTGGAAAAAAGTGGGAGGATTTGATCATTCTTATCCGCCCACAGAAGATTTAGATTTTGTCCTCCGCTTGTCTTTAATGGGGTGTAAAGCGGTTTGGTTGAAACAAATTCATGCGGGTTATCGTCAACACGATAGTAATTTAATGTCCGGGGGAGAACGGGTTATTAAAAATACCGAAATTTTGATGAATGAGTTTTTTAATAGACAAGATCTCCCCCCAAATATCCAACAGTTAAAACAGCAAGAACATTATCAGCGTTGGGTGTGGTTAGCCTGGCGAATGTATCGGGATGGCTATGCTCAATTAATGACTTATTGTTTAAAAAAATCCTTAAACTATACTTCTGATTTTAAAGCTAATATTCTCACCCATTGGATAGATGCTTTTAGAAACATTTCGACTGAATATGGCGAACTCTTTGATGACCAAAAATTTATGAACTCTCCAGAATGGCAACAAGCTGTGACTCACTTGATGAGTAAAACTTCTTTTGATACTCCTCAAAAATCATCTTCAAAAAAACGTATTATCTTAATGAATACAGATGATCCGGGAATTGGGGGTTTAGCTCAATACGATCATTTAATTCTCTGTCAGTTGGCTAAAATGGGACATCAAGTAACCGCCATTCGTCCTCACCATTCTAGCCCACTCGTTGAACAAGAAAAACAACTCGGAATTCAACAATATTGGCTAGACTATAGTACCAGTCAAGACTTATCAAGAATTCTAAGAAATACCCAAGACGCGGATGAAATTTATGCGAAATTACAGCCAGATTTAATCATATTTAGTGATGGTTGGCCTTTCTCCCATTTTGCTGCAAAACAAGTCGCCATTCAACAGAATATTCCCTACATGATAGCTTTAGGTTTAGCCACTCCGGAACACAAAGATTTTTCAATGGGCGATAATATTCCCTACGCCGAAGGTGTCTTATATCAGTATGGTTTAGCCAAAGCGGTTAATGTCGCCGCCAAAGAACATTTAAACATTCTCCACGAACAATTTAAACTTCCCAAAACCAAAGGAAATGTAATTTATTATGGACGTTCCGAGAAATATTTTTCACCACCTAACCCGTCAACTCGCCAACGTTTGCGTCAAGAAATTGGCATTCCCGAAGATGGGATAATGTGCTTGACATCCGCCAGACTTGCACCCATTAAAGGACACCGTTACCAACTCGAAGCCATCGCCCAATTAAAACACACTTCCATCTGGGATAAATTATACTTTGTTTGGGCGGGAACCGGTCAAGGAAGCGATCACAATCTCGAACCCGAATTAAAAGAAAAAGTTCAGAAACTTGGAGTTAGCGACCATGTAAAATTCTTAGGACAACGTTGGGATATTCCCGACTGGTTAGACGCTTGTGATATTTTTATT
>CAZNCM010000089.1:0-4088 GCA_964571155.1 uncultured Lyngbya sp. | reverse complement strand
ACCTCTTTAGCTGAGGCTGCGCCGTCTTTTGCGATTATGGAAGCGATGGCGAAAGGAGTAGCAATTATCGCTTCTGCTGCGGGAGGAATTCCTGAAGGTTTAGGAGATACGGGTCAACTTTTACCTGACCCAAATATTAATCCAGAAGCCACAGTCACGGTATTGGTTGACACTTTAAAAGATTGGGCAATTAATCCAAAAGTTCGACAACAAAAAGGTCAAGCTGCTAAACAAAGAGCCGAACAACTCTTTAAAGAAGAACGAATGCTCAAACAAACCTTAGAAGTGATTTATCAGGTATTATCAGACGAAAATAAAAATGATTTTGCTAATTTACCTCATGTTAAAAAAGGGATTCAAAAAATTAATCAACGCCTGAACTACGCCTGTCAGGTTTGGAATGCTTGGGATTGCTATCATCACAAGAACGAAGACCAAATGAAGTTCTATCTTGAACAAGCCTTAAAAATGGCTCCCCAGTCCTTTACAACAGAAATCATTTTAGATTGGATTGATGATTTTTCACGGCTATCTCAACAAAAAGGAGATCCATTAAATATCGAAAATTTGACTCAATCTTCCGCTTGGAAATTGATTTTAGAAAAAGATTTGGGAATGCCCGGATAAAGTGTTAAAATAAAAAGGGATATAAACCCGAGTTGCGATCATGTCTAATCCTCAACTTGCCGAAGAAAAATATCCGGTCATTGCTTTACCTCCCACTCAAGATGAACTCCCTTGTGATGATGGGATACCGATGGAAACTGAACGTCACAAACATCAATCTGATTTGTTGATTAATGCACTTTGGGAAAGATTAAAACAGCAAAATGCGTATGTTGCAGGCAATATGTTTGTTTACTTTAGCCTAGAGCAAGTTCGCAACCAAGACTTTCGGGGGCCGGATGTATTTGTTGTTTTAGATGTTCCCCGCACTGAACGCAAAAGTTGGGTAATTTGGGAAGAAGGAAAAGGGCCGGATATTGTGATTGAATTGTTGTCTGAAAGTACCCTAAACCGAGATAAAACTGAGAAAAAACAGATTTATCAATCTCGAATGCGAGTCCCGGAATATTTTTGGTATGATCCCTTTAACCCCGAAGATTTCCAAGGATTCCGTTTACAAGGAAGCGTTTATCAACCCCTTGAACCGGACTCTCAAGGCCGTTTAATTAGTCAAGAATTAGAGTTAGCTTTAGTTAAATGGTCGGGCAGTTATCGAGAGATTAATACGATTTGGTTGAGGTGGGCAACATTGGAGGGAGAAATCCTGCCAACACCGGAAGAAATAGCCGAACAACAACGTCAACGAGCAGAACTTGCTGAACAACAACTTGAAGAAATGAGACAATATTTGAAAGAAAGGGGAATTGATATGCCACAATCGGAACAGGAATCAAAAGATAATTAATAGAAGTGACCGAGCAGGCAGACGTTGAGGAAAAGGCATGAAAACCGCGTTAATTTGTGGAATATCAGGACAAGATGGCGCCTATCTCGCCGACTTATTATTAAAAAACGGCTACTCGGTTTGTGGCACCTCCCGAGATGCTCAAATGTCATCTTTTCAAAACTTATCTCGCTTGGGTATTCGAGAACAAGTAAAACTCGAATCAATGATTTTGACCGACTTTCGGAGTGTGTTACAAGTCCTGACGAAAGTCAAACCCGATGAAATCTACAACCTCGCCGCCCAAAGTTCAGTCGGTCTTTCCTTCAACCAACCCGTAGAAACCCTTGAAAGCATTGCAACTGGAACTTTAAACCTCTTAGAAGCCATTCGGTTTACGGGGGCGGACATCAAACTTTACAACGCAGGTTCAAGTGAATGTTTCGGGAATACCGGAGAAATGGCAGCCGATGAAAATACCCCCTTTCGTCCTCGCAGTCCCTACGCTGTTGCCAAGTCCGCCGCCTTTTGGGAAGTCGCCAACTATCGAGAAGCTTACGGTTTATTTGCCTGTTCAGGTATCTTATTTAACCACGAATCTCCGCTGCGACCTGAACGATTTGTGACCCAAAAAATCATTACAACCGCTTGTAAAATCGCCCAAGGAAGTGCAGAAAAACTCTATTTAGGTGAGATTTCCGTCCGACGAGATTGGGGTTGGGCGCCGGAATACGTCGAAGCGATGTACAAAATGCTACAGCATGACGAACCGGATGATTATGTGATTGCAACAGGCCAAACTTCATCATTGCAAGATTTTGTTTCCGAAGCCTTTACTTGTGTCGGTCTAAACTGGGAAGATTATGTCGAAACAGACCAAAGTTTGTATCGACCCACAGATATTGCAGTCGGTCGGGCGAACCCCAGCAAAGCTAAAGAAAAACTCGGATGGGAAGCCCAGTATAAACTCCCCGATGTGGTTCGGATGATGGTAGAAGCTCGACAACAGCAATTTTAGCCGTTTTCTGAGGGAATAACTCAAGCAATGGTGTTAATTAGTCCTCCCTCAACTCGCAAGGGCGCACCTGTTGTACCGGAGGATTGTTCTGAACAGAGATAAGTCACTAAACTCGCAATTTCTTCAGGATTAAGCAGGCGTTTAATTAAAGAATCTGGACGTTCTTTAGCCATAAATTCTTGTTCTATCTCCTCTAACGTTTTGCCCTCCTGTTCAGCACGTTTTTGAAAACCTTCTATCAATCCTTGAGAACGAGTTGGCCCAGGCATTACCGAGTTAACCGTTATTCCTGTTCCCGCAACGCTTTCAGCCAAACCTCTGGCAATGCTCAGTTGAGCCGTTTTTGTCATCGCGTAGGGAATCATATCGGGAGGAACTTTAAGAGCAGATTCACTAGAGACAAAAACAATTCTTCCCCAGTTTTTTTCAAGCATTTTCGGGAGATAATATCGAGTTAATCGCACGCCGCTCATAATGTTAACTTGAAAATACTTTTCCCACTCCTCATCGGTGTATTCTCCAAAAGACTTGAAGTCATAAATGCCCAAATTATTAATTAAAATATCAGTCTCAGGAGTAGATTTGGTTAAAATTTCAACGCCTTCTAATGTTGCTAAATCCGCAGTCACCGACTTCACCTCGACCTCGGGAGCAGAGGACTGAATTAACTTCACAGCTTCGGACAGTTGATTTTCTTTTCGACCTGTAATGATGACAGAAGCTCCCGCTTTTGCCAATCCTTCGGCAATCGCCAAGCCAATCCCCGTACTAGAACCACTGATCACAGCAAGTTTACCAGAAAGGTCGATTTTCATCGCGCTGTTTTCCTTTTCTACGCAAATTCCCAGTAAAATAATACACTATAGGAAATCTGCGGCTTAGGAGGAGATCGATCTTGGATGAACTCAGAGGAGCGCTAGAACTAGCAACCGAAGAAGAGTTGCAACAACTAACCGAACTGCTGTTTAGCCGTCGGTTCAACCCCTTGGACTATTTCAATACCCCTCAACCCATTGACATCGAAAGTCGCGACCGTGAAGCTTGGCTGGATGCACTCGAACAACGTTTTCGCTATTTAGCCGCAGATGGGTTAACCGTGTTGAGAGGACGCACTCACCAAGTCAGTTATCGTCAAGCTTTAGTTCAAGTCTGTCGATATCTGAAAATATCTTATGCTAAGAATCTCTCCACCACCGACTTAGAAGCAGAAATCTTTTTATTCCTGTTAGGACGGGCTTGGAAACGTTTACCCACTTCCGAACAGCAAGCTTTAACTCAACGCATTAGTCATGCTCTGGCTCAGTCCAACTCTGCTCAACCCCTGCCCTTGTCTGCTCAAAAAGACCCATTAGGTTTTCTATTCAAAGCCGGAAGTGCAATTGCAGTTAGCACAATTGTAAAACCCATGGTGTTGCAACAACTCGCCCGTCAGTTTGCCCTACATTTTGCCAAATACCAGATGGCAAAACAAGCTATCGTTCAAGGAAGCACAACCGCCGCCACCCAGTTTCAAAGTTATGTGACTGTGCAGATGGCAAAACGAGGAATGGCTGTTAGTGCCGCCCGTTATGGTACAACTCGCAGTGTATTCGCGTTTCTTGGCCCAATGTTATGGACTTGGTTTGTTGCCGATGTCGGTTGGAAAACCATCTCAACCAACTACGCCCGCATTATTCCCAC
>CAZNCM010000088.1:13912-18589 GCA_964571155.1 uncultured Lyngbya sp. | reverse complement strand
ATTATTATTACAAGTTCGTTTAAATGCTATTTCTCAAGCCGAAGCCCAAGTCAATCGTCAGCTTGAACAAATGCCGACTTTAGACCGTCAATATACCGACTTACAACGGGATTTAACGATTGCAACCAACAGTCTCAACCGCTTTTTAGAAAAACGAGAATCCCTCCAAATTGAAGGCGCTCAAACCGAAGTTCCCTGGCAAATTCTATCTCCTCCCGCTCGTCCGGGTGCGCCTGCGGATAATTTAATCAATCAAATTATAACAGGTATTTTTGGCGGTTTAGCAGCCGGAGTTGCAGTGGCATTTCTCCTCGAACGTTTAGATAACGTCTACTACTCCGATGAAGATGTTAAAGACAAAACAAAACTGCCAATATTAGGGGTAATTCCTCACAACAAAAAACTCAAAGCTTGGCAACAACTGTCTATCGAACAGCAAATGCAACGCGACCAGTTTAATCCCGAAAATGGAGGAATTACCGAAGCTTCTATCCCCTTTGTTTTAGGTCACAATTTCCTGCCTTTTATGGAAGCCTTTCGTACCCTTTGTACTAATATTGGCTTTCTCAGTTCCGATACACCGATCAAATCTTTTGTGATTAGTTCTCCCTCTCAAAGTGATGGAAAATCAACCCTGGCTGTTCATTTAGCCCAAGCCGCCGCCGCAATGGGGAATCGAGTTTTATTAGTCGATGCTAACTTAAGACTCCCTCAAGTTCATACTCAATTTAATTTAGCCAATGAATTTGGACTGAGTAACCTCATTAATACCGATGTTGATCCCGATGAAGTGATTCAAACCGTCCCCCTGTGGGAGAATTTATTTATTTTAACCGCAGGTCAAATTCCGCCCGATCCCACCAAACTACTGTCTTCTAATAGAATGAGAAGTCTAATGAATCTTTTTTGTTCAAATTATGACTGGGTGATTTATGACACGCCGCCTTGTAACGATGTCGTTGATAGTAAGATTTTAGCCCCTCATACCGATGGATTATTGATGGTCGTTCGGTTGAAAAAAACCGATAAAAATTTACTCAATCAAGCCCTTGAATCTCTCAAACTATCTCGACATAATGTTTTAGGTTTAGTCGTCAATTCAGCCAAACCTCAACACAATTTATCCGGTTACTATGCGGCTTCACCCCAAAAAGAAGCCTGGACAAAAGCCGATCTCGAACCGGGCACAGAGACTCACACCCCAGAAACCAGGAGTAATCGCTAACACCCCAGACCCAACTTTCAAGCTAGTTTGACAAAACTCGAAAAATTGTGACTTGATTTGCTACAATCTACAGGGTTGTCTTGCTATTTGAAAAGAATATCCTTGAGTCAATCCATCGATCTGCCTAGAGTAGATGAATTTCTAGAAGAACTCGCCGCTATCCAGCAAACAGGTTCTAAGCGAATTGCTGTGTTGGGATCTCGTCATGTTCCCCTTACTCATCAGAACCTCATCGAACTGATGAGCTACGCACTCGCGTTAGGGGGAAATCACATCATTACATCGGGTGCTACTGGTACAAATTCAGCCGCCATCCGAGGAGCCATGCGAGCCGATCCGAATTTGTTGACCGTGATTTTACCTCAAAGTATGGAACGTCAGCCCAGAGAGTCGCGCCTACAGCTTGAACAGGTGATCCATTTAGTGGAAAATCCGAAAGGGGATACACTTTCTCTGGCTGAAGCAAGTTCCTTGTGTAATCAAGAGATTGTTTCTCGATGTCAACAGTTAATTTGTTTTGCGTTTCACGATAGTCATACCTTACTCGCCAGTTGTGAGGAAGCAGAAAATCAACGTAAAATTGTGACGCTGTTTTATTTTGACTAGACTTTGAATAGATGAGGAAATACGATCAATGGGGATTTTGGAACTGCCGACTTCGACAATTCTAGTCGATGCAATTTTTGTGGCTTTCGTGCTAGTTTATCTGCCTTTTTTGTTAGTGGCTTATGGTCGATTACAAGCAGGCTATGATATGAGCGCACCTCGCGCCATGTTTGATAAATTACCCCCCTTTGCTCAACGGGCGACATGGGCGCACCAAAACTCTTTTGAGGCGTTTATGCTGTTTGCAGCCGCCGCTTTGTGTGCCTATGTAACGGGACAAGATTCACAATTAGCAGCCGCCAGTGCAATCATTTTTGTCTGCGCTCGGCTGCTCTATTCTGTGTTTTATATTTTTAATATTTCCTTAGCCCGTTCCCTCATGTTTGCGGTCGGCTCAACTTGTATCTCTATTTTATTCATCCTGAGTTTAATCACCGTGAATCAATAGAGTTAATGGGTTATATAATATCCCTGAACTTCTCCTTAATTAACGTTTGAGTTCAAAGTCTTACGTTTTTGTTCGTCACTCACAGTAGATAGTTATGGCTTCAACTTCATCTTTTGATATCGTCAGCGATTTTGACCGTCAAGAATTGGTCAATGCCATTGATCAAGCCACACGGGAAATTAACAGTCGCTACGACCTCAAAGATACGAATACAACCCTTGAGTTGGGTGAAGATGCGATTACGGTTAATACCAACAGTGAGTTTACTTTAGATGCTGTGAATACGGTTTTGCAAATGAAAGCAGCTAAACGAAATCTCTCTCTGAAAATCTTTGACTATGGTAAAATCGAATCGGCAAGTGGAAATCGGGTTCGACAAGAAATCAAGCTGAAACGGGGAATTGAAAAAGATATCGCTAAACAAATTACCAAACTGATTAAGGATGAATTTAAAAAGGTTCAGCCTTCAATTCAAGGTGATGCGGTTCGGGTTTCTGCTAAATCTAAGGATGAATTGCAGGATATCATTCAACGTTTGAAGCAAGAAGATCTTCCAGTCGCATTGCAGTTTACCAATTATCGTTAAGTGCAAACTTGCGGTTCAAAGTAGCGGCGGGAGAAGATTAATCCGGTCAACAAAACCGTCGCTATTTAACTTGATCTAACCCGTCATATTCCCAAATCGATTCTTTTTCTTGCTTTTCTAACAATTCATTTCCCATCGCGATCGCCATTTCTCCAAACGGTTGCCATTGAGGAACAGAAACCGCTTTTTCTCCGAGTAATAATAACGACGCTGCTAATTGATAATGGGGCGGAGATAATGCAAGTTCTCGGCGTTTGTATTCTCTCAACCAATTCACCCAAATTTCCGGTTTTCCCTGTTCGCCCAACCGCTCAAAAAACTGTTCAAGTTCTGCCCCTTCCCACCCCAAACTGACTCCTTCTAAGACCTGTTGAAATACCTGTTGATATTCCTCCTGGCTCAAAGAACGAGTGGGTTTCTGTTGTAGCATCTCTCCCCATTCAGCCGAGATTTTGCTAAGATCTCCACAATCCATTTGACCGAACTTGATCATTCGTTGAGCGAGTTCCTTTTGGGGTAGAGGAGACTCCATTAATTTTCGTCCAAACCGTTGTAACCAAGACTTAAAAAATCGGTCATTGATGCGGTTTCCCAAACTGTCTAACACTTGAGACTGTTCCCATCCTTGCTCAACTCCTTCTAACACTTTTAAAAACAACGCTTCATAACCCGTATCACTCAGAGGATTAACCGAGGGAGACGGTCGAGACTGAGAGGCTTGAGAACGTCCCCCAAACAATCGTTTAAACCAATTTTTTAGCCATTGCCAAATTCTGCCTAACATGATTCACACTTCAAAACTTTCGCAGTCAGAACCTGAATGACTTCTTCTCTTAAGAAAAAAACACTCTAGTCCTGACTCCGAACATCTTAACGATTAACCGGAATTTATAGGGTTGACATCACTTCTTTCGCTGCTGCTAACGTCTTGTCAATGTCAGCATCGGTGTGAGCAATTGAAGTAAACCCCGCCTCAAACTGCGACGGTGCCAGATAAATCCCATGTTCGAGCATTCCCCGATGGAAACGACTAAACTTCGTTAAGTCCGACTTCTTGGCATCTTCATAATTATGAACCGGGCCAGAAGTAAAGAACAACCCAAACATCCCACTGACTTGACCGCCACAAACCTCGTGACCCGTTTCTTGAGCAATTTGCAGCAACCCATCCGATAATCTCTTAGTGATGTTGTCGAGATATTCGTAAGTTCCCGGCTTTTGCAACAATTCTAGGGTTTTAATTCCGGCCGTCATCGCTAACGGGTTTCCCGACAACGTACCCGCTTGATACATTGGGCCTGCCGGAGCCACCATCGCCATAATATCCCGACGTCCGCCATAGGCCCCGACCGGTAAACCGCCCCCGATAATTTTACCCAATGTCGTTAAGTCTGGCGTGACCTCGAAACGTTCCTGAGCGCCACCGTAAGCAATGCGGAATCCCGTCATCACTTCATCAAACACCAACAACGCATTATTTTCTTGGGTCAGTAGCCGCAACCCTTCCAAAAAGCCCGCATCCGGAACAATAAAACCAGAGTTGCCGACAACGGGTTCTAGGATGATTCCTGCAATTTCACCCGGATTCTCCGCAAACAGCTTTTTCACTGCTTCTAGGTCATTGTAGGGGGCGGTGAGGGTATTTCCGGTAACAGACTTAGGAACGCCCGGAGAGTCCGGTAAACCCAGAGTCGCCACCCCTGAACCGGCTTTGACCAAAAACATATCCGCGTGACCGTGATAACAGCCCTCAAACTTGATGATTTTATCGCGTCCGGTAAAGGCTCTCATTAGCCGCAAAACGGACATACA
>CAZNCM010000088.1:13268-13853 GCA_964571155.1 uncultured Lyngbya sp. | reverse complement strand
TGGTGCCGTTATCTAAGGCGGCTTTTAAGGCGGAAATCACTTCCGGGTGAGCATGACCACAAATAGCAGGCCCCCAAGTGCCAACATAGTCAATGTATTCGTTACTATCGATATCCCAAATATGAGATCCAAGTACGCGATCAAAGACAATTGGTTGTCCACCCACTGATTTAAACGCCCGTACCGGAGAACTAACGCCCCCCGGCATCAGTTTTTGAGCAGCGGTAAAAATTTCTTCTGACTTTGTTGTTCTCAATGGAGTTGTTACCATTGTGTATATCTCCTTAAAATGCTAGTGTTCAAGTTTTGTAAATGCAACGATTACAAATTTGAGGATAATCCTAAATCACAGGAAGAAAAGACGACGCTCTGGGTGCGCTATTGATTGCGAACGAAACATCGACAGGATCGCACCGCAAAATGATATTTTATACAGGTTAGGTGTTCTTCGTTACACTCGTTCAACTTATGTCTGCCTCAAAACCCCTTTCACTGAGCCAGTTGATCCCAATTGATAAAATTCGTTACAACGAACAAGGATTGATCCCCGCCATTATCCAAGACGGTTTGGAGGGTCGAATCTTA
>CAZNCM010000088.1:1682-13258 GCA_964571155.1 uncultured Lyngbya sp. | reverse complement strand
GATTGCGATATGACCCGGTTAGTCAATCTTTATTAATTTTAGTTGAATGTGAGTCGATTGCAGAACAACAAAATGGGGAGTTTGCTCAAGTCCCGAGTAATCTTTTGTCAGAGGTTTTTGACGTAATTTGCGATCGCCGGGATCACCCCAAAGAAGATTCTTACACGTGTAAGTTGTTGGCCGGGGGAGATAATAAAATTCTGAAAAAAATTGGAGAAGAATCGGCAGAAGTGGTGATGGCGTGCAAGGATAATGATACTGAGGCGATCGCTTCGGAAGTGGCTGATTTGTTTTATCACACTTTGGTTGCAATTGCTTATCATCGAGCCGATCTGCGTCAGGTTTACCGGAAGTTAGCTGAACGTCGTCGATAGTTTTTGATGGGTTTTCGGTGTTGGGAGTGTTGATCGACGGTCTGTCAACTGTTTATGTCATTGTTGAATTGCTAACCTTGTATCAAGGAATGTTGAGATGATCAATGAGATCCCAGAATCTCGTACCGTGCAGATGACGATTCGCTATATTAATGGGGAATCGGATTGTTTTGAGTTTGATTCTCCCCAAGAGGAAAAAGCACTGTTAGCCAGTCACATTCAACGGGTTTTAAACTCGAAAGAGTTAATGTTGGAAATTGGCGATCGCTTATTAGTGATTCCGATGCAAAATATTCAAAAAATAGAATTGTCTCCAGTTCCTTTAAAATTACCGGATATTGTCATTCGCAATGTTCGTCAGGTCTAAAATTACTCAGAAAAAGTCATCGGTACATAAACTCCAGAACCTATAATTATTGTAACACTCCTAACACTCCTAAACCTGATTATGAATGATCTCAATTTGTCTAATATTGATGAACTTCCCGAAAGTGGTTGGGGTCTAAAAATCCTCTTTCCCCTTGCAGATGAGTTAACTTACAATCGCACTCCCGATCAGAATCAAAATTGCTTGAAACTGGTTAAAAATTATAACTCAACTGATGTTGAATCATCTTCTCAAAACCCAAAAGATCCTCCTTCAAACCGCTTCGTTGAACCTGGAAATAAACTCAAAAAACGCTGGTTCTCTCTCTCCCGAAACTCAACAAACTCCCCGAAAATTATAAAACAAATTCAACTCCAGGTTAACAGTGATTTAGCCGTATTAGAAGATGTTTTAGCCTGGTATCAACAGTTGGAAGATCAGCCCATTCCTAAACCGATTTGGTGGCAATGTCAAATCGCTTTAGCCGAGGGATTTACCAATGCTGTCAATCATGCCCATAAACAACTCCCTTGTACCACTCCCATTCATCTCCAAGTCACTGTCTTTCACGAATCTCTTGAAATTTGTATTTGGGATTACGGCCCACCCTTTGATTTAAAAGCACAATTTAATAATAGTCCACAAAATTAATAATTTAGAGTGAAATTAAGGAAAAAATCCAGCCACAAACAGAGGAATAAATAAAATAGCAATAATAATGGCGATCACAGTGACTGGATCAATCTCTCGTTTTTTTTCTCGCTTTTGTTTCGGATCTTTCATCGTTTTTAATTTTAATTTCAATAAATCGCTTTAAAAATTATTGAGTCTTGAGCGTCAATTGAGAAACAGCTTTCAGCAATGCTGTAATATCAAGAGGTTTGCTTAAGTGCATCTGAAATCCCGCCTTGATTGCTTGTTCTCTATCTTCCTCTTTTGTATAAGCAGTAAGCGCCAAAGCCGGAACGTTACCTCCTTTGTCTTTCGGTAAAGAACGCACTCTTTTTAGCAAACTATATCCATCTTCATCCGGCATTCCAATATCACTAATGATAACATCTGGTGTAAACTCTTTCAAAATTTCCCAGGCTTCTCGACCCGAACTAGCTTCACTCACCTTCGCCCCTTGTTGTTCGAGGACTAACCGAATTAATTCTCGGGCATCAGCCTGATCTTCGACAACTATGACGTTGAGATCTTGTAAGTTCAACTCATCATCTATCGGTTTATCTCTCTGTTCCTGATCAAATTGAATTGACCGAATGGGCAACATAATGGTAAAAATACTCCCCTTTCCTTTCCCCTCACTTTCAACATCAATCGTACCGCCATGGAGTTCGACTAAATGACGAGAAATCGCTAAACCTAATCCTAAACCGCCTTGAGATCGCGTTGTGGAAGCATCCGCTTGACGAAAATATTCAAATACATAAGGAAGGAAACTGGGATCAATCCCCATCCCGGTATCACTCACCTTAATTTGAGCGTAGGAGTCCTCTAGTTTATTCAGTTCAATTGTGACTGAACCCTGATTTTGAGTAAATTTTATCGCATTTGAGAACAGGTTCCAAAAGACTTGTTGCAGTCGATTTCCATCCCCAGGAATAATATTTATACGATGATCAAGCATCAGGTCTATCGAGATCGATTTCGCCTCTGATGCGGGACGTAAAGTGTCAACTGTTGTTTGAATCAGTTCAACGAGATTAACCGAGTTAATATTCAAATTCAGTTGACCGCGACTAATCCGAGAAATATCAAGCAAATCTTCTATTAATTGCGTTTGTATAGAAGCATTCCGTTCGATCACTTCTAACGCTTGTTCAAGAGTAGTTTGGTTGAGTTTCCCCCGTTGAATTAATGTAATCCATCCTAAAATCGAATTGAGAGGCGTTCGTAACTCATGGGAAAGAACAGCTAAAAATTCATCTTTAATCCGGTTAGCGGCTTCGGCTTCGGCTCTAGCAGATTGTTCTCGTTGGAGGAGGTTAAAACGTTCGGCTTCAATGCGTTTCCGAGTCGTAATATCAACGGCAGTGTGGAGGGGCGCGAGGGAAATACTAATCTCGATTAAATCATTATTTTTTCCCCGATGTTGAAATTCATAATTAGTCCGTGTATAATTTTGTAGAGCCTGTTGAAATAACCGATTAAACTGTTCATCCTCTTCAGGAGGATTTAGAGGTAACAGTTGATCTATAACTTCCTGAGATTGCCAACCATAAATCCGTTCGGCGGCAATATTCCAGGTAATAACTTTCTTCTCTGAATTTAGGGTAATAATCGCCACAGGTGAAGCATCTACAATGGCTTTGAGTAAATCATCGGTTTGACGCAATGCTTCCTCAACTCGCAGGCGTTCTTGTCGTTCTTGACTTTCTCGCAATGCTCGTTTTACAGAGGGAACTAACCGCTCTAAACGCTGTTTTAAAACATAATCAGTCGCCCCTTGTTTGAGCGCTTCAATTGCTCGTTCTTCTCCCAACATTCCCGAGACGATAATAAACGGAACTTGAGGACAAAGTTGTTGAGCAATTTCTAATGCTGCAATACCGTTAAAACTGGGTAATATATAGTCTGATAAGATTAAGTCGGGGAGTTGAAGTTTCAAAACTTCCTCAAATTCAGAGCATCGATTAACGCAAGTAAAATTGGCTTCAATACCGCCCTTAATCAGGAGAGTTTGAATTAACTCTATATCAACGGGATCATCTTCTAATAGGAGGATTTGTAGCATTTTTGTAGGAGAGGGAAGTTGAACGAACGAGGGATTATATAAACTGTACATTGGAAGTTAGCGATCAAATAACTTATATCATAAAATTGTACTACAAGCTATTAATCACAGTCTCTATCTCAAGGTATAAATTAACGCATATCTGCTGCTTCTAGACTTGCTCAACTATTCTCTATTCGATTTTAAATTAACGACTGAAATCATCGATCAATATTTTTAAATCTGGGGTATATCTTGAGGTAAACTGAAGTAAAAGGTCGCACCTTGATCAAGGTTTCCTTCTGCCCAAACACGGCCATTATGACGATGAATAATTCGGCGCGTATTCGCCAGTCCAATCCCCGTCCCCTCAAATTCTTGAGCATTTTCGAGACGTTGAAAGATCCCAAACAATCGATTAACAGAGTTCATATCAAAGCCAATCCCATTATCTTTAACCCAAAAAATACTTTCTTGATTGTTGGAAATACTTCCAATTTCTATTTCTGATTTTTGTCTTTGACTGGTATATTTTACTGCATTTTCAATTAAATTTTGCCAAACCTGTTGAAGTAAATTACGATCTCCTTTTACCGTCGGTAATGACTCAATTTTCAAGGTAATTTTTCTGTCTTCTAATCGATACTCAAGTTGTTGTTTGATTGATTCAACTAACAGGTTCATGTCCACCTGTGTATACTGCATTTCTGCCCGTCCCGTACGGGAAAAAAGCAATAAATCATCAATCATTTTACCCGAACGCTCAGTTAAAGTTGTCATTGTATCTAAGTAATGCAGAATAGTTTCATCTGTTGTAATCTCGGCTAGTTGTTGTTTAAGCAAACTCACAAAGCCGTCAATTTGACGAATCGGCGTTCGCAAATCGTGAGAGACAGAAAAAGCAAATGTTTCTAACTCTTTATTAACATTTTCTAAACGAGTGGTTCGTTCTTTCACCCTTCTTTCTAGGGTTCTATTAAGTTCTTTAATTTGAGCTGAGTGTTGTTTTTGTTCGGTAATGTCATCAATTAATCCATCGATCACCATTTTTCCATTATTTCTAACGAGAGTTTCACTAATTCTGACCCAGATTTTCTTTTGTTGAGGACAAATTAATTCAGTTTGCCATTCCCATTGATCTTCTCCGTTCTGATAGAGTGAATAATCAGTGGCGATTTGCTCTTGAAAAAACCGTTGAGCATCCTCAAAAGAACTTAATCCTAAAAGCTTATAAAAACCATCAGAAGCTTCCAAAAGTGTTCCATCTACCGTTGCTCGAAACACTCCGACATTTAACTCATTCAATAAAAATTGTAGACGAAGTTCGAGTTGAGCTGCTCTATGACGAGCTTGGGCATTTTCCCAAACGGTACGAACTGCTTGAGACAACCGAATAAAGTGTTTTGGAGATTTCAACACATAGTCATCCAAACCCGCTTTCATGGCTTCTACGGCGATTTCTTGCGTCCCGGAATTGGTAAACATCACAATTGGACGTTCAGGATCATGGGCTTTAACTGCCCGTAAAATATCCAATCCGGTTGTCCAATTTAGCTCATAGTCGGTAATCACAAAATCAAATTGATCGGTTTCTAAGGCTTGGTAAAACTCCGCCAAAGTTGGGACTTCGTGGATCTCAACATTAGGAAACTGTCGGCGGATTTCTCGAATCGCCAGCAGACGATCATCTGGGCTATCATCAACCAACAAAATTCGTTGCAGCAATTGCTCCGCAGTCATGTTTGAATTCGATCAAGATAACTTTTATATTTTAGGACAAAAATTTTCATCAAGACGACCCAATCAACAGAATTATGAAGGATAAAAAAGATGAATTTTTAGAGGAAAGAGATTTTTTTCCGCTTCAGGATTTCCTGTGACTATTTTGAACTATACATTCATCATTCAATAATTTTAGGCTATCACTGATGGATATTGATTTAATTTTAGCCAATAAGCATCTATGATTTCTATCATTTTTGCTAAAGACTCAAATTTTACAGGTTTAACGAGATAAGAATTCACACCAATATCATAAGCTTTGTCCACATCAAGACTTTCTTTAGAGGACGTTAAAACCACAACAGGAATGCGTCTCAAATGCTTTTGTGTCCTCATCCATTCCAAGACTTCCAATCCCGAACGACGAGGCAACTTCAAGTCCAGCAGAATCAAAGCCGGTAAAGGATAAACATCACGATTGATATATTCGTTGTCTCCATTGAGATAAGAAACTGCCTGATCGCCATCTTTAACAATACGAATAGGATTGTTTAGATTAGCTTGACGAAAAGCGCGTTGGACAAACAGGATATCATTAGAATCATCTTCTACTAAAAGTATACCGTAATCATTGAGATCCATCATTGAACTTTATTCCAAATATTAATCTTGAGTCTTCACCCATGTGGGCAATATTCGTCTCTTCTTTCAGTATAGAGACCTAGCTGACTAAGTGCAGATGGAATAACTTTACAAGTTGACAAATACAAATGTCATAGATAGTTTTCAGTATCCCATACTTCGATTAAACCATATGTACGCTACCGTACCGATGAAAGTCTTTATAAAATTTACTCAAAAAATAGTCCTCGAAAACTACTTTCGTGACCATCAGTTTCTAAAGATTTGGTACAAAATTAAATAGACGATTATATTCTTGTCGGACAATTTCATAACATTCACAAGTCGTGTCTTCTAAAGCCGTTCGATCCAAAATCGTGATTTTACCCCGATTATATCGGATCATCCCCGCTTGCTGTAAAGTTCCAGCTGCAACCGTCACACTCGCCCGACGAACCCCCAGCATACTAGACAAAAAATCTTGAGTCAGATGCAACTCCTCAGAACCCGTACAGTCTTGAGACTGCAACAGCCAGCGAGCGAGTCGTTCTTCTGTGGGATGAAAACGGTTACAGGCGGCTGTTTGAGTGACCTGCGTCAGAAATACCTGAGTATAAAGTAGCAGTAATCGCTGAAAAAAACCACCCCGATCAAATTCATTTTTCAGGACAATCGCATTCATTTGTAGAGCTTTTCCTTGACTCTGGACAAGGGCGCGAATATGACTCTGAGCTCCGCCCAAATAAACAGGATAACCCAGCATCCCATCATTTCCCACAATCCCCACCTCAACGGTAGACCCATCTTCCATAATGGAAACCAGAGAAATCATCGCTTTGGTGGGGAAATAAACCGTTTCTATTTTTTCTTGGGGTTCATGGAGGATTTGTCCTAAAGAAAGGGAAACTTCGATTAAATATGGAGAAATGCGTTGAAAATCTGACTCTGGTAATACAGCCAGAAGACGGTTCCCCACAGGAGAACGAGTGGTCGAGATATCCATGATCACCCTACTTTTTTTAGATTTTAAATGAAATCCTGTCGTTATTACATTACTCTCTGAAAAGATGGGACTGCTTTTCATGTGTAGAGATACTAACAGACTCGGCACAAGCGAGTTCAATCCAAAACCGACTTCCTTGATCCGGCTTTGACTGTACACCAAACCGTCCTCCTAGACGTTCAATACCCCGCTTAACAATCGCCAATCCAATTCCCGTCCCCGGATAGGATTCAATCCCATGTAATCGTTCAAACGCCTCGAAAATTCTCTGTTGATGTTTAGGTGAGATCCCAATTCCGTTATCCTCGATCCACAGTCGTACCCATTGAGTCTCGAAGTGGTGAGTATTAATCTCGACAGGACTAACCTGTTGTTTTTCAGCTTTGATCGAGACAATCGGTAAAACACCGGGTTGAACAAATTTAATCGCATTAGACACAAGATTAGCGATCACTTGCTTTAAAACATTACGTTGTGCTAAGACAATCGGTAGACAGGGATCAATAAAAATCTGGGCTTGCTTCGTTTCTAAGTCCGGTTTCAGGTCATTGAGAACAGCTTCGACAACAACCGCCAAACTGACATTTTGTAACTTGATTTCGGTTCGTCCCAAACGACTATACGCTAATAAATCCTGAATCAGTTGATCGAGGCGTTCAGCAGAAGCACCCATACGGTTAATATATTCTTGTCCCAACTCATCGAGTGTATTGCCGTAGTCTTCGATCAGAACTTGAGAAAAGCCCTGAATGGCCCGCAAAGGAGCGCGTAGATCGTGAGCAACCGAGTAGGAAAAAGCTTCCATCTCTTGGTTAACATCTTCCAACTGTTGAGTTCGTTCTTGAACTCGTTGTTCGAGCGTTTTGTTGAGTTCGTAGATTTCTTCTTCAGTTTGCTTGCGAGTAATCGCTTCAGCTAACAGATTGGCGATCGCTTGGAGAAAGTTAACATCATCGGGGGTAAAGTCGTGTTTCTCAGTGGAATGAATCCCTAAAATCCCAAAAGGTTGATCGGAATTTCTCCCCTCAATAATGGTACTCATCCCACTAATGACTCGATGTTCCTGTAACAGAGACGGGCCACTAAAGCGGGATTCTGTGGTCAGATCTTCTACAATCACCGGTTCATGGACTCGCAACGTATAACCCGCTTGAGAATCGTGATCGGTTCCCACAATCGCTTTACCCACCAAACCCTCACGCCATCCAACTCCTGAGCGTAATAGTAAGCGTTCACCCCCAGGCAACAACTCTAATACCTTACAATATTCAACTCCCAAACTCTCTGCAACCCGTTGAGTCGTTTGATCAAAAAGTATCGTTAACGAGCATCCTGACAACGCCACCTGACCTAGTTGAGTGATGAGCGCCTGTTGTCTGAGGCGATTCGCCAGAGCGACTTCAGCCTGTTTACGTTCTGTGATATCTGTCGCCATTGATATAACCAATCGTCTGTGATCCCAAACCTGACCCAAAGGAGCGGAGCTAAAATTCCAGATGCGAGTCGTTTTGTTTTTCGTTCTAACTTCAAATTCTCCCTCATCAACTCGATGATTAATCAGAAAGAGTTGATTAATTGCCTCTAAAACAACATTCTGACGTTCGCCATAGGCTCGCTCTGTCCAATCCTCAATTGTGGGAATTTCCTCGGCTGTATAACCTGTGATTTCTGTAATAGTATTACTGATTTGAAGAATTTTGCCATCTTCCCCATGAATGATAATCGGAAAAGGGGCTTCAATTACAGCTTTTCGGAATCGTTCTTCACTTTCGTTTAAAGCTATTTCTGCTTGTTTGCGTTCACGAAGTGCAGCTTGCTGTTCGCTAATTTCAACAATCACACCGCCGATTCCCATAATTTGATCCTCTTGTCTCAAAAGTGGAAAATAAGACCCTTGCCAATAGCGAGTTACACCCGGATGCTTAGGAGTTTCTCCAGAAAATTTAACATTCAAAAGGGGTTCGCTCGTTTCCAAAACCTGTTGATAAATAGGATTGAGTTGGGGAGCCAGATGGGGTAAAATCTCATCAGCAGTACAACCCAATGTTGCTTTGATCGAAACTCCATTCATCTCAGCGATCGCTTGATTGAGTTGTATAAACCGCAGTTGCTGGTTAAGTATAACCATCCCCACCGTCGAATTTTCAAAGAAACTTTCTAAAAGCTGTTTTTGCTCCACTAATTCCTGCTGAATAGTTTGGCGGCGATGAATTTCTTCTCGTAACAGAGCATTTGTTGCAGCCAGTTCTGCGGTGCGATTTTGTACCTGACTTTCCAGGTGTTGATTGAGTTGTCGCAGTTGGTGTTCAGTTTGTCGCAGTTGGGTAATATCGCGAGAAATGGTTAAGACCGATTGCACAGAACTATCCGGTGCAAATTCGGGTACAATTAAAGTCTGATAATTTTTGACTTCATTTTGATTAATAACTTCAAATTCATCAATTTTCATCACTCCCGTTTGAAAAACTGTTTCTAGAGAAGTTTCCCACATCTGAGTAATGTCAGAGCGATACGCTAACTCTCGTGGAGTTTTACCCCGATAAACCGTTGAGGGAATGCCCGATTGTTTTGTACAGGCTGGATTTGTATAAAGATAGCGATAGGCGCGATCGTGGCGAGTGATGGTATCGGGTATATTTTCCGCTAATGCTCTAAATTCTTCTTCTCGACGTCGCAACAGAGTATTAACCTCTTGAAGTTTGCGGTTAAGTTGTTTGAGTTCCTTTTCTTTTTGTTTGAGAGGGGTAATATCTCGCCCTTCTGGAATCAAAAGTGAAACGTTTCCCTGTTGATCTCGGAGGGGCTTAATCGAAAAATCGATAATTGCAGTGGAATTTGCAGCCCCTTGTACTTCTACCTCGTAGCGAATAAATTCCCCCGAAGCGGCGGTAGCGATGGCTTGTTTTAACTGATCTTGAACTTGGGTTGATGTACTCCACCAGTGGGCTTCCCAGAAAGGCTTACCGACAACATCTTCAGGGGTTAGCCCCCCAAATTCCAGGGCGGTTTGATTGGCTTTAATTAAGATACCGTCGGGTTGCAATAAGCCAATAAATTGATAAGTTTGATCAAAAATTGCCCGAAAGCGACGTTCACTATTAATCAGATGGTTTTGAATCTGTTGGCGATGACTATCAATGCGGTTGAGGGTTTTGGCATTGCGCCAGACAATCGCAACAAAGATCACAGTACCCAAAACACTCCGCAGGGCAAAAATAGATTCGGGTGTAAGTTGAAAGGTTTCATAGAGGACAAAGACAAATAAGCCGATCATTAACGGCAATATCGCCAGTAGGGGAACTAAACGTCGAGCCATAATCCCCCCTGCATCGCTGCTCGTCACTTCCTGCATCCAGCCTTGGTCAGCACAGGCGAACAAAATCCCCAAAGACACGAACATAAAGCAAATTGCAGTATGGATTGCCATGCCTGTGGGTGAACCGACACTATATAACTGATTGATCGCGTAGAGGTGTCCTGTGAAGCCAAGCAGGGCGATCAAAAACATAAATAGACTCAACAGTTGGGCGGGATGCCAACGACGACCAGCCAGTAGGATTAAAGCTGCTCCTGATAATATAAAGTTAACCGCAGTATTGGGAGCCATGCGACCTTTGACGATGGCATCGACTGCATCTGGTGAGGCGGGAAATAAAAGTTCATCGATCTGAAAATCAAGCTCAAAGCGATACTCGATTAGCGTGATTAAACCCACGACGATAATTAAAACCGAACCAATATTAATTAAAAATGTTAAGATTCGCTGCCATTTGGGATTGCTCAAACTCTGTTGACGGTGCCATAATCCCAAAGCTGTACCACTAATCATAAATCCCAGAGCTGTATTGGGCTTCATTGTTACCCGTTCGGGTATGATGCTCGTCAGAATATCGATGTCTAATGCCCAGCCCATGAGGACAACACACCCCGTTAATAAAACAATCAGGCTGCTATACATCGAAAGCGATCGCAGCAATTGTAATAATTTTCGAGAGTTGGATGTTTCTAGGTTGGGAGCATGAGCAGTCATTGTTTAACCTGGATTTAGGTAACTTATCTTTTATGATGTCAAGGAATTGTCTTTTTGTCTGTTCATTGACTGATTTTTAGCTAATTTTTAATTAACATCATTCTTTAGGTTGAACTTGATCGGGGGGGGTGAGGGAGATGTCAACAAAGCGACTTCTGAAGAAAGCCTCACCGATATTAACAAAAGTTCACGAGTCAGAAGAACGATGAGTATTGAGAAGGGTACTACAGCGCTTACAATATAGGGCATCGGGATCATGACTACTCCACCCACAACCCGGACAAGTGGTTTCGACTTTATTTGCGGTTTTGACTAATTGTTTGATTAAATCTCCAATTTGCCAGGGTATTAAAGCAATTCCCGTTAAAATCATCAAAATTGTTAAAAATCGACCGGGTTCAGAGAAAGGAACGACATCGCCATAGCCCACGGTTGTCATTGTGACCACTGAAAAATAAACCGCATCTAAAAAGGTTCCAAAGATTTCGGGATTGACCGGACTTTCGACTTGATAAATCAGACCTGAAAATATAAAAATAATCGTCAGTAAAGTAAAGAGAATTCGAGCAAAAATAATTCCATCTTCTGTTTGGAGACGGAAAATATAAATTTTCACATCAATAAATCGAATTAACCGCAGAATTCTAAACCACCGTAAAAGCCGCAAAAAACTAACATTAAAAATTCCTAAAAAATAAGGCAAAATTGCCACAAGATCGATCAAAGAAAAGGGATTTAAAAAG
>CAZNCM010000088.1:0-1614 GCA_964571155.1 uncultured Lyngbya sp. | reverse complement strand
TTTTATTTTGTGTTCTGAAACCCAGAGTCGAATCACATATTCACAGGCAAAAATAACAACAATGATTCGATCTAGTTCTTCTAAAATATCTCGAACTTGAGAAGAAATAGGATAAGTTTGAACAACAAAAATGACCGACGAAAGTAAAATTAAACCCGTAATACTGAAACTCACAACTCGACCCAGTGGAGTTTCTAAATCATCAAAATAAAACGCAATTCGCTTGCGAGTTAACTTTAGCCCTTCGACTTCCCCTTCTTTATCCATTCATTCAATCGTCAATCAATCGTCAACAAAAATAATATCAGGAGTCTTGGTTTTTACCCGTTTTCTCAACTCCTGAACTCTGAGATTCCCTCT
Source organism: uncultured Lyngbya sp. (assembly GCA_964571155.1). GTDB lineage: Bacteria > Cyanobacteriota > Cyanobacteriia > Cyanobacteriales > Microcoleaceae > Capilliphycus. The sequence continues at coordinate 1,254 of CAZNCM010000088.1, read as the reverse complement.
AATCTAATAACTCTTGAATGCGAATCTTATTATCACGGGTCGCCGACTGTTCATCTAACCAAGTAATCGCTTGATTTCGTCCCTCCTGAGCCGCTACAATTAAAGCACCCCAAGCTTGTAAATCCTGTTCCTCTGGACTCTCAGCCAAAGCCGCTTGAATCCGAACTTTCAAACGTCCATCATCGGCTTGTAAAAGGGTATTAATCTCATCAGAATTCACCCGTTCATTTTGAACCACATCCAACGCTTCTGTCCACCGACCATCAATTAAACTCGCCAGAACTTTTTGAGTCGGACTCGCCCAGGCGGCACCCGCTTGAGCATCTGTAATATTAGCATGAAACTGAATTAAATCTAATTGAGCTTGAGCTAACGCCGGCCATTTGCTGGCATCAGAACCGTCTTGATCGACCTCTTTTTTCAAGGGTTCCATTAACTCCTTACGATAGGCATAATTATCAATGACTTGTTCATCTAAAGAAATATCTGCAAGCTGAATTGGATTGGGAACAAACTGACGAGGTTTAACTTGATAAATATTAAATTGAGGTTCAAGTCCGATTGTATCTTCAACCAGCAACTCCGGTTCACTATTTCCGGTGACTTGTTCCCAAATCGGTTGCTGTCCAGCCGAACTTTTCCACTCCAACATGGTACTGAGATAATAATAAGCTGGATTGTAATGAATCACCTTACCATAGGGAACTTTCTTCGATCCAATAATTCGTTCACCATTCAAACTAAACCACACCCCAAAGCTTGGAACGTTGCCGCTAAATTGACGAATGCGAGTCAGTGGAACGGGTTTATTTGATCCTTGTTGGTTAGTCCGATTACTAATCAGTGAAGTCAATACAAAGGATTCAGCCGGCCCGTTGGCATCGAGTTGATGAACCAGGCGATAATACTGTTCACTTCCGGGGCGTTGGTAGGGCATTTGAACCGCTTTATACACTCGCAGTTCGACAATTTCTTGACAGACAGAAGAACAAGGATAAGTTTGAGAAGATTCGCGTGTTTTCACCACCGGAACCAACAAATCAGGTGAATATTGAACTAATTTATCAGCAGGTAAGAGAAACGGTTTGATCAGGCTTAAATAGCGATTATTCTCAAACAAAGAAGATGAGGTGACTTGAGAATCAGAGCGGGGTAAAGATAAGCTTTCTCCAATCGTGAGTCCTTGTTCTTCGAGACTAACGCGCACTTCATTGAGGGTTTTGATCGCCTCATGGCGTTGTAGAGGAATTTGAG